>JACRPT010000058.1:3895-33996 GCA_016223045.1 Candidatus Eiseniibacteriota bacterium
GGCGAGGTCGCGCCGAAGGTTCGGCGCGATGGCGGCGGGCGACGGGCGGCGGCCCTTGCGCACTTCGGCCGGGTGCCCGGGCGTCTTCGCCTTGACCCGGTGCAGGTTCGGCACATCCGAGGGGCCATAGAGCGGCTCCAACGCCGCGGGGTTGATGACCGGGTCAGTCACAGACCACCTCGACCGAGATGGACGTGTCGCAGCCGAAGATGTCCACGACCTTCACGCACGCGGTGTAGCGGCCCTTCTTCGGGTACTCGTAGCCCTGCTCCGAGACCGTCTTGAGCGAGCGGTCCTTTCGCGTGCGGTAGTCCTGCCAGTGGTGGTTGAACAGCGGATGCTTGTAGTCGAAGTCCACCGCCCAGAAGTCGATGAAATCGAAGCCGCTCTTGATCGCGCGCTCCTGCAAGGCCTCGAGTTCCTTCGAGGGCACCTCAGCGAGAGAGGGGAGAAACCGCTTCAGCTTGATGTCGACGGCGCGCTTGCCTTCGATCTTGCGGTAGACGGGCTCGGCTTCCAGCGTCGCGACCTCGAGGAAGGGCGGGGGCTCCTTGCGGTTCTTCTCCATGATTTCGCGCGGGATCTGGATGAGCTTGATGCGCACGCCGAACTCGCGTTCGAGTGCGTCGCACTCCATGCGCAGGTCCATCTCGAACTCCCACGCGAGACAGGCGACTTCTTTCGCGCCGGCGGACTTCGCCGCTCCGGCGACGGCACGCACCTCGCGGCGAGTGAAGAAGCCGTCGATTCCGTCGACATGGCAGAAGGCCTGCCCCTTGCGGCCGTGGAGCAACGGGGAAGGAGCATTCGCGAAGGTTGAACACGTCGAAGGCGCGGTAGGGCTTGGCCCCATCGTGGAGTTCCCGCTGAAGCTCGATGAGCCGCTTGCGGGAGGTGTGGATGGCGAACCGGCCGAGGTCGACCATGAGCCATCTGCGACCAAGGCGCTCGGCGACGACACCCGTTGTCCCTGAGCCACAGAAGAAGTCGGCGACGAGGTCGCCCTCGCGCGAAGCTGCCAACAGGAGCCGCGTCAGCAGCGCCTCGGGCTTCTGCGTCGCGTAGTCGGTCCGCTCGGCTACCGGCAAGTGCATTGCGTCGGGGATGTCGGTCCAGACATCTCCGACCATCACGTCCTCGATGACATCCGAGCCGTCAGAGCGAAGGAAGTACTTGATGCGGATGGAGCCCGTGCTCGTCCGATAGATTCGCCCCTCTCTCTCCAACGCTGCAATGCTCTCGTCGGTGTAGTCGCCACGTGGTGATGTCTTGAACCATCGCCCCTTTTCGTCCTGCCGATAGCCCGCGCGAGAGGCGTCGGCGATTGGAACCCGCCTTTCCATCCGCTGTGGCTCATACGTCCATGTCCCGGGTTTGGTGTACCAGAGGATTGTGTCGTGGTTGCGAGGGAACTGCGACGCGATGGCCTTCGCGCCTCGCCCACTTCCTCCGTAGGACCAGACGAGTGAGTTGCGGAAGTTGTCTCGGCCGAGAACATCATCGAGTAGCGTTCTCAAGAGCGCCCCGACATGCCAGTCGCAGTGAACGAAGATGCTCCCGCGCTCAGACAGCATGTCCCGCATCTGTGCGAGTCGCTCGTACATCATGTGCAGGTATGAGTCCGTGTCCTTACCCCACATGTCACGGTACGCGACCATCTCCAACGCTGACTGGTCCTTCTCGACAGTTTCTTTGCCCTCGCCAACTGGTACTTCCATCGTGAAGTCAGCGCCGACATCGAACGGCGGATCGATGTAGATGAGGTCCACCTTGCCGCGGAACTCCTTCAGGAGCGACGCGAGCACGAGCTTGTTGTCGCCCCAGATCAGCCTGTTCCGGAAGTCGTCGAGGTGGGCTTTCTTCGCGTCGAACAGTTCGCCCTGCGACTCGGTGCGCGAGCGCGGTTCATCCACCGTCTCGATTCGCTGGAACGGACCGGCGAGACCGGCGATGTCCACCTCGCGGCGATTGCCGAACTCGTCGTACTTGCCTTCCCAGACGAGTTCAGTCCTGAGAACCGAGAGCGGGTGGGGATTCCCGGGGCCGAAGACCGGAGCGCCCTTCGTCGAGTCGGAGCCATTCTTCGGGGGCACTGCCGCCCTCCTCGTGAGGGGACGGCTGGCATCTCGGCCCGCCGCCCACGTGTCACCCCTGCGCGCCGGGAACTCAGGCGTGCCGGCTCGGGGGCCGGCTCCGTCTTGCTCGCGGCTGACCCGAACGGCCCTCCACGGCGAAACGTGGCGGCCTCGGCTCGGCTGCGGCCCGACTGTGTCAGAACTGCGTCTGTACCATCTGCCAGCGCAGGACTCTATCGGTCGGCATCCACCGACTCAAGCGCTCTGATTCCCGCCGTTGCCGCGCCTTCTCGCCTCATCGCGCCCTATCCGCCACCTCCGGGGCCAGCATCCAACCTCCAGTTGGCGTGGTCCCTCGGTAGTCGGCCTGCCCCCCGGAGGTCACGCCGATCCGTGGGAGGGCAAAGGCCCCGGCGGCATCGGCGCCCGCCAGACCGCGCGCTTCCCGCCCCCACCTCCTTGGAGCCTCTCCCTTCCGAACCGCCGCCGCCTCCAGGCCGCGTTCGTCCTGCTGGACTTCATCCCGCTCGCGTCGCGCCTCGAGTACTCCAGCCTTCTGCGCTCGCTCCACCGCGCCACCCTCATCGCTCCCGTGCCGCCCCTTCCTCCCGCACTTGCGCCGCCGTCCGCGCGGCCCGAACATGCGCCGGTCGCCGGTACCCGACTTCGTTCCACCCCTGACGACGGAGCTGATCGTGCGTAGTGTGACCCTTCTCCCGCTGGTCGCGGCGCTGCTGCTGGTGATTCCCGCGAGCGCCCTGGCCGCCAGTCACCTGATGAGGTTCGCGGACGTGCACGGAGACCAGGTCGTCTTCACCTACGAGGGCGATCTGTGGCTGGCCTCGACCGCGGGTGGCGACGCGCGGCGCATCACCAGCGACCCGGGGGAGGAGCGCTACGCCAGGTTCAGCCCCGAGGGCTCGCAGATCGCCTTCACCGGCAACTACGACGGCGGGACCGACGTCTACGTGATGGACGCAGGCGGCGGCGTGCCGCGGCGGCTCACCTTCCACCCCGCGGCCGACAACGTGCTCGACTGGTTCCCCGACGGCAAGGCCATCCTGTTCCGCTCGCGCCGCACCGCGCCGTTCGCGGCCGATCAGCTCTACCGCGTTGCGGTCGAGGGCGGTACGGAGGAGCGCCTGCCGGTGGATCGCGCCGGCCTCACCGCGCTCTCCCCGGACGGCACGGCGATCGCCTACAACCGCATCAGCCGCGAGTTCGCGACCTGGAAGCGTTACCGGGGCGGGCAGGCGCAGGCGATCTGGATGGGCAGCCTCGCGCGGGGCGACTTCCGGAAGATCACCGACGGCGACGCCACCAACTCGTGGCCGATGTGGCAGGGCGGGGCGCTCTTCTTCGTCTCGGACCGGCAGTGGGGCACCATGAACCTCTACCGGTACGACCTCGCCACCAGGCAGACGGTGGCGCTCACGCAGTACCGGGACTACGACGTGAAGTACCCGTCCATCGGGCCGGGCGCCATCGTGTTCCAGTACGGCGAGCGGCTCCACCTGCTGGATCTCACCGCGCCCGGGGCGTCTCCGCGCCAGCTCGACATCCGGATCCCCACCGACCTCGTGGGCATGCGGCCGTGGTTCGTGGACTCCGACAAGGACCACGGCGCCTTCGCTCTCTCGCCCAACGGCTCCCACCTGCTGCTCGAGGTGCGCGGCGAGATCCTCAGCGTGCCCGCGGAGAAGGGCAAGGGCGAGCCGGTCAACCTGACGCGCACCTCGGGCTCGCGTGAGAAGGACGCCGCCTGGTCGCCCGACGGCCGCCGCGTGGCGTTCCTCTCGGACGTGAGCGGCGAGGAGGAGGTCTGCCTCGCCGATCCGCGGGGGACGGCGCCGTTCACGCCTCTCACCCGCGGGAACCAGGGCTTCCGCACCCGCCCGGTATGGTCGCCGGACAGCAAGTGGCTGCTGTTCACCGACAAGGCCATGCGCCTGAACCTGGTGGACGCCGCCACCGGCGCGGTGCAGGCCATCGCACAGGGCGAATTCGACGACGGCTGGGAGCGCTGGGGCATCCAGGACTACGTGTGGTCGCCCGACAGCCGCTGGATCGCCTACACGCGCATGAACGAGAACTTGAACGAGACCATCCAACTCTATTCGCTCGCGACCCGGCGGACCTTCGCCGTGACCGACGATCGCTTCACCTCGTGGAGCCCGTCCTTCGATCCCAAGGGGCGCTACCTCTACTTCCTCTCCAACCGCACCTTCGCGCCCATCATGGGCGCGGTGGACCAGAACCACATCTTCCTCGACATGTGCCGCCCCTACGCGGTCGTGCTGAAGGCGGGCGCCGCCTCGCCGTTCGCGCCGGCCGCGGAAGAGCCGGCGACGGGAGCCGTGAAGAAGGACGAGGCGGCCGAGAAGGACGACGGCGGGAAGAAGGAGGGCGCCGGCAAGAAGGCGGACGCCGGCAAGGCGGAAGCCGTGCCGCCGGTGGTGGTGGACACGGACGACTTCGAGCGCCGCACCGTGGTGGCGCCTGGGATCGAGGCCGGCGACTACTTCCGGCTCGAGGCGAGCCCCAAGGGCTTCCTCTTCCTCGCCCAGCCCAAGCGCCACTTCGACAAGTACATGGTCGTCACCGATCAGACCGCGGGCGAGCTGGACCTCTACGGCTACGACCTCGAGCCCGAGAAGCCCGGTGATTGGAAGGCCGAGAAGCTCGTGTCGGGCCTCGCCAACTACCACCTCTCCGCGGACGGGAAGAAGCTCGTCTACCGTGCCGGCGGCGCCTACGGTGTGCTCGAGGCCGGCAAGAGCGGGAAGAGCGGCGACGGCGCGGTGAGCCTCGCCGACGTGCGCATCAAGATAGATCGCGCCCAGGAGTACGCGCAGATCTTCAACGAGGCCTGGCGCGTGCAGCGCGACTGGTTCTACGACCCCGGGCTCCACGGCCTGGACTGGGAGGCAGTCGGCGCGATGTACCGCAAGTTCGTCCCCGACTGCGGCACGCGCTCGGATCTCGTCTACCTGATCGGCGAGATGATCTCCGAGCTGAACGCCGGGCACACCTACTCCTACGGCGGCGACGACCAGGCCGACCCCAGGCGCATGGCCACCGGGCTCTTGGGCGCCGACTTCGAGGTGACGCCCGGCGCGGCCTACCCGCGCATCGGCCACGTCGTGCCGGGCTTCAACTGGGACGAGGCCGAGACCTCGCCGCTGGCCGCGCCCGACTGCCCCATCCGGGCCGGCGACTACCTGATCGCCGTGGACGGCCAGGAGCTCTCACCGCGCGACAACCTCTACGCGGCCCTCGAAGGCAAGGCCGGCCGCGTGGTGACCCTCACGTTCAACGGCCGGCCGACGCGGACCGGGGCCCGCACCTGCCGCGTGCGCGCCATCGCCTCGGAGCAGGGCATCCGCTACCGCGAGTGGGTCGAGCGGAACCGCGCCTACGTGGAGCAGGCCACCGGCGGCCAGGTTGGGTACCTGCACATCCCCGACATGGGGGAGAACGGCCTGCGCGAGTTCGCGCGCGGCTTCCACGCCCAGCATCTGAAACAGGCGCTGGTGATCGACGAGCGCTACAACGGCGGCGGGTTCGTGGGCGACATGATCGTTGATCGCATGGAGCGGCAACTGTGGGCCATCACCCTGCCGCGCGAGGGCAAGGTCGGGCGCAACCCCGAGGGGGTCTTCCGCGGTCACTACGCCCTGCTCATCAACGAGAACACCGGCTCGAACGGCGAGTACTTCGCCGAGGCCATCAAGCTGCGGGGCCTGGCGAAGTCGTTCGGCATGCGCACCTGGGGCGGCGCCGTGGGCATCGAGGTGCACCAGCCGCTGGTGGACGGCGGCACCTGCACGCCGCCGCAGTTCGCCGCCTACGACCTGCAGCGCCGCTGGGTCATCGAGGGCCACGGCGTGGACCCGGACGTCGAGGTGCAGAACCTGCCGGGCGACGTGCTCAGGGGGAAGGACGCGCAACTGGACGCGGCCATCGCGTACCTTAGGGAGAGGCTGGCCGCGCAGCCGATGGCCCTGCCGCCGCCGCCCGCTTATCCGAACAAGGCGAAGTGAGGCGGCGCGGCGTCGTAGGCGAGCTGGAAACGCCCTTCGGGTGAGAGCCCTGCAAGGGCGGCGTCGTTGAGCGATCGCTCAGCGGCCCGACGATGCGCGGCGATGCCCTCGCGTTCGGGCTTGTGGGGCTCGATTCGTCCGTCCTTGAGCCAGACGTTCCAGGTCACTCAGGGCTCCAATGACGAAGAGCTTCTCGTTATCGAGCACGTTGCTGAGAAAAGGGCTCCCAGCGGCGAGCTTGCTCCTGAACTCGGTCCGCGCATAGATCGTCGGATTGACCGGACGACGAAGGCGCTGTTCGGCTTTACGCAGGGCCGGCGTAAGGTCCTTGAGTCCCACGCGTCCAACGATGAAGAGATCCACGTCGCTTCCAGACACCTCGGACGCACGGGCGACCGAGCCATAGACGAATGCGAGCTCGATTGCACTGGCGAACGGGCGCAGCGCCACACGGAGAGCGTCAGCCAGGCCCGCCGTCTTCGCCAGCAGGCTGCGGAGCTCAGGGAAGATCGGGGATCCCTCATTGGCGCGGTAGTACGAGCGGTTTCCGTCACGCTTGCTGACCAGGATCTCGGCCTTCGTGAGTCGAGCGAGCTCGCGCTGAAGTGTCGCGTGGTGGACTCTCAGCTCACGCGCCAGATCGCTCAGGTACCACCAGCGGTCGGGTTCCATGACCGTCGCCGCCAGGATGCCCTGTCGGGGAGCCGTGAAGAGGGCGTCGAGTGTCGGGGATCTGCGCATCGCGCAGCAGTATTGCTGCAAAATGCAGCGGCGTCAATCAGCATCGTGAGCCGCCGGAACGACTGTGCATCGAGGCCGGGGCCGGGTCGGCCGCGCCGGCTGGTATCTCAGTCGAGGTGCACGAGCCCGTCCCCGCCCACCTGAACGCCCAGCCGTTCCTGCGGACGAACCACGCGAGCGAGCGTCTCTCGTCTCACCTTGAGCACGGCGGACCGCTGCTTGTCCGGGCCTCGCCTCGGATCGTAGCCGGCGCGCAGTCGCCTGCCCCGCAGGACCACGTCCACTTCCCCGCGGTTCGTGGGGAAGAGGCGTTTCGCGTCATGGGGGAGTCGGATTCGTCCGTTCGCGATGTCGGTGGACGTGACGGGTTGGGTCATGGATCCACGCTCTCTCTTCGTCTTGCCGATGCTGAGCATCTCCAGGAGCTCGGCGTCCATGCGGTCCGCCTCGCCCCGGCTCGCGTACGGACCGCTCAGAAGGAACGTCGGCACACCCTCGAATGGCGCACCCGGCCCCGGCGAGACCGTGCGACTTCCCAGCGCGGCACGAGCGGACTCGCGGAAGGGGAAGAGGATGAGCCGCGGCGACCAGGAGCGGACCTTGGTCCGCAACGCCTCGACTCCGAGCCTCAACTCCTCCCGGCTCAGCTCCTTGGCCGCTCGTGTGGGGCGCTTCGCCAGGTCGGTCAGCCCATGGCCGGCGGCGACGAAGGCCTCGTCCTCACGCCCCGGTGTGGCGTTGGGCAGCAACCCGAGACGCGCGAGCCTCCGCCACAGGCGCTTGCCGACGCGGCCCTGGTAGTAGTGCCCGGTGCGCACCGAGATGGGTGCGGGGTTAATCCCAACGAGCAGGATTCCTCCGCGCGCCGGCGGGCGATCGGGAAGCGTGTCCACGGCCCGGCGGGACGCGCGCTCTTCAGCGTCGTAGGTGCGAGGCCGCTCCGCCACGCGCGCTGCTTTGCCGATCATGGGGCGGAGCCGGGCTCCGGCCTCCTCGGGCGACAGGGGGTAGGCGATCCCGCGCGCTCGCGCGAGCGGGAGCAGGTCCCAGTGGCTCAACCCCGCTTCCTCGGCCGCACGGCCGACCGAGATCTCACCACGCTGGTAGCGCTGGAGCGCGCGTTCGACGAGCCTGTGGCCCAGCGCTTCCCGAAGCAGCTTCCGAATCACGGTACCGCGATCGAGGGACTCCTCATCCGCCGCCTTCTCCAGCGCCGCGATCAGGTCGGCCTCGAGTCTCAGGTTCACCTGTTCGGTCTTCATCGCGAGTTCCTCCGAATGAGCCGCTCGAGCAGGATCGTCACATCGGCGCGGGCTCCTGTGATGCCGGCCAGCCGACGGAGCAACTCGACGGCGCTCGGCTCGCCCAGCCTTCCTCGGGCCGCGCCCAACACGGGCAGAAAGAGCGTCGAGACCGGCACGAGACCGAGCGACTCCGCCACGCGCGTCGCCCGGCCCTCGTCCACGATCACGCGTCCACCTCGACCGCCGAGCGCCAGCACTTCGCTCTCGCCGGAGCCGAGCAGGTATCGAGCAGCGATCTCTCTTGCGCGCGTCGCCGTCCGCGTGGACAACTGGACTCGTCTCACGAGCCCGCTCTCATGCGCCAGTCGAATCCGGGCGACCTCGACCGCGCCCTTCCGGTCGCCGGCCTCGACGGATTCGCGCCACACCGAGGGCGGGACCGCCAGCCGGCCGACGCACTTCCAGGCGAGCTCGAACGCCTCTGCCTTCGCGAGGTAGATGAGAGTGGAGGCATCTGCCGGTGATCCCGCCTTCTCCATACGCTAGCGAACAGTAGCATAAGAGGCACGGCCGGTCCAGCCGGACGTGGAAGTGGCGCCACGGTGGGGTAGGCGGTGGCCGAGGCCGGCCACGCCGCGCGATGGACTGGGTTCAACCCCTCACCAGCTCGCCCCCACGCTCGCTCGGACAGTGCGCGGTGGATTGAAGAGCCGCGGGTCGTGGACCGGCACCCAGTAGCCGGGATCCCCGCCCGGCGGGTGCACCCAGTAGGCGCCGCCGCCCAGCCCGGTCTCGGTGCGGTAGGCGCCGTAGTCGTCGTAGATCGTGTTGATGACGGGATTGGGGTAAGCCATCCACGGTCGCCGCGCGCTCGCCGCGGTGGTCGAACAGGTTGCGCGCCTCGAGGCCGAAGGTGAGCCCGCGCAGGCGGCGCGGCGACCACTGGACATTCAGATTGGTGGCCTCGGTCCACCCGAGGCGCCGGCTGTTGACGGCCAGGCGCGGCGCGACCGGCTACACTGGGCCGTGGCGCCCATGCGGCGCCGCTTCGATGGGAGCCGGGACGGCTGACCAGCACACGCAGCGAGGTGTCCATGATGACCTGGTGGCGCGAGCTCGCCGCAGTCGAGCGCAGGACGCTGATCGCCGCCTTCGGCGGGTGGTCGGTGGACGCCTTCGACTTCATGATCTACTCGTTCGCCATCCCCGCGCTCATCGCGGCCTGGGGCATGACCCGGGCCGAGGCGGGGCTGATCGCGACCTCGACCCTGCTGTTCTCGGCAGCCGGCGGCTGGCTCGCCGGAGCGCTCTCGGACCGCGTCGGCCGGGTGCGGATGCTGCAGGTCACGATCGGCTGGTTCGCGCTCTTCACGTTCCTCTCGGGATTCTCGCATTCGTTCGGGCAGCTGCTCGCCCTGCGCAGCCTGCAGGGCCTGGGGTTCGGCGGGGAGTGGGCGGTGGGCGCGGCGCTGGTCAGCGAGATGATCCAGCCGCAACACCGCGGCAAGGCGGTCGGCACGGTCCAGAGCGGCTGGGCGCTGGGCTGGGGCGCGGCCGCGATGCTCTACGCGGTCAGCTTCTCCGTCCTGCCCGGCGACCTCGCGTGGCGCGCGCTGTTCTGGACCGGGATCCTGCCGGCGCTGCTCATCCTCTACGTCCGCCGGCGCGTCCCGGAGCCCGCGGCGAGCGCGGCCGCCCGCGCGCGGGCTGAGCGTGAGCCGCATCCGGAGCGCGCCGGAGAGCACGACGCCGCCGCCCGCGCGGAGGCGGGCCGGGCCCGGCGCCCGCTGGGGATCTTCGCGCCATCGCTCCTGCGCACGACGGCGCTCGCGAGCCTGATGGCCACCGGCATGCAGGGCGGCTACTACGCGGTCACGACCTGGCTGCCGACCTACCTCAAGACGGTGCGCGGGCTGTCGGTCCTCGACACCGGCGGGTACCTGGTGGTAATCGTCGCCGGCTCATTCGCCGGCTACCTCACCGCCGCATGGCTCTCCGACCGGCTGGGCCGCCGCGCCTGCTTCGCCCTGTTCGCCGTCGGCTCCCTGCTCGTCGCCGTCGCGTACACGCTGATTCCGATCGGCGATGTCGCGATGCTGTCCCTAGGATTCCCGCTGGGCTTCTTCG
Organism: Candidatus Eiseniibacteriota bacterium; assembly: GCA_016223045.1. Classification (GTDB taxonomy): domain Bacteria; phylum Eisenbacteria; class RBG-16-71-46; order RBG-16-71-46; family RBG-16-71-46; genus JACRPT01. The sequence continues at coordinate 14,126 of JACRPT010000058.1, forward strand.
TGTCGGGGAACTTCAGCGGCGTGGGCGCGTTCTTCGCCGAGCTGTTCCCGGGTCCCGTGCGCGGCTCGGGCATGGGGTTCGCCTACAGCTTCGGGCGCGGCGCCGGCGCGCTGTTCCCGGCGCTGGTCGGGTTCCTGAGCGCGCGGCTCCCGCTCGGCACGGCCATCGGCGGCTTCGCCGGCATCGCCTACCTGCTGGTGCTGGCCGCCGTGATCGCGCTGCCCGAGACGCGGGGGCGGGCGCTGGCGGCCGGCGACTGAAGGGGGCGACTACCTGGGCTTGCCCGCCGCCTCCGCGAGCTTCGCGATCCGGTCCTGGAGCTGCTGACTCGCGCCGGTCTCGCGCGCGATCGCGAGCGCCCAGGCCGCGGCGGCTCGCGCCTCCCCGGGTCGCCCGGACTCGAGCAGCGCCGAGGCGTAGCCCGAGGCCAGTTGCCCGATGTTGTCGTGCGCGTGCTGCGCGCCGATCCGGCGGACGGGACTCCGGTCGTCGCGGTTCAGGTAGGAGCCGCTCACGGCGCGGCGATCGAGCGCCGCGAGGCTGGCGCGGACCTGCGCGGTGTCCATCCGGGCGGTGGCGGGCTCGCGCACGCATAGCCAGAACGGGCCGGAGATCACCAGGCGCTGCTCTGAGTCCGGGCCGAAGTCCAGGTCCGCGACCGTGATCGCGAAGGCGAGCGGGCGCGGGAACTTCCCTTCCTTCTGCTGCGCCATCCAGCCGGTGACGATCTGCCGGTCCACGGTGACGATGTTGCCGGACGAGCTCTGGTGGACCTGCATCGCGTCGAGCGCCGCGTCGTCCGCGGGCAGCGGGAGCGCGTGGCGGTCGCGGACGATGCGCCGGTACCACGTCGTGTTGAGGAGCGGCAGGTTCACCACGGCGACGTCGCGCCGCACACCCTCGACCTGCTGGAGCGCGGCCGACGGGTAGGTGTCCATGTCGCCGTTGCACAGGAACACGGCGTCGCGGGGGAGGGACTCGAGCGTCCAGCGCCAGCAGGCGAGCAGCGCCGGCGTCAGGAACCCGGTCCCCACCATCGAGCGCAACGCGCGGCTCTCGAGCGCGCGGTCGCCGCGGCTCATCGCCAGCACCCAGGCGCTCGGCCACAGGTTCGCGTCGCTGGAGTCGCAGGCCACCGCCCGCTGGATGTGGGTCCACGCGCTGTCGGCGTCCGTGGACTCCCAGCCGCTGTACTGCGGGTTGTAGAGGTCGGCCAGCACGGTGTGGGCGAAGGCGTGGCACGGCGCGACCGCGAGCGCCCGGCGCGCCGCGGAGTCGGCGGCGGCGAAGCGCCCGAGCCGGCGGCAGGTCTCGGCGAGCCACGCCTGGGTCTCGGCGTCGCGCGGACGCAGCCGCGCGGAGCGCTGTAAGAAGGGGAGCGCGTCGGCGAGCTTGTTCTCCGCGAAGAGGCGCAGGCCCTCGCGCGGCGGCCCGGACGGCGCACAGCCGGCGGCCGATGCGAGCGCGAGAACGGACGCGATGGCGCACAGCATCGGCCGGATCATCTTGCTCTCTCCCAAACGCGGGCCGTGGCGGGACGGTCCGCAGCCCATGGCATGCCGAGGGCGGGGATGAAAGCGGTTGCGGCACGTGGACGCATCATGACCTCCGGTGAAGGGCGCCCGTCAGGAGCGCGGTCCGGGTCCTTCGCCGCCCGCGAGCCTGCACGGGCGCACGACGATGGAGCGTCCGGAGGGAGGGCTTGCGAGCGCCGAGCCTACCACCGCACCACGCTCGTCGCCTACGGGAAGCCGCCGCCGAAGGCGGCGAGCACCGCCAGCCTCGTGCTCTGGGCCTACGTGCCCACGACGTGCGTCAGAGGACGAAGTCTGCGTGAGCTCGAAGCTCCCGACGGACCGGATGGCCCATCGTCTCGAGGTAGACACGGACACCCTCGTTCCTCGCGAACTCCATCGCCGGAACGAGGTCTGAGTCCCCGCTCACGAGCACGATGGTATCCACCAGCCGCTTGAGGGACATCAGAGCGATGTCCAGACCGATTCTGAGGTCCACTCCCTTCTGTGAGATGTCGGGCACGATGTCCTGAGGGGTGAGCGGTCTGGGGTTCCTCGCAATCGCCTGCAGGGCGCTTCGGCCGAGCTTCCATCCGGACATGCTGAGCGTGCCACGTCGTACAGCGACATCCGGCATCAACTCGAGCTGGTCCAGGAGGCGCTGGTTCTCGCGGGCCTGTCTGGTCCGCGAGAAGTCGACCGGAATCCCGTCCATCGGATTCCGTGCAGTGACCGTGAGCGGTGGCGCGTCGTAGAAGTAGGCTCTCAGGAGCTCGGCCCCGGACAGCCGCGGCTTGTCCATGATCCGCAGAGTCAGGGCCACGACGGCTGCCGCGTCCGGCAGGGCCCGAGGGGACTGCCTCTGCAGCTTCTTCTTCACGAACCCGCCGTCCAGCATCACGGCGACTCTGGCGGCCACGCCCCCTCCGGCCCAAGAGGAAGCCCCCCGTCACGCGAGGCTTGCGCCTTCTTGGATCATCGGCGTAACAGGGGGCTAATGTGTCGGCCGACACAGTGTCGGCCGCTCACCCCGGGAAGTCAAGCGCGAATCCCGCAGGCTTCTCACCACCGCACCACGCTCGCCGCCCAGGCGAAGCCGCCGCCGAAGGCGGCGAGCACCACCAGGTCGCCGGGCTTGACCAGTCCCTGGTCGCGGGCGTCGGCGAGCGCGATCGGGATGCTGGCGGCGGTGGTGTTGCCGTAGCGCTCGATGTTCTGGAACACCTTCGCGGGCGGCACGCCGAGCCGCTCGGCCACGGCGTCGCCGATCCGCTTGTTGGCCTGGTGCGGCACGATGAGCGCGACCTCGTCGAGCGTGTGGCCGGCGCGCTCCAGGGATTCGAGGATGACCTCGGGGAAGCGCGTGGTGGCGTGCTTGAACACCTGGCGCCCGTTCATCTGCGGGTAGCCGCGGCCCTCGTCGAGCATCTGCTGCGTGAAGCGCCCCATGACGAGCGAGGTCGGGGCCTCGGCCCACAGGTCCTTGGCGTGCGCGCCCTCGGCGTGCATCACGCACGAGAGCACGCCCCGCGACTCGTCCGCGGACGGCTCGACCACGGCGACGCCGGCGCCGTCGCCGAACAGCACCGCCATGTCGCGCCCCGCGGTGCTCAGGTTGAGCCCGGTGCTCTGCACCTCGGCGCCCACCACCAGCACGCAGCGGTACTGGCCGACTCGCACGAACGCATCCGCGGTGGCGAGCGCGTAGACGAACCCCGAGCACGCGTTGTGGATGTCCATCGCGCCCACGGTGGAGAGCCCGAGCCTCTCCTGCAGCAGCGCCCCGGAGCCCGGGAACATGTAGTCGCGCGTGATGGTGGCGAAGACGATGAAGTCCACGTCCTCGACCCGGCGGCCGGCGTCGGCGAGCGCCTTCTTCGCGGCTTCGGCGGCGAGGTCGGCGGGGCCCACGCCGGGCTCGACGAAGCGCCGCTCGCGGATGCCGGTGCGCTCGACGATCCACGCGTCGCTGGTGTCCATCAGCTTCTCGAGATCGGCGTTGGTGACCACGCGCTCGGGCACGTGGAAGGCGATGCCGGTGATCCGCGATCGGGTCATGCTCCCTCCCGGGTGGACGCGCATCTTCCGCCGGGGCGCGCGGCGGGTCAACGGCAGAACGTGCCGAGAGCGTCGGCGGTGGCGCGCCGCCCGCCCGCGCCTGGGGTGAGATAGCCGGGAGTCGCGTGCGCCGCGGCGGGTGAGTGCCGGAACGCCCCCGCAGCGGGGGTCAACGCCAGATGCCGCGCGCGCCGCGGCCGGTGACCCCCGGCGTCAGCGGTGCCGGAACAGCGACAGGTAGGCGTTCACCCAGCGGTCGCCCCACAGGAAGACGACCATGGCCGCGGGGGCGAGCAGGGCGCCGAAGGGCAGCGCCGTCTTCCCGCCGCCGCGGCGCAGCGCGATCAGCGTGCCGCCCCACACGCTGCCGGCGAGCGCGGCGAGGAACAGCGTGACGAACGCGAGCGGCCAGCCCAGCACGGCGCCGAACATGGCGGCGAGCTTGATGTCGCCCCCGCCCATACCCTCGACCTTGCGGAAGGTGAGCCACGCCCACGCGAGCAGCCACAGCAGGCCGCTCGCCGCCACCACCCCGAGCAGCGCGTGGTGCGGCCCCGGGCCCAGCAGCGCGGCGGCGATGCCGAGCACCGTGCCGGGGCAGGTGAGCGCGTCGGGCAGCAGCTGGAAGTCGAGGTCCACCCAGGTCAGGGCGACGAGCAGGAAGCCCCAGAACGCGAGCGGCAGGAAGCTCCAGGCGGGCCCGACCTTGAGGTAGAGCAGCATCGCCCAAACCGCGCACGCCAGCTCGGTCAGGGGATAGCGCCACGCGATGCGCGCGCCGCAGTGGCGGCAGCGGCCGCGCGCCAGCAGGAAGGAGAGGAGCGGCACCAGGTCGCGCGGCGCGAGGGGTGCCTCGCAGGAGGGGCAGGCGGAGCGGCCGCGCACCCAGGAGAGCTGGCGCGGCACCCGGTGGACCAGCGCGGTCACGGCGCTGCCCATGACCAGGCCGAACACGGCGAGCAGGACGTAGGCGATGGGCTCGGGGATCATCGCGGCGCCGTGGAGGACCGTCGGGTCGGGTTCCCGGTCTCATGTCGGGACGCGCTGGCCGTCGCGCGGCGTCGGTCAGCCGGAGCGGCGGGTGGACACCCGCGGACGTTGAAGCACGCGCCGCTCTCTGCCACAATCATCGTCGTCGGCACGCGCAGCAGGCTCACGGGAGCGGACCTTCGCATCATGCGCATCGCACTGTTCCTGGCCCTCCTGGCCAACAGCCTCGATCTGATCGGGACCTCGCTTGGCGTCCACTGGCTGGGCAACCGCGAGGGGAACCCGCTGCTCGCCCAGATGGCCCACCAGCACTGGTGGCTGTTCGTGCTGGTGAAGGGCCTCCTGGTCCCGCTGCTGATCCTGCGCCTCTACACCTTCCGCGACCGCTCGCCGGTGCTCGCCCAGGCCGGCATGGCGATGGTGGTGATCGCGCTCACCATCGCCGTCGGCCAGTGGCTGGGCTGGATCGCCGGCGTGCTGCACGTCTCGGGCTTCGCGCGCCTCTGACGTCCTCGGCCCTGCCGTGCGCGTGGGCGGCCGCGGGGCGCCTTGCGCCTGCCGCCGCTGCCGCCTGACGCGCCCGCTGCTACGGCTGCTCGGCCATGATGCGCGGCGTCACCTCGATCACGAGATCGCGCTTCGTCGTCGTCACGCTGCGATGCTGGAACAGCACGCCGAGCCCCGGGATGTCTCCCAGGATCGGCACCCGGGTGACGTCCGTCGTCTTCTCCTCGCTCAGCAGGCCGCCGATGATGACCGAGCTGCCGTCCTTCAGCCGCACCGTAGTGCTGGCCTGGCGGGTCGCCACCACCGGCAGGTCGTTGTTCCGGCCCTGGAAGCCGACCACCGAGCTGACCTCGGGCGTGATCTGCGTGGTGATGTAGCCGTCGGCGTTGATGAGTGGCGTGATGCGCAGCTTGATGCCGACCTCCTCGCGCTCGATGCGCTCGACCGGGGCGGCGCCGCCGCCCGCGAACACCGTGCCGGTCACGGTGAACGGGATGCGCGAGCCGATGAGGATGGAGGCCTCGCGACCGTTGAGCGTGGCGATGCGCGGGGTCGCGAGCACGCGCGCGTTGCCGTCGTGGATGAGGAAGTCGAGCGCGGTGCGCCAGGCGTAGCCCTGGCGCCACAGCTCGCGCGTGTTGAACAGGTCCTTGCGGCCCGAGGTGTTCCGGAACCAGGAGACGGAGTCGGGAAAGCCGCCGCGCGGCGCGGAGCCGCTCGGCTCGCCCTCGACGATCACGAATCCCTGGCGGTTGAGCTGGTCCCAGTCAATGCCGAGCTTCTTCGCGGCGTCGGTCGAGACCTCGACGATGCGCGCCTCGAGCGTGACCTGCTTCGCCGGCACGTCCATGACGCGCACGATCTCCTCGATCTCGGAGATGATGCGGGGACTCGTCACCACCACCAGCCGGTTGCCGCCCTTGTCCACCTGGACGTCGGCGGAGATGCTCTTGAGCGCCTCCTTGACGTCCCTCGCGTCGGCGTACTTGAGTTCCACCACGTAGGACGAGAGCCCGGTCTCCTCCTTGAGCGTGCCCGGCTGGGCGACCAGGATCGAGTTGCCGATGCGCTCGTACGCGAGCCCCGCCGCGCGCACCACCAGGTTCACCGCCTGGTCCACCGGCACGTCCTTCATGTGGATGGTGACGCGGCCGCCGGTCACGCCGGTGCCGGTGATGATGTTGAGGTCGCCCTTCTCGGCCAGGATCTTGAGCACGCTGGGGAGCGAGGCGTCCTCGGCGTCGAGGGTGATGAGCCTCCCGCCCGCGAACGGCGCGGCGGCGCACGGGAGGGAGGCGAGCCCGAGGGCCAGCACGAACAGCGAAGCCAGGCGGACGAGGCCGCCCTTCGAGAGGTCCACGCGTTACTCTCCTTTCCTCCGGGGCAGCTGGAGCGCGATGGTCTCGCCGCCGCGCTCCAGCACCACCTGGTCACGAGTGATGCTCACCACCCTGAAGTCGTCGAACAGGCTGCCCGCGCGCACCGTGAAATCGCGGTCGCTCCAGCGGACGGTGGCGCGCGGGTCGTTGTCCCACACGATGGCCGTGAGCACCGGGCGCGCCAGTGCCACGGCCACGGGCTTCGGTTTCTGCTGCGGTCGCTGCGCCGTCGCGGGCGCGGCCACGCGCGCGAACGAGAACGGGTCGCGCAGCACCGGGCTGGCGTCGCGGCGGGCGATCAGGCTCTCGAGCGGCGCGTACGGGTCGGGCGCCGCCGCCGCCGTCTCGCCCCGGCTCCAGGTGCCCGAGGCGCGCAGCGCGCTCGTGGTCTGCTGCAGGATCAGCACGAGCACGATCAGGGCCACCAGCGGCCCGAGCAGCTTCGCGGGGTCGAGCTTCATCGCCGGCTCCCGCTCTGCTTGAGGATGTACTGGCTCACCCACATCTCGATCATCTGCTGTCCCGCGGTGTCGCTCTCGATCTTGAAGCGGTCCACCGCGAAGAGCGTCCCGCTCCGGCCCAGCGCCCCCAGCAGGTCCACGAACTCCGCGTAGCGGCCGCGCAGCTTGAGGTGGGCGCGCACCTGCACGGAGCCCGGGAGCTGGGTCACCGGGCCCTGCTCGGTCTGGACCACCTCCAGGCCGCGCTTCCCGGCGAGGCGCGTGAGGTCTTCGAGCATCCCGGCCGTGAGCTGGCCCGAGTTGCCCTGTTCCTCGGCGACCGGCGCGCGCAGCGTGTTGTTGGAGAGCGCGGCGCGGAGCTGCGACGACATGGTGGCCGGCGAGCCGGCCAGCTCGAGCCCGCCGCCCAGCGCGCTGATGCGCTGCGCGGCCGCCTGGTAGCGCGCCAGCGCCGTGCGGAACCACAGGACGTGGAGGGCCACGAAGACCACGAAGACCGCGAGGGCGCCGGCCACGGGCCAGTGCCGGCGGAGCGTCGCGGACCAGGCTGGCTTCATCAACGGCACTCGATCACGAACTCGGCCTCGGCCTCGGAGCCGCCCGAGATGCGCGACGAGGCGAGCCGGATGGTCTTGTAGGCCGTGGCGAAGGCGGAGTCGGAGTGGAGCGCGGAGACCAGCCGCATGACGCTCTCCATGCGGTCGCGCCCGGGCTGCGGCTTGAGCGTGCCGGTGATCACCAGCCGCTCCTGGCTGGTCGGGCCGGAGAGGGTGCCGGGGTCCACCTCCACCGAGACGAGCGCCGCGTTGGGCGGCAGCACGGCCGCCAGCCGCGCCAGCCGGTCGTGCCAGCGCCAGGGGTTCGCGGCGTAGCGCTGGGCCTCCGCGAGCTCCGGGGCCGCGGGCGTGAACTCGCGCTCCGAGGACTGGCTGGCCTGCAGGCGCGCCGCCGACTTCGCGAGCTGGCCGGCGCGGCGGGTGAGGGACGCGCAGTTCAGGCCGTAGAGCCCGAGCACCACGGCGATGACGCCGAAGTAGGCCACCCAGACGCCGAGCGCGACCACCCGCTGGCGCGTCCGGGCTCGCTCCTTGAGGTAGGCCTCGCGGCGGAAATTGATGCTGAAGACCGGGTTCACGCGGTCCTCAGCGCCAGCCCGAACGCCTGCGCGAACTGCGGCCCCGCGGGCCGGCCGTGGGCGTGCGCACCGCCGACCACGGCGTCGAGCGGATCGAAGACCGTGACCACGAAGCCCAGCATCTCGCCGAGCCGCTCGGCGATGCCGGGGAGCCGCGCGGTGCCGCCCGAGACCTGGAGCCGCAGGGTGTCGGGCAGGCGGCCGAGCGTGCTGTAGAAGGCGAGCGAGCGGCGCAGCTCCTCGACCAGCTGCTCCTGGAGGCACCGGAGCACGGCGCGCATCTCGCGCCCGTCCCAGTCCACCCGCAGCCCCGACTGCTCCGAGCCGGCCGCGAGCTTCCACTCCTCGGCCTCCTCGAAGGGCACCTGGATGCCGCGGGCGATGGCGCGCGTCAGGTCGCGGCCGCCGAAGTCGAGCCGGCGCGAGAAGTAGGGCTCGCCGCGCTGGTGGAGCGTCAGGTGCGAGGCCGCGTGCCCGATGTCGAGCAGCAGCGCCCCGGTGCGGTCGAGGCCCGCGCCCTGGGCCACCGCGTTCGTCAGCGCGAGCGGCGCGGCGTCCACGATGTCCACGCTCGCGTCGAGCATGGCGAGCGGTGCGAGGTGGCGCTCCAGGTGCTCGCGCGAGACCGCCGCCAGCAGCACGTCCACCTTGCGGTCGGAGAGGTAGCGCCCCAGCACCTGGTAGTCAATGACCATGGCCTGGGGATCGAAGGGCAGGTGCTTGCGCGCCTCGAAGCGCAGCGCCGGCCCGACCTCGGAGTCGTCCATCAAGGGGAGCGAGATCTGCTTGACGATGACGTCCGATCCCGAGATGCCGACGGTGAAGCCACGGAACGAGCGCGGCGAGAGGTCGAGCTGCGAGATGCACTCGCCGATGGCGGCGGCGACCTCCTCGGGCGGGCGCGGGCTGTCGTCGCCGTCGGTGCGCGGGGGGAGCAGGGCCTCGGCGCAGCGGAAGCGGGACGCACCCATGCCTCCCTGCGTCGCGAGGAGCTTAACGCTGAAACTCCCCACGTCCAGACCGGCCCAGGGCCGGCTCCCGATGCCCGCTCTCATCGGCCCAAGTTATAGGTCAGGGAGTCAGTTCCTGCCAACTGCCGGAATCGAGCGTGAAATACCCGGTATCGGTGGCGTTGGGGAGGGCGCGCCTCTGGGACAGGAGATCGATCAGGGGGCCCAGGGTCTCCGGTGTGTAAGTGAGCGTCAGCGTGTACTGAGGGTCGGGGGGCGAGACCTTGAGCGGTCCCATGATGAGGATGTCGCGGGCGAAGATCGAGAGATCGTTCGCGTAGCCGAAGAGGTTGTTCGGGTTGAAGTGGTGCTCAACGATGACCTTGTCGTTCGAGACCAGGATGACTGGGATCTCGCTGCTCCGGATCCCGCCGAAGAACCAGACGCCCGCAGTCTCTCCGTAGGAATCCTGCCCCGGCGCGGCGATGATGACCAGGCAGGATTTGTTTTCCCCTTCGCCCTCCCCCTTGATGTCGACCACTTGGTCGAAACGCGCGCCCTTCTCCAGCATCCAGATGGCGTAGCCCTTCACCTCCACCTTGAGCCGCTTGTCCTCGTGGAAGGTGAAGTCCGATCCCGTCGTCGGACCCCGGTAGTACTTCACGTTACCCGGCGTGCCTTTGAACTTGAGCTCCCGCGTGTTGCCCTCGTCCTTGTATTCGGGCGTGGACCCGCCGGGATGTGCGGCCAGGAAGGTGGTCACTTCGGGTGTCGGAATGGCCGGCGGGTGTTCCACCGGCGGGCTGCCGCTCCACGACCCTACGCAGCCCATCCAGGATGAGTCCGCGGCCGAGCCCGAGCCTCCCAGCCACACATTGCCATTCAGGGCCACCGTCCCGCACGTCGTGCGCGTGGGGTAGTCCGGGTTGGTATCGCTGACCACGATGGTGCGCGTGCTGGTGAGCAGCCGCTTGTAGTAGTTTTCGCCCTCCGTGGCGAAGTACCGGGCCTGGAGCGTGCGCGTCGCGTCACCCACGCGCGCGGTGGCCCTTATGACGACAGGCTTGGTCGGATCCCCCCACGCGACCGGCCCGGTCGAATCAACGAAGCCGCCGCCCTTATCCTGCATCGCCACCGCGTAGGTCACGCCGGGCGGGAGATTGCCCATCACGGTTCCCAGACTGTCGGACCAGGAGATCGCGAACATCGCGCGCTGGATCCCGCCCTGCGCCACGAAGAACGCCTGCGTCTGATCTTCCGAGCGGCTGAAGAACTGCGCCTCGTAGCTCGACAGGCCGAAGAGCGAGATCCCGATGATGGTGAGCGCGAGCACGAACATCACCACGCCGATCAGGACGAAGCCCGATTCCCGCGGGTACGAGGGCGAGGGTCGCATGGTCAGCGGTTGTAGAGCGCGGCGGCGGAGGTCTGCTGCACGAGCTTGCCTTCCGCGGTGCGCATCTCGACGACGGGGATCTGGACGATGCGATCGAGCGTGTCCAGGACGAACCGCGTGACGACTGCCTGTGTGATGGGCATGGGGGGCCGTCCGCCGATCTGCTCGTGGATCAGCGAGTCGCTCTCCTCCCACCAGAACCGGCTCTTCTCGGCGTTGCTCTGGTCGAAGAACACGACGCCCTGGTGAGAGGGGTCGGGCGAGTTGAAGACCTGGGCGCTGAACGCCTCGTGAGCCTTTGCGGTGATCTCGGACACGAGCATCGTGGCATCCCGCTGGGCCAGCGCCTGGGTCGAGCCGTCGGTCCAGGTCGCCTGTGAGTTGACGTAGAAGCCGAGCAGCACGCTCACGACCAGCGCCGCGAGGACCGTCACGATGACGACCTCGGTGAGGGTGATGCCGCGCTGTTCCATGTCCATGCCCGCGCCTCTCATCAGTTCCTCAGCAACTGGGTGAGCTGGAGGGTCTCGGCGCCCGTGGCGGCGCCCCACGTGACCGCGACGGTCACCAGCTTGAGGTCAGCCTCGCCGGGGTTGATCCCGTTCGCCGGGTCGTCGTAGCCAGTGACGGTCCACGACTCCTTGCAGATCTCCCGGCCGTCAATCAGCACGGGCTGGGGCCCCTGCGTGAAGCCGACCTGCACCTCCGGCGAACCCGGGTCGGTGACGCTCAGGATCTCCATGCGGCGCTGTGCGGCGGAGAGCCCCATGCGGGCGGCCTCGTAGCGGTTCACGAGCCCCCGCCCGGAGCCAATGGTGTAGGCAAGCCCCAGCACCGCGACCGTCACGATCACCGTCGCGACGATCACCTCCATCAGGCCGAGGCCCTGCTCGTCAAGGATGCGGGCCCGCCGGCGGCAGGAGGAGAAGCCAATCCGCATCGGCGATGGACGCAATCCCGTACCGCCTAGAAGTCGTCCGAGAACGTACCGCCGCTCCCCAGAACGTACACGTACTGGACTTTGATACGGTGTAACCGGTCGGGGAGGGGTTCACGACCTCAATCGTCCACTTGAACTCAGCGTCGGCGATGTCGTTCGGTCCGATGAGATTCGTCGTTTTCAGCACGTCAAGCGTGGTGTACTTCGGACAGGATGTCGGGTCGGGGCTCAGGCTGGAGCACCTCAGGTAGAACGCCTGCTCGGCCGTGATGATCGCCCCGATGGCGCCCTTGGCCTCGGTGCGCTGCGCGTCCTTCACGTAGTTGATGTAGAGCGGCACCGCCACCGCGGCCAGGACGGCGACGATCACGATCACCACCATCAGTTCCATCAGCGTGAAGCCCTTCTGGTTCCGTCGCATGCGGTTGTCTCCTCCTGCGGGTTCCGGCGCTCCGGCCGCGTCGTGCGCCCCGTGTCCCTCTCCGGGGGTGGTCTCCATTCTACTCCGCGCCCCCCGTCGGCGCGGAGGGACTTGTCAGGGCCGCCTCCGGGCGGCCCGGCGCTCCCTAGTGCCCCAGCATGCCGTGCCGCATGGCCTGGCCGAGGCTGAAGATGGGCAGGTAGAGCGCGACCAGCATCATCCCGACGATCGCGCCCAGGATCACGATGGCGATGGGCTCGATCAGCGAGCTCATGCCCTCCACCGCCGCCGAGACCCGCTGCTCGTAGAAGTCCGCGGTGCGCATCAGCATGCCGTCCAGCTGGCCGGTCTCCTCGCCGGTGGCGGTCATCTGGATCAGCATCTCGGGGAACACCCCGGTCTCCGCCATGGCGCGCGACAGCGAGCTGCCCTGCTCGACGCGCGAGCGCACCCGCTCGATGCCCTGCTCGAGCACGCGGTTCCCGGGCACCGGGCGCATGACCTTGAGCGCGTACAGGATCTGCGTGCCGCTCGCGGTGAGCATGCCGAGCGTGCGGGCGAACTTGGTGACCGCGTACATGCGGATGAGCGGGCCGAAGACCGGGAGGGCGAACTTGGCCTGGTCGAGCCACAGCCGCCCGGCGTCGGTGCGCGCGGCGTTCCAGCCTCCGACCACCGCGCCCAGCGCGAGCAGGGAGGCGACCGGCAGGTGCTCGGTGACGAGCCGGCTGGCGGTGAGCAGGATCTGCGTCGGCAGCGGCAGCGGCACTCTGAAGCGCTCGTAGATCTGCGAGAACATCGGGATGATCTTGAGCAGCATGGCCGCCATCACCAGCATCGCGAAGGTGAGCACGAAGGTCGGGTAGCGCAGCGCCGCCTCGACCTTGAGCCTGAGCGCCTCGGACTTCTCCAGGTAGGTCGCGGTCTGCTCCAGGATCTGGTCGAGCGTGCCGCTCACCTCGCCGGTGTTCACCAGGCTCACGAACACCTCGTCGAACGCCTGAGGGTGCCGGGACAGCGCGGTCGCGAGCGTGTCGCCCTTCTGCACGTCCTCGGCCACCCGCTCGAGGATCGTGCCGAGCCGCTTGTCGTAGTGGTCGCGGCTGATCGAGCGCAGCGCGCGCACCAGCGGCAGCCCGGCGCCGATCATGGTGGCGAGCTGGCGCGCGAACAGCGCGACCGAGCCGGGTTTGACGTGACGCGCCCAGCGTCGGCCGAGCGCGCGGACGGTGCCCAGCAGGTCCACGCTCGCGGCGGCCGCACCCTCGGCCGCGCGCGTCTCGATCAGCACCGGGACGAGCTTCGCGTTCTCGAGCACGCGCAGCACCTCCTCCTCGGAGGTGGCGACCTCGATGCCCTCGTGGGCACGGCCGTCCATGTCGCGGGCGCGGTAGAAGTAGCTCGGCATCAGGCGTGGTCCGCCAGCGTCGCCGCTCTCACCTCGTCAATGGTGGTGAGGCCCTCGAGGATCTTCCGGATGCCGCTCTTGCGCAGCGTCATCAGGCCCTCGGACATGGCGCGCTGCTTGATCTGGTCCTCGTTGAGCCCGTCCAGCACGAGCCGGCGCATCGGGCGCGACAGCTCGAGCACCTCGAACACCGCGGTGCGGCCCATGTAGCCGGTCTGCTTGCACGCCATGCAGCCGCGCCCGCGCCACAGCCGCCGGCCGTTGAGACCGCTGGCGTCGTCGCCCAGCACCGCGAGCTGCTCGGGGTCGGGGATGTAGCTCTCCTTGCAGCGCTCGCACACCCGGCGCACCAGGCGCTGTGCCATCACCATGTTCACCGCCGAGCCCACCAGGTAGCGCGGCACGCCCATGTCAATGAGACGTGTGACGGTGCCGGGCGCGTCGTTGGCGTGCACGGTCGAGAGCACGAGGTGGCCGGTGAGCGCGCTCTTCACCGCGATGTCGGCGGTCTCGGTGTCGCGGATCTCGCCCACCATGATGACGTCGGGGTCCTGGCGCAGGATCGAGCGCAGGGCGCGGGCGAAGGTCATCCCGACCTTGTGGTTCGCGTGCACCTGGTTGACGCTCTCGATGTGGTACTCGATCGGGTCCTCGACCGTGATGAGGTTCTTGCTGACGTGCTTGATCTCGCTGAGCGCCGAGTAGAGCGTGGTGGTCTTGCCGCTCCCGGTCGGGCCCGAGACCAGGATCATGCCGTAGGGCAGGTGGATGGCCCGGCGGAACGCGTCGAGCCCCGGACCCTCGAGGCCGAGGTTCTCGATCTCGCGGGTGAACGCCTTCTTGTCGAACAGGCGCAGCACCACCTTCTCGCCGAACGCGGTCGGCAGCGTCGAGACGCGGATGTCCACCTCGCGGTCGGGCAGGTGCACGGTGAGCCGCCCGTCCTGCGGCAGCAGCCGCACCGCGATGTCCAGGTCGGCGAGCACCTTGATGCGCGAGACGATCGCCATCTGCAGGTTCTTGGGCGGCTTCATCACCTCGTGCAGCGTGCCGTCAATGCGGAACCGCACCGTGATGCGCTCGCGCAGCGGCTCGACGTGGATGTCGCTCGCCCGCGCGTCGATGGCCTCGGCCAGCATCAGGTTGACGAGGCGCACCACCGGCGCGTCCTCGACCTGCTGGCGCAACGCGGCCAGGTCTACGTCCTCCTCCTCGGTGGCCGCCGAGAGGTCGATCTTGTCGAGGATCTCGCCGAGGTTCTCGGAGGTGCGGATCTCCTGGTAGAAGTTCTCGACCGCCTCGTGCACCTCGCTCGGCCGCGCCAGGCACACGCGGAGCGTGCAGCCGGTCAGCGCGCGCAGGTAGTCGAGCGAGACCACGTCGAGCGGATCGCCGACGGCCACCTCGAGGATCTCCTCGTCCTTCTTGAGCGCGAGCAGCCCGGACTGGCGCGCCAGGTGCTCGGGGATGAGCTGGACCGCCGCCGGGTCGGCCTGCGAGAGCCGCTCGGCGTCCACCACCGGCAGCGAGAACTGGTCGCCCAGCAGATCGGTGACGTCCTTCTCCTTGAGCAGGCCCAGCCGCACCATGGTCTGGCCCAGCCGCTCGCGCGGGTCCTGCCGCGAGCGCAGCGCCTGCGCGAGCTGATCGGACGTGACCCAGCCGCGCTCCAGCAGCAGCTCGCCGAAGCGGCGCGTGGACAACCGGTAGGAAGTGCTCACGTCATACCCTCCGCGCCCCGACCTCGGGGATGGGAGCCGCGCGGTAGTAGCGCTTCTGGAGCAGCGCGCGCTTCTCCGCGTCCTCGAAGAACGGGTAGGCGGTCTCGAACGTGATGGTGCCGCGGTCCACCAGGTCGGCCAGCGAGTCGTCGAGCGAGATCATGTCCTCGCGCATGCCGGTCGAGATGACGTTCGGGATCTGGTGGATCTTGTCCTCGCGGACCAGGTTCTGGATCGCCGGGTTCACGAACATGATCTCCCGCACGGCGACGCGGCCCTGCCCGCCGGCGCGCGGGAGCAGCACCTGCGAGATCACCGCCCGCAGCGTGAGCGAGAGCTGCGAGCGGACCTGCGACTGCTGGTGCGGCGGGAACGAATCAATAATACGCGTCACGGTCTGCGACGCGCTCTGCGTGGCCATGGTCGAGATGACCAGGTTGCCGGTCTCGGCCGCGGTGAGCGCGATCGCCATGCTGGTGAGGTCGCGCATCTCGCCCACGAAGATGATGTTGGGCATCTGGCGCAGCGCCCCGCGCAGCCCGCGCGCGTAGCTCTTGGTATCGGTCCCCACCTCGCGCTGCTCGAACACCGCGTTCCTGGGCTCGAACACGAACTCGATCGGGTCTTCGACCGTCACGATGTGCCGCCGCGTCTCGCCCTGGTTCACCTGTTCGAGCAGCGAGGCGATGGTGGTGGACTTGCCCGACCCGGTCGGCCCGGTGACCAGCACCAGGCCGCGGGTGATGCCGAGCACGTGCGTGACCACGTGCGGCGGCAGCCCGATCTCCGAGGGCAGCGGGATCCGCAGCGGCACGATGCGCACCGCCGCGCCCCAGTGCCCGCGCTGGATGAACAGGTTCACGCGGAAGTGGGCCACCGCCGGCAGGAAGAAACGCGTGTCCAGCTCGAGGTCGCGCAGGAAGCGCTCGTGGAGCGCGGGGGTGAGGAAGCTCTCCGCCAGGCGCCGCGACTCCGCGGGCGTCAACGGGTCGGTGCCGGGCAGGTGCTGGAGCACGCCAGCGATCGTGACCAACACCGGATGGCCGGCCGTGATGAGGAGGTCGGAAGCGCCGAGCTCGACGGCCCGGCGAAGCACCTGATCACGCTGGAGGGGGAGAGCGCTCATCAGTCCTCAGTTCGT
The DNA here is from genome assembly GCA_016223045.1 of Candidatus Eiseniibacteriota bacterium. Lineage (GTDB taxonomy): Bacteria > Eisenbacteria > RBG-16-71-46 > RBG-16-71-46 > RBG-16-71-46 > JACRPT01. The sequence goes on from JACRPT010000058.1 coordinate 30,147, forward strand.
CCGCGTCTGGCCCGGGTCATGAATAGCCCGGGCCTTGGGATCCGCGCCCGGATACCACGGGCCGAGGGGGGCCTTCGTGGAGCGGCGTGTCCCTCGGGGTGGTTCCAAGCCCGGGACCGGGCCGGCGCGGGCCGGTCCGGCGGTGATGCTCGATACGGTCGTGCTGAACCGGTCTCCCTGGGCGGTGTAGGGAAGGGTCAGAAGGCCTGTTCGGATAGACGAGGATAGGCCGCTCCGCGGCCGGGTGTCAACGCTCTGGACCGTCCGCGGCGCGTCCCGGGCGCGGCGCGCGGCAGGCAGGCAGGCGGCGCCGCGCGACCGTGTTGCAGCGCGCGTGGTGCGCCCCGGGCGACCGTGCAGTTTTCGGCGTGCGCGCCCGGCCGCCGCGCCGTCTCGCGAAATGCAACGCCGCGGCTAGCGCCCGCTTTTCCGCGGTGTTCCTCCACCGGGCGCGCACCGGCGCGCAACGCGCTGTGCGGCGCCGCGCAGGGCACGCTTCGTGCTGCGCCCGACCCGCGGTTTTCGCCGCCTGCACCCCTCGAAGCTCGAGAACCCGAGCGGGATGGACCCGCGCTCCCCGCGGACCGTTCCCGCACCGCACCTGCACCTCGGAGATGGCTCACGCGGACGACGCCTCGCGCGGCCCGGTCCCGGCCCGGGAGGACGCCAGGAGGACTCGATGAAGCTTCGCCGCCTCGCACCTCTGCTCGGCACCGCCGCCCTCCTCGGTTTCTCCGTGACCGCCGCTCACGCCCAGTCGGCCTGGAACAGCGTCCTGCTCACCTGGACCGCGCCCGGCGACGACAGCCTGACCGGCACGGCGGCGCAGTACGACCTGCGCTTCGCCACGTCCCTGATCACGGCCGCCAACTTCGCCAGCGCCACTCCCGTCAGCGGCGTGCCCGCGCCGGCCGCGTCCGGCACCTCGCAGAGCTTCACCGTGACCGGGCTCTCGCCGGCCACCGCCTACTGGTTCGCGATCAAGACCAGGGACGACGCGGGCAACTGGTCGGGCATCTCGAACGTGACCTCGAAGTCCACGGCGAGCGCGCCCGACACGGTGCGGCCCGCCCCGGCGAGCGTGGCGATCACCGTGGTCACCGACACCAGCGCGACGCTGGCGTGGAACGCGGTGGGTGACGACAGCCTGACCGGCACCGCCACCTCGTACGACGTCCGCTACTCGACCTCGCCCATCACCACCGCGAACTGGTCGAGCGCCACGCCGGCCACCGGCGAGCCGGCGCCCGCCGCGCCCGGCACGGCGCAGAGCTTCATGGTGCGCGGCCTGAGCCGCCAGGTCACCTACTACTTCGCGCTGCGCACCAACGACGACGTCGGCAACGCCTCGGCGCTGTCGAACGCGCCCTCGGCGACCACCACGGACACGGTGCGGCCGTCCGCCATCACCAACCTGGCGCCGGGCTTCGTGTGGATGGGCTGGTCCTCCGCCCTGGCCTCCCGCCCGCGCGCCGTGGAGATCGCGCGTCCATGAGGCGCCGGCTGCGGTCCCGCGCCCGCCGCCTGCTGCCGCGCCGGCGGCGCGGCCGCGCGCCCTGGCGCAGGTGGTTCCCCGCGCTCGCGGCGCTCCTGCTGCTGCTCGTGGCCCCCGCGCTCACGCACGCGCAGGGCGCCGCGCCCGACAGCGTGACGCTCACCTGGACCGCGCCCGGCGACGACAGCCTGCTCGGCACGGCGACGCTCTACGACATGCGCATGGCCTCGACGCCCATCACGCTCTCGAACTGGGGCTCGGCGACCGGGATCCCCGGACTGCCCGCACCGCTGGTGAGCGGCACCACGCAGGCGGTGACGGTGCGCGGGCTGACCCCGGGCGAGACGGTCTACTTCGCCGTCCGCACCCGCGATGACGCCGGCAACTGGTCCGGGCTCTCGAACGTGGTGCGCTGGGACGGCGTGCTCGACAGTGCGCCGCCCGCGGCGCCGGCCGGGCTGTCCGCCGCCCCCGCCGGCAGCACCGTAGAACTGGCGTGGACCGCCAACAGCGAGCCGGACCTGAGCGGCTACTCGGTCTACCGTGCGCCGGCCAAGTCCGGCCCGTGGACGAAGCTCAACAGCGCGCTGATCGGCGTCAACAGCTACGTGGACGCGACTCCGCCCGCGGGGGCGTGGTACGAGGTGACGGCGACCGACGTGAGCAACAACGAGAGCGCACGCAGCGCCATGGTGTCGGCGGCCTCCGCGAGCCAGGCGCTGGCGTTCGGGCTCCAGCCCGCCTTCCCCAACCCCAGCCGCGGCTCGAGCCCGGTGAGCGTCCCGGTCATGATCGAGCGCTCCGGCGTCGCGATGCTCGAGATCGTGGATGCCGGCGGCCACACGGTGCGCCGGCTCGACCTGAGGAGCCTGGCCCCGGGCGCGCAGCAGGTGCAGTGGGACGGGCGTAACGACGCCGGGCGCGAGGTGGCGCCGGGCGCCTACCGGGCGTGGCTCACCGCAGGAGAGCGGCGCCAGAGCACCCGCCTCGTGAGGCTGCCATGACCATGATCGTCCATCCTCCGGCATTCCGGTTCGCCGCGCGTCCCGTCGAGCGACCACCTTCGCGCCCGGGCGCCCGCAGCGCGGGCTCAGGCTCCGGCGGCGCGCTCGCGGTCGCGCGGCCGGCTCGCGCCGTGCTCGCGGTCGTGATGCTCGCCCTCGCTTCGCTCGCGGCCGGCCCCGCGGGCGCGGACATCTCGAAGGCCGGCACCACCGCGGCGGGGTTCCTCAGTGTCGGGACCGGCGCCTCCATCCTCGGGATGGGTGGAGCGACGCTGGGCCTCGGCGGCGACCTCGCCGCGGTGCCGTGGAATGCCGCCGCGCTCGGAACGCTCGGCCAGACGCAGGTGGCGCTGGCGCATGCCGCGCTGGCGGACCAGACCGGCCAGGAGTGGGCCGCGGTCGGCGGCCGCCTCGGGCGCGGCGACACGCGCTGGGCGCTGTCGGGTCTCTACCAGAGCGAAGGCTCGTTCGAAGGTCGCGACGCCTCGAACCTCCCGACCGGCAGCTTCGACGTCTCGAGCACGGCGCTGGGCCTGCACCTGGCGCGGCCGCTCGGCATGGCCACGCTCGGGCTCGGCGCCAGGTACGTGGGGGAGAAGCTCGGCAGCGTGAGCGGCAGCGGTTTCACCATGGACGCCGGTCTGCTGGTGCGCGCGGGACTGTTCGGCTTCGGCCTGTCGGCTACCAACGTGGGTGGGAGCATGAGCTACGGCGGCTCGAGCTGGCCGTTCCCGAGGAACGTCGGCGCGGGTCTCGCGCTCGACCTCCCGGGCACCGGGCTGCGCGCGGCGCTCGACGCCAACTTCCCGGCCGCGTACTACAACGACGTGCGCGCCGGTCTCGAGTGGCGCTGGCGCGGGCTGTTCGCCGCGCGCGCCGGCTACCGCCGCGAGCTGGGCGCGCCGTCGAGCGAGCCGCTCACCGGCCCGGCGTTCGGCATGGGCGCGGGCGCGCGCGGGCTGTGGCTCGACTACGCCTACCTGATCCCGGGCGCGGGCGACGGCCAGCATCGGATCGCCCTGGCGCTGAAGCCCGGCATGCTGGGCTGGCTCTCGGGCGGGGGCGCGGGGATCAAGGACATGCCCCGGAGCTTCGACGACGTCCCGCCGGGCGGCGTGCCGCAGCCGGCGCCGCAGAAGGGCAAGCAGGAGTAGCGCGCCAGCCGACGCCGAGCAGGACGCGAGCCCGGTCACACGACCGGGCTCGTCGTGCGGTACGCCCAGCATGGGCGCTGACTTGGAGGTGGAAGTCCTCCGAGGACTTGGTCACGGGGACTCAAGGGAACCGCAAGGGCGTGACCGCGAGGGAGCGTCCGAAGGAAGCGGGGAACGAACCGACGGGCTGACGAACA
>JACRPT010000123.1 GCA_016223045.1 Candidatus Eiseniibacteriota bacterium
CGGTCACACCCAGCAGCGTGGCGTACAGCGTCCGGCTGTCGGTCATCGCGCGTCCTTCCGAAAAGGGTCCGCGCGCAGCCTATCAGGCCCTCACGCCGCCTGCGCCAGCACTTTCACCCACACCAAAGCCGGAAGAGCCCCTCCGATTACTCCCGCAGCACCCCCTCCAGCCAAGCGCGCAGGTCCTTCACCGCCTGCCCGCGCGCCGGGTCGTTGAAGACCTCGTGGTAGGCGCCGTCGAGCTTGACCAGTTGCGCCAGCCCGCGCGGCGCGGCGGCCATGAACTCGTCCGCCCCGGTCGGGTCCACGACGCGGTCGGCGCTGCCCTGGAACAGCAGCGCCGGCACCTGCAGCCGGCGCGCGTCGCGCAGCACGCGCTGGCGCGCCTCGTTGAACTCGAAGTAGAGCCGCGGGCTGATGCGGTCGTGCACCAGCGGGTCACGCGCGCGCGCCGCCAGCACCTCGGGATCGCGCGACATGCCGCTCTCGTCGAGCCCGTGCGGGAAGCCGAGCGCGGGCGCGGTGACGCGCGCGGCGTTCGCCAGCGCCAGCTTCCACCACGGCGGCATCACCGAACGCAAGCCCGGCGCCGAGGCGACCACGCCCACGACCTCGTGCGGATGCGCGAGCGCGAAATCGAGGGCCAGCACCCCGCCCAGGCTGTGACCGAAGAGCACGTGCGGGAGTCGCGCCGGCTGGCCGGGGAACCCCTGCGAAGCGGTGAACATGGCGTGCATGGCCTGGTCGCGCAGGAGCGGCCACGACGGGATGTCGCCGCGCGGCCCGAGCGTCTCGCCGTGGCCGGGCAGGTCGAGCGCCACCACGCTGTAGCCGGCGTCCACCAGATCGGAGGCCAGCGCGGCATAGCGGCCTGAGTGCTCGCCGAGCCCGTGCGCGATGGCGACCAGCGCGCGCGGCTCTTCTGCGCACCAGGCGCGGCCGGGGAGCTTCACGCGCCCGAGCCGCACCTCGATCGCGGCGGCCGGCACGCGTCCGAGAGCGGGGTTCACGGGGTGGACGGCTCCTCGCCGCGCAGGCCGCGGCGGAAGCCGGGCTGGCTTTCCAGCGCGGTCGAGTCGGAGTCGAGGATGCGGGCGATGCCGGTGGTGGTCATGGCTCGGCGCGCATCTTAGCGTCCGAAAGCGATTCGGGCCACTGTTGTTCGAGAGCGATCGACCAGCGCGCTCCGGGCCACTTCTCATTGGGACCGAGCCGCGTTAGGCTGCGGGATCGCGAAGAAGAGCGGAGCCGCCCGCTGACCGCCCTCGCATGCGTGCTCGAGGGCGGCGCGGTCACCACCAGCCAGGGAGTCCCATGTCGAGCGAGACACCGAAGGAACCGCCACGCCCGGGGCGGCTGATCGTGCCCGGCGCGGAGAGCGAGCCCGAGCCCTCCGCGGCGCCGCGCATCGTGCTGCCTCCCGGCGTCTCCGCCGGGCGCGACGACGAGGTGCCTGAGCACCCGCGCCTCAGGCCGCTCGTGCTGGTGCCGTTCAGCGACGGCCAGCGCGACCTGGTGCTGGTGAGCGACCCGCTCGGCGTGATCCCGGGCCAGCCGGTGCTGGGCATCGAGGCGCTTGCCATCCTCCAGCTCCTCGACGGCTCGGTCTCACTCACCGACCTGACCGCGGCGCTCATGCGCGAGAACAAGGACCTGCGCATGGGCACCATGGTGCGCGATTTCGTGCGGCAGTTGGACGACCTGCTGATGCTCGACTCGCCGCGCTTCGAGGCGGCCTACCGCGAACTGCGCGAGGCCTGGCACCAGCTCGAGATCCGCCCCGCGGCGCTGGAGGGCAAGTCCTACCCCGCCGAGCGCGCGGAGTGCGAGGCGTTCCTGGACGCGCACTTTGCGGCGGCCGAGGCGCTGCGCGCGGCGGAGGGGCAGCCCGCCGCCGCGCCCGACGCGCTGCCGCGAGCGCTCCTCGCGCCGCACCTCGACCCGCGCCGCTCGGGGCCTGCGCTCGCGCGCGCGCTGCTCGAACTGGGCGCCGAGCAGAAGGAGCCGCTGCGCGTCGTGGTGTTCGGCACCGGCCATTCCCTCATGGACGAGCGCTACGCGCTCACGCGGAAGCACTTCGAGACACCGCTCGGGAAGCTCCCCTGCGACACCGCGTTCGTGGACGCGCTGGTCGCGAAGCTGGGCGACGCCGCGTGGCACGGCGAGCTGGCGCACCGCGACGAGCACTCGATCGAGTTCGCGGCGCTCTACCTGCTGAAGCGCCTCGCCGGGCGACCGGTGAAGATGGTGCCGATCCTGTGCGGTGGTTTCGGCACCCTGCTCGACGAGGGGAAGACCGCGCGCGACGACGCCGGCTTCGAGGCCATGCTCGCCGCGGTGCGGGAGACCGAGCAGAAGCTGGGCGGCCCGACCGTGTACGTGGCGGCCGCGGACCTCTCGCACGTCGGGCCGCGCTTCGGCGATCCGGCTCTCGAGGACGGCACACGCGAGGAGATCGACGGGAAGGACCGCGCGGCGCTCGCGGCGGCACAGAAGGGCGACGCCGACGGCTGGTTCCAGGCGATCGCCGCGCACGACGACTCCACCCGCATCTGCGGCTACGCGCCGGTCTATGCGCTGCTGCGCTGCGCCGGGCCGGGCACCGGGCGGCTGCTGCGCTACGAGCAGTCCGGCGAAAAGGACAGCACCATCGTGAGCATCGCCGCGATGGTATGGCCGTAGCGGGCGGCGCACGGCCCGGCGGCGCACGCGGGCGGCCGCACACACGCTTCGGCTCCCCGCACTCGTCGGCATGCCGTTGAAGAGCCGCGGCACGTGGTGCTAGCTTCCCCTCGTCCCCGCGAACTCCCCCACACCCGGAGGTCCCTGATGGCCACCATCCGCCACGTCTCCGCCAAGGACGGCGACGTCCTCCTGCTGGTCGGCACCATGAAGGGCGCGTTCATCCTGCGCTCGGGCCCCGCGCGCGAGCGCTGGGAGATCGGCGGCCCTTACTTCCGGGGCCAGCCGATCTACGCGCTCGCGTACGACGGTCGCGCCGACCGCCGGCGCATCTGGGCCGGAAGCGCCAGCGAGCACTGGGGCGCCACGCTCGCCTCCAGCGACGACTTCGGCCGGAACTGGAACACCCCCGAGAGCGCGCTCATCCGCTTCCCCGAGGACGCCGGGGCGTCGCTCAAGAAGATCTGGCAGGTCCAGCCCGGCCGGCCCGACGAGCCGGACGTGCTCTACGCCGGCGTCGAGCCCGCGGCGTTGTTCGAGTCGCGCGACGGCGGCACGACGTGGGCGCTGAACCGCGGACTGTGGGAGCACGCGCACCGCCCCAAGTGGGAGCCGGGCTTCGGCGGCCTGTGCCTCCACACCATCATCCCCGACCCGGTGAACCGCGGCCGCCTGCTGGTCGCGGTCTCGGCCGGCGGCGTCTACCGCACCGACGACGGCGGGCGCTCGTGGCAGGCGAGGAACGCCGGGGTGCGCGCGCAGTTCCTGCCCGACAAGTACCCGGAGTTCGGCCAGTGCGTGCACAAGGTGGTGCGCCACCCATCGCAGCCGCTGCGGCTGTTCCTGCAGAACCACTGGGGGCTCTACCGCAGCGACGACGGCGGCGACTCGTGGCGCGACATCGCGAAGGGAGTGCCCTCGGACTTCGGGTTCGCGATGGCGATCCACCCCCACGACGCCGACGTGGTCTACATCCTGCCCATCGAATCGGACGAGTACCGCTGCACGCCCGAGGGCAAGCTGCGCGTCTACCGCACGCGGGACGCCGGCGGCTCGTGGGAGGCGCTCGCGAAGGGCTTGCCGCAGAAGGACGCGCTCGAGACGGTGCTGCGAGACGCCATGGACGCCGACGCCATGAACCCGGCCGGCATCTGGTTCGGCACGCGCAGCGGCAAGCTCTACGGCTCGCGCGACGGCGGCGCCTCGTGGTCGCTGGTACTCGAGGGACTGCCCCCGGTGGTGTGCGTGAAGGCCGCGGTGGTGGGCGAGCCGAGGAGAGCGCGCGTGGCGAAGCGGACGAAGGCGGTGCGGAAGAGCGCGGCGAGGCGCTCGGCGCCGAAGCGGGCGGCGGGGGTACGTGCGAACCGGCGCGTCCCGGCCAAGCGCCGGGTCACGGCGGGACGCGCGAAGCGGCGCGCGGCAACGGAACGGACGAAGCCGCGCGCCCGGCGGCGGACCGGAGCGCGAGCGAGGTAGCCATGCGGGTCGTCTTCCTGATCCCGGGCCAGTTGCGCGCGTTCACCGACGGCGCAGGCCGCGTCACGGTCGAGGTCACGCCGGCGGGCACGGCCCCGCCGGCCGCGGGCGAAGCGCTCGCGGCGCTGTGGCGGCTCCACCCCGGTGTGCGCGACCGCCTCGTCACCGAGCAGGGCCAGGTGCGGCCGCACGTCAACGTGTTCGTGGGGAACGAGAGCATCCGCTGGACCGGCGGCCTCGCGACGCCGGTCACGCAAGGCGCCGAGGTCTCGATCGTCCCGGCGGTGAGCGGGGGGTGAGGCGCCGAGGAACACGTGGGGCTCGCCCTCGGGTGTGGCGGGCGAAGCGACTACCGGTAGAGGGCCTTGATCCGTCCCCAGGTTGTTGGGCGGGCGGGGGTCGCCGGGCTGAAGTACTTCATGACCCGCGGGTAGTACGCATTGTCCAGCACGTAGATTCCGCCTGCATCGTCAATCCCGAGCCCCACGGGCCTCTGGAGTTCGCCCGGTCCCGAACCCGCCTCGCCCCATCCCAGGACATACTCGCCCTGGGGGGTGAACTCCTGGACGTCATTCCGCGCGCTACTGGCCGCGTAGACGTTGCCGAACCCGTCCACCGCCAGGGAGATCTGGCCTGCGAGCTGGCCCGGGCCGGTGCCGTAGCTCCCCCACTTGAGCAGGAACTCGCCCGTGTCCGTGAACTTCTGCACCCGCCAGAGCCGGCTGTCGGCGACGTAGACATGGAAGGCGCGGTCGACCGCGATGGACACCGGCAGCGTGAACTGCCCGTCGCCGCTGCCCGAGCTGCCCCACATCCCCAGGAACGTGCCGATCGGCGAGAACTTCTGCACCCGCATCAGGTAGTAGTCGAGCACGTAGACCGACCCCTCCGGGTCCACCGCGATGCCACGCGGCGCCGAGAATTGTCCCGGCAGCGCGCCGTAGCTTCCCCACTTGAGGATGAACTGCCCGTCCGCGGTGAACTTCTGCACCCTCATGTTGTTCGCATCCAGGACGTACACCTCTCCCTGCTGGTTGACCGCGACCGCGAACGGGGCGCCGAACTGATCGTCGCCGGTGCCGTACGAGCCCCAGGCCGTGACGAAGGCCCCGGTGGAGGTGAAGCGCTGGACGCGGTAGTTCTCGGTATCCGCAACGTAGACGTCGCCGGCACGGCTGACCGCGATGCCCTCGGGGTTGGCGAACTGGCCGGGCCCGTTCCCCGCCGAGCCCCACTGGAGGACGAACACCGGCGGGGTCGTGGCCGAAGCCGCCGCAGCGAGAAGAACGAGAAGGAACATTGCTGGCACGATCCACCCGGTGGTTCCTCGACCGGGCATGTCGCCACCGGGTCGGCCGTCGCGTCCGCGGACGGTTGCTCTCATCGGTAGATGCTCCGGGCATCGCGCCACACCGGAGCGCGCGCCTGCGCCGTCTCGCAGGGCGTCGCCGGCGTCTGCCATTCCACCAGCGCGGTCCGCTCCGGCGATACCAGCCACTCCACCCCGCCATCGTTCTCGGCCACCTTGATCTGCGTCAGCCGCACGCACGCCGGCTGGATGCAGCCCGGGCAATTGCCCGTCCCCACCGTCTTGCTGTGGTTGATGGCCAGACGGAAGCAATAGTACTCCGTCCCCGCCGCCAGCGGGTTCGGCTCGGCCAGCGCGGCCGCCACCATGAGCCGGGCCGAGCCGGGGCTTCCGTCCGGCACCGGCGGATACGTGGTGGCGGTGTGGTAGGCGGCGATGCCGCCCACGCCCAGGCCCTGCCAGGGGTCCGCGCAACTGTCATTCTGCTGGGCGACGAAGTCGAAGGACACGGACAGCGCCAACCGGCGACAACTGCCCGGGTTGAAGAACTGCCACCAGTCGGGAAGCGCGGAGGCCTCGGAGTGGATGTCCACCAGCACTTCGACCCCGACGAATCCCGGGTGATCGCGGCTGCCGACGAAAGAGCCGACCAGCTGGTGGACGCCGGTGTTGGCGTCGCAGGCCCAGGCGCGGCTCGACACGCCCCCCATGCCGGGGCAATCGTCCCACGCCAGGTTGACGCCGGCGGCGGTGCAGGGCTCCGCGAGCAGCCCCGCCAGGCTCATGAGGAGCAGTGACTTCAACAGGCCCCTGGCCATCGTCGTGCTCCCGACCCGAGAGAGGTTCATTCACCGCTCCCGCTGCCGATCACGATCGCCTGCCGCGTCGCCACGGCGCCGTCGTGCCACAGCCTGAGGAAGTAGAGCCCCGGGGGCAGAGGTTCCCCTTTCGCGGATCGCGCGCCCCACGCGATCCGGTGCTTCCCCGCCGGGTAGTAGCCCCGCACCGGGCAGGCGACCATCCGACCCATGAGGTCGTGCACCGAGAGCCGCACCGGCCCCGGCCGGGGAAGGACGAAGGCGATGTTGCCCCGCCCGCGCAACGGGTTCGGGGCGAGGGAGAGCTCGAACCCGGGGCTTGCCTCTGGACGGACCGCGGTCGGTCCCGCAGGATCCCCGACCGCCGTGATCGCGATCGTCGCGTGAAGCGTGTCCCTCGGGAACCAGGGTGCACTGCAGTTGGGGAAGTAGTACACGTAGCCCTCGACTGTACAGCCGCTGGCGGTCACGCTGTCGGGGATGACCCGCGCCCCGGTCAGCGAGTCCGCGTAGTCGTACGAGTAGTAGGGGCTGCTGGTGTAGGTCGGGCTCAAGATCGCGCTGGCCATGCAGGTGGTGCCCGAGGAACGGACCCAGACATCGGGGACGCTGGCAAAGGGAGGGTCGAAGGCGATTCGTCGCCGGAGCCGATACCGGATGGCCTGGTAGTAGTACCCGACCGGAGGACATTGAGTGGGGGCGTTCTGCAAGCCGACCCAGCCGGTGTCCCGCTGCACCACCACGAGACTGGAATCGCAGACGTGAAGCAACTGCCTCTCGGGCCGGATGTACTCCAGTGCGGCATCGGCCCGCACGACGCCGTGCCCGGTGGAGTCGTCCCTCACGCCGCTCGGGACGCTCTCGCCCTGGCCCAGGTGGACCGCGGTGCGGCTCATGATCTCCTCGAGGTCCTCGCCGGTCAGGCTGTCCCGGTTACTGGCGAGCAGCAGGGCGACCCCGGTCACCACGGGCGCCGCGGCGGAGGTCCCGCCGAAGAAGTAGCCCGTCGTGTCGCAACGCTCCAGCGCGAAGTAGTCGAGCGTGTCCCGCCCCGGCCGCCAGCGGGTGGTGGCGATGTACTCGCCGCCTGGCGCGGCCAGGTCCAGAGGTGATCCCCAGTTCGAGCCGCAGTTCGCCGAGGCGCAACGCTGGCCCCAGAACTGGGGGGTCCGGATGTCGTCCCAGCGCAACCCGTCGCCGAGGACAGCCCCGGCCGCGCAGACCGACTTGGCGTAGCCCGCCGGGTACGACACCTGCGACTGGTTCCCGTTCCCGGCCGCCGCGACCAGGAGCTCGCCGTTGAGGAACGCCCGGCCGCACGCGAGCCTCGCTGGCATGTCGGCAATTACTCCGCCCAGGCTCAGGTTGACGATGCGGATGGTCGAGTCCGCCGGCCGCGTCCGGGTCCACTCGATGCCCTCGGCAACCGAACCGGATTCGCCGTACCCGCGGTAGTCGAGCACCTTCGCTGAGACGAGCCTGCCGCCCCACGCGACGCCAGCGCTGCCGATACCGTCGTTGCCGGTCGCGGCCACCACCCCGGAAACCGACGTGCCGTGGCCGTTGTCGTCGCGGGAGTTCGCAGTCAAGGTGATGAAGCTCGGCCCCAGCTCAACACGATCGCCCAGGCCCGGGTGATCGTCCCGGATACCCGTGTCCAGAATACCCACCCGAACCTGCGAGGTGACGCCCTGTTCGTAGGCCCACGCCTCGGGTCCGTTGATGTCCTTGTCAGCGAGCAACGGGGTCTGGCAGGGGAAGGTCCCGCTCTGCGCGACGTTGTGCAGCCCCCACTGGAGGCGGAAGAGCGGGTCACTGGGAACCACGCTCAAGTTTGCGTACACCGGGATCGCCGCCACGTCGGCGATTCCCGCCGCGCCGCTCAGGGCCGCAGCGACTTCGAGAGGAGTCCCCCCTGTGGGGCTCACCGGGGCGATGAAGGCCCCCGACGCGTCGGGCAAGAGAACGGGTTCGCCGAGGAAGTTCGTTCCGTGGACGTCTTCTGGAGTGGCGTCCGGGAACACTTTCTTCAGCCACGTGATCCCCGCCGCGCGCAGCGCGTCGCGCACCGAAGGATCGCTGAAATCGAAGTCATCAATCGAGCCCTCGAGAGCGCCGGGCGGAGGGGACGCGGTGGCGTAGGGGAACACGACGGTCACCGCGGTCCCATCAATCGCCCACGGGCTGGCCGGGCAACCCGGTGCCGCGCCCCCGTGGATGTACGCACAGCCGGTTATGGCCACGTGGTCAGTATCGGCCTGCGCGTCCACCGCGATGACGTCCAGCAGACAGAAGTTGGCGGGGGGCGCGACCCCCGCGATGACCGGATCGAACGCGTATGCGACCCGGGTCCGGGGCGAGCCCTCGGGGAAGATGATCGTCGAGTTGAAAGGCAGCCCGTCGAGGGTGGCGCCCGTGGTGTCGGCCGCAGACGGGGTGGCGTAGCCGCCCTCCGTGCTGTCGGGCGCCCCCGGCACCAGGAGGTAGCCCGACGCGTCGGGGGTCGAAGGCGTCCACGTCAGACGGACCCGCAGCTCCCGGATGTCGGGACAGCTCTTCAGCACCAGGTAGAGACGCATCGTCCCCGACGGGACCTGCGTGAGATCGGAGACGTGCTCCGACGTGCTCCACGAGAGGTAGGCCACGCCGAGCGAGTTCTGCCCCGCCTGCGCCCGAACCCACAACGTGCAGACGCAGAGCGGAACCAGGACCCACCTGGCAAGTCGCTCACGCATGCGGCCTCCGTGGCAGGCCGGGATCCAGCGAATGCCGGCCGTGCGACCAGGCGGTCGCTGACCTGCCAGCGCCACGACTCTAAATCATTTCGCATGAATCGGAGAAGTCCGACCAGGCTGACTTGAAAGTCGTGAGACCTGCCCTGTATCTCTTGGTTTGGGTCGCATCAACAACGCCAGGAGACAGGGAGGTCTCACGATGGTTCCACGGCTGC
>JACRPT010000124.1:0-2445 GCA_016223045.1 Candidatus Eiseniibacteriota bacterium
CAGGCGCCCCGGCCGGCGCGCCGCCCCGGCGCTTCGCGGCACCCGGACCCGTGCCGGCGCGCGGCCGCCCGCGCGCCGGTCGGACGGCGCGCCGCGCCGCCCGCGGCTTCGCGGTCATCGCGCGCCTCCCGCCAGCAGCGCGCGCGCATCGGCGATCGGGACGGGACCGCGCATGCGGTAGCCCTCGCCGAAGCGCGCGCCGATCAGGGCGCCGAGGGCGCGTGCGCGCGACTCGACCTCGAGCAGGAACTCGGGCGCCGTCAGGTAGGTGGCCGGCCCGCGCCCCGCTTCGAGCTGGCTCGCGTGCATCCTCAGCGCCTCCATGCGGCGCTCCCACACCGCGCTCACGTCCACCACCAGGTGCGGCGGCACGGCGCCGCGGTAGAGCGCAAAGAGCGTGCGCTCGGGGCGGTGCCGCTCGCCCGGCGCTTCGAAGCGCGCCAGCCCCGCGACGTAGCAGGCGCGCGCCACCAGGTGCGAGGCCTCGACGTGGTCGGGGTGCGCGTCGTCGGCGTGCGGCGCCACCACCAGCCGCGGGCGGTGCGCGCGCAGGCACGCCACCACCGCGCGGAGCTGCGCGCGATCGCCGCGGGCGATCCCGAGGTCGGGCAGCCCGAGCGCGCCGCGCCACGCCGCGCCCAGCACGCGCGCCGCGGCCGCCGCCTCCGCGGCGCGCTCGAGGGCGTCGCCGCGCGTGCCGGCCTCGCCGCGCGTCAGGTCCGCGATCCCGACCGCGTGGCCGTGCGCAGCGAGCAGCGCCGCCAGCCCGCCCGAGCTGAGCTCCACGTCGTCGGGATGGGCGCCGAAGAACAGCGCGTCGAGCGCCATCACAGCTCCAACACCAGGTGCTCCCAGGTCCCCTGCGCGAGCCGCCGGCCGTGCTCGGCCGCCAGCTCCGCCACCTCCGTCCCCGCGCCCGCGCCACGGTAGGCCGCCACCTCGAGCGACGCCAGCCGGCGCTCCTGCAACCGGTCGCCCGGGAGCAGGTAGTAGCGCAGCCTCGGCCACTCGGGGTGCTGGCGCTCGAGCCGGTGGCGCACCTTGCCGGCCAGGCCCTCGTGCAGCCGCTGGTACTGGTAGTCCACCTTCGCGCGCGCCGAGTCCACCATCTGCGGCAGGCTGGCATCCACGTCGCGCGCCCCGGCGACGAAGCGGTCGAGCCCCTCCAGCGCCGCGGCGTGCGCGCGCTCGAGCGTGGCGAGCACGCCCGGCGGGATGGCGCGCTCGGACACGCGGCGCAGCACCGTGTCGGCCGCGGCGACCACCTCCCACGGGTCCGCGCCCGAGGCCTCGAGGAACGCCACCGCGGCGGGCGGCAGCCAGGTCGCGCCGAAGCGCGGCACCGGGCAGGCCGGACGCACCCCGAGCGACTCGAACACCTCGGTGAGCTGCGCCAGGTAGGCCAGCTCGCCGGGACCGCACGCCATCGCCACGGTCGGGAACACCGCGTCCTGCACCACGGGCCGCAGCGCCACGCTGGGCGAGAGCGCGCGCGAGGCGGGCAGCGATCGCGCTTCCGCCAGCGTGAGCTTGTGGCGCGCGCCGTCCTCGATCGCGAACACGAACGACTCGAGCGCCGCGTCGGCCAGCGGGCGGCGGCCGGTGCGGCTCTCGAGCCACGCGCCGGCGCGGCGCGCGGCCCCGGCGAGCGCCTCGCCGTGCGCGAGGTAGCGCTCGAGCAGCGGGCGCGCCGCGGCGCGGAACGCCGGCAGCCGCGGGTCCACCACCACCAGGCCCTGCGCGGCGAACAGCCGCAGCATGAGCGCGCTGAACGCCTCGCCCAGGTCGCGCGCGCGCGCCAGCGACCCGCGCCACAGCGCCGCGACGTCCGCATGGCCGGGCAGGCCCTCCCACGCCCGCAGCGCCTCGTCGCCGAGCGCCGCCAGCGGTTCGAGCGCGACGCTTCCCACCAGCCCGCCCGGCGCGTGCGCGCCCTCGGGCAGCGCACGCTCGGTGAGCGAGAGCGCCCGGTCGGCGAAGGTGGCGGAGCGGATCTCGGCGAAGTCCGAATCCTCGCCGTGCATCCAGAACAGCGGCACGCAGGCGCTGCCGGTGCGCTCGGCGGCCACCGCCGCGAGCCCCACCGCGGCCGCGGTCTTGTGCAGCGAATAGAGCGGACCGCCCAGCGGCGCGGGCTGCTGGCCCGCGACCGCGCAGACCGCCTCGCCGCGCGCGAGCCGCTCCAGCGCCGCGAGCGATTCCGGCGAGGCGCCGAGCCGGCGGTGGTAGTCCGCGAGAGCGGCGGCCAGCTCCGCGGCGAGCGGCGCGCGCTTGGCGCCGGCGAGCGCGGCGAGCGCGCCCGTGTCGCTCCAGCGCACCGCGAAACGCTCGCGCGCCAGCGGCCCGTCATGCGCGAGGTCGTCCAGGATGGGATCGAACAGGCGCTCGAACGGCGGTTCGGGCGCCGGCACCACGCGCGCGCGCACGGCGACGCGCTCGCGGCTC
>JACRPT010000124.1:2537-4795 GCA_016223045.1 Candidatus Eiseniibacteriota bacterium
GGTCAGGGGATCACGGTTCACCGCGGGCGTGCCTTCCGGCCGTGCGGGCCCGGGCATGCGGGCGCCGCGGGGGGACGCCGGTCGCGCGGGAAGGGGAGTCGCATATGCGGGCGCATCCTAGGCCGCGCCTTCCGGCCCGGTCAACCCGTGGCCCCGCGCCGGCCCCCGCCGCGCGCGGGTCTCCGCGCTTCCGCGCGGAAGCGACCGCCGGTGGCGACCGGCGGGGAGGATTGCTAGTCTGTGCGGCCGTCGAACCAGACGTCCCTTCATCAGACCCGGAGCCGCACATGACCGACGCGTCAGGCCTCCGCGAGAAGTACCTCGCGAACAACCCCATCGCCGTCGCCGCGCCCGCGGACCAGGCGGAGTTCCGGCGCGAGCTCGAGCGCGTGGCGCCGTTGCTCCCGCACCGCGAGCCGTTGCGCGTGCTCGACATCGGCTGCGGCACCGGCCGCGTCAGCATCCGCTGGTGCGAATCCGGCGCCCGGGTCACCGGCGTGGACATGGACCCCGACTTCGCGGCACGGGCCCGCGAGCGCCTCCGCGAGCACGCCGCGCGCTTCCGCGTGGTGGTGGGCGACGCCACCCGCCTGCCGCTCGCGCCCGGGGGCTTCGACGTCGTGACCCTGCTCGCGCTGCTCGAACACGTCCCGGACTGGCGGCGCGCGGTCACCGAGGCCGCCCGCATGGTCGCGCCCGGAGGAGTCTTCATGCTCACGACCACCAATCGGCGGCATCCCTTCCAGGGCGAGGTCCGCGGCTTCCCCTTCTATCCCTGGCTGCCGTCGCGGCTGCGCGACCGCGTGCTGTCGTGGATCATGGAGCACCGGCGCGACCTGGTGAACTACACGGACTGGCCGGCGGTGCACTGGTTCGACGGGGGCGAGATCCGCGACCTGCTGGTCTCGCTCGGGCTCGAGCCCCACAGCCGCTTCGACCTGCTCCGTCCGGAATCGCTCACCGGCGCGCGCGCGCTGGGGCGCTGGCTGCTGCCCTCCGGGCCGGTCTCGGGCCTCGGGCGCTTCGCGCATTCGTTCCTGTCGCGGGGCGTCGTGTTCTACGCGCGGCGCCCCGCGTAGCGCCGCCGAACGCCACCCGCCAGGCCCGCCTGCCCGCGCGCCGCGCCGCGGCGGTGGCCCGCGCGAGGCCGGCCTCGAAGGAGCGCCTCACGTCGGCGCGGGTGGCGCCGAGCCGGCCGGCGCCGAGCAGGTGGCTCGTGAGCTGGCGCTCCCAGCCGCCCGCCGCCAGCACCGCGACCGCGACCAGCTCGCGCGTCGCGCCGTCGAGCCCCGCGCGCGCGAGCACGCGGCCGTAGCCCTGCTCGATCATCCACACGGCGAGGTCGGGATGGAGCGCGCGCACGTTCCGGCGCAGTCGCGCGGTGCTCGCGCCGTAGACCCTGGCGCACAGCCTCGCGCCGCGGCGCCGCCACGAGGCGACCGATCCCTCGCGGGTGCGTCGCGCGCGGCCCGGCCACGCCCGGCCGAGGACGCGCGTCCCTTCCAGCGCGGCGGGGTAGCCGGCGTGCAGCATCAGCATGAGCGCGGTCTCCTCCGCCGCCACGCGCGGCATCCCGGCGCGGCGCGCGGCGGCGAGAGCGCGCGCGGCGCGCGGCGCATCTCCCACCGCCATCGCCGCGGCGAACGCGATGAGCGGCGCGGCCGGGCGATCGCGGCGCGGGCCGTTTCGGCTTGACGCTCCCATGGGCCGGGCACAGTATCGGCGCGCTCCGCCCGTCGCAAGCCCGGTACCCCTGGAAGAAGCCATGGACGACATCCTCGACCGCGCCCTCAACACCGCCCAGCTCGAGGGCGCGAGCTACGCCGACGCGCGCGTGGTGGAATCGCGCTCCCAGCTGATCGAGGTCAAGAACCGCCGCGTCAGCGCGCTCCAGGAGTCGGCCGGGCTGGGGCTCGGGGTGCGCGTGCTGGTGGACGGCGCGTGGGGTTTCGCGGCGGTCGCCGACGTGAGCACGGCCGAGGCCGAGGCGGCCGCCCGGCTCGCCTGCCGCGTGGCGCGCGCCGGGGCGCGGCATCGTCGCGCCCCGGTGGCGCTGGCGCCCGTCGCCGCCGCCGTGGCGCGCTACGAGACCGCGCTGGCCCGGGACCCCTTCGAGGTGCCGCTCGCCGACAAGATCGCCCTGCTGATCGAGTGCACCGGCCTCATGGGGGCCGAGAAGCCGGTGCGCGTGGCGCAGGGGAACCTGCAGTTCTGGGAGGAGCGCAAGCGCTTCGCCTCCACCGAGGGCGCGCGCCTGG
>JACRPT010000038.1:0-7841 GCA_016223045.1 Candidatus Eiseniibacteriota bacterium
CAGCCGGCCGCCAGGCACTGGTGCGCTGAACCTCGCGATTGCGTTCGAAGGTGAAGTCCCATGCCGCTCCGACGGCGACGGCATTTCCATTTCGGTGGGCGGGCATGATCGACTTCGCTATGTCGGGCTGTCCGTCAGAGACGCCGCGGGGCGCACCGTCCCGGCGAGGAGGCGATGGAGACCACGGGGCGGCGTCGAGATCACGATCGACGACGAGGCTGCGCTCTACCCGATTGCGGTCGACCCCCTGCTCGCTGCGCCTATGTGGACGGCGGAAGGCAACCAGGCCAACGCTCAGTTCGGCAACTCGGTAGCGTCGGCCGGCGATGTGAACGGCGATGGCTACGACGACGTGATCGTCGGAGCGCCCGAGTACACGAGCCGATTCAATGCCGAGGGAGCGGTGTTCCTCTACCTCGGGGGTCCGCGGGGGCTGGCGCCCCATCCCGCCTGGTCCCTCTACGGCGGCACGCGGGATAGCGGGCTGGGGTTCCTCCTCGCGCGCACGGGCGACGTGAACCACGACGGGTACGCCGATGTGCTGGTCGGGGCGCCCACCTGGAAGGGGGCCGGCACGGCCGGTGGAGGGCGGGCGCAGCTCTTCCTCGGCGGGCCGCGCGGGCTGGCGTCGCGGCCGGTCTGGACCGCCGTCGGGGACCAGATCGCCGGGGGATTCGGCTACTCGACCGGTGGCGTGGGGGACGTGAACGGCGACGGCTGCGCTGACATCATCATCATGCAGGCGTTCTACTCCGGCCGCAGCGCCCACGAAGGCCGCGCCCTGCTCTACCTGGGGGGACCGCACGGGGCCGGGGCGAGCCCGGTCTGGACCGGGCAGGGCTTCAGCAGCGGCGGGGGCCTCTCCACCGGTGCCCCGGGCATCGGGGACGTGAACGGCGACGGCGTGCCCGACATCATGGTCGGGAGCGGCGGCTATTCCGCCAGCCCCGACCGGCGCTGGCTGGGGATCGTCGCCGTCTACTTGAGCCCGCGCGATCCCCGCAGGCCCCACCCTGCGTGGTACCGGGCGGGCGATGAGCCGGGGGTGCCGATCTCGTACTGGGGCTATCCCGCCGGCGACTTCAACGGCGACGGGCTCGCGGACCTCGTGGTGGCCCAGGGGACCTGGCCCAGCGATGAGGACCGGCGCGGCCGCTGCCTGCTCTTCCTCGGGCAGCGGGTGAAGCTGCCGCGGTAGCCCCCGCCGCTCCGGGCCCGCGGGCTGCGAAGCCCGGCCCGGTGTCCCCAACCTGCGTTCCGCCGGCGTTCGGACTGCACTACGCCCCCGGCGCGGCGGCAGGCGGGTGACCACTGAGCCGTGCGCTTCGGCCCGGGGACGGGATTCCCCCTGGTGGACGACCCCCCACCGCAGCCGGCGGTGGCTACCCCACGGAGGAATCCATGCCCAGGCCACGCATAGCCACGCTCGCCGCGCTGCTCCTGCTCCTCGCGGGGCCGCGCGCGCACGCCCAGACCTCGGGCCCGCCGTGGATCGCGCTCGACACCCAGCCGCCCGGCACGCCCGCCAGCGTGCAGTTGAACCGCGATCTCTCGGACGGCACCCGGACCACCTTCGACATACTCGTCCACGGCTTCTACCTCGAGCCGAAGATCGCGCCCGATGGGAGCGTGTACTCGAAGATCACCGTGCCGGGCATGGGCTCGACCGACATGGCCGGGGCGCCCGACCTGCCGGCGGTCCAGCTCACTCTGGCGCTGCCGCAGGGCATCGCCGGCGCGCACCTAGCGCAGGCGGCCCGGCTGCAGATGCAGTCGTTCTCCGGCATGATGGTGTGGCCGCGCACCATCCCCGAGATGGACGATTCCCTCGGCACGGCGGAGCAGTTCGTGCGCGATGACTCGATCTACGCCCTGCCCGAGCCCTGGCCGGCGGCGGACGCCGACGGGGCCGCGCCGGCGTCCCCGAAGCTCGGCTCGATCATGGGGGCTCGGCTCGGCGTGTACCCGTTCCACTGGTCGCCGCTCTCGGGGCAGCTCGACGTGGCCTCGCAGATGCAGGTGCGCTTCGATCACGACGGCGCCCCGGCGCCATCCCCCGAGATCACGCGGCGGCGCGCCCGCGTGGCGAGCGACCTGTTCCCCAACTGGGACGCGGTGAGTCAGTTCTACCCGGCCAACCCCCGCCATTACTACGGGGAGTACCTGATCGTCCTCCCGTACGGGTGGCAGCCGTACCTCCAGCCGCTCATCGATCAGAAGTCGGAGCGAGGGTTCCACGTCGCCCTCCGCTTCATCCCGTCGAGCGGGAACACCTGCGACGGCATCCGTACCATCATCCGGAACTGGTACTACGCGACCCCGTCGGAGTACGACCACTACTGCCTGCTGGTCGGCGAGACGGACGTGATCCCCTATTGCAGCGCGCCGGCAAACGGCAGCCCGCCGACCGACGATCTCTACTCCTCGATGGACGGCGACGACCTGGATCAGGACGTGTACGTCGGCCGGCTCTCGGCGCAGTACCAGGGGCAGGTCGCCTCCGAGGTCTGGAAGATCCTCACCTACATGGACGATCCGCCCATCACCGACGCCTTCAAGCGGGCGTTGCTCGTCGCGCATGAGCAGGGCGCGCCGGGGAAGTACGAAGGGGCGCAGGAGTCCGTCTACAACGCCTCGTATTCCGACCGGCCGAATTTCGTCAAGATCTACGGCAGCAACCTGCTCGCCCACAACTCCCTCATCACCTACGAGATCAACGCCGGCCTCGGGCTGGTGTGCTACCGCGGCCACGGCAGCGCGAACTCCTGGGGCGGGTGGAACGGGAGCGAGTCGTACTCGATCTACGATCTCATGGGCCTGACGAACGGGACGGTCACGCCCGTGGTGTGGAACCTCGCGTGCTCGAACCACGATCTGCCGTTCAGCGAGTCCATGGGCGAGTGGTGGCTCCTGCGGGGCAGCGGCGGCGCCGTCGGCTCCTACGGCGCCACGACTGTCTCGAACACCAACCAGAACCACGAGCTGGACCGGCAGCTCTTCAAGGCGGTCTACGACCTCGGGCTCACCACCCAGGCCCATGCCATCCAGTACGCCGAGGCGCAGATGGCGGCGCTCGCCGGCTCCTACAATGCGTGGCTCTACAATCTGCTCGGCGACCCCGAGATGCCGATCCGGCGCGAGCGGCCGCTGCCGCACTGGGCGGTGTACAAGCCGGCCTACGTGAACTCCTGCACGGGCCTCGGCTGCGCCATCGCGTTCAGCGTCGTGGACACCGCCGGCCAGCCGGTACCCAACCTGCAGATCTCGCTGTGGAAGCCGCCGGCGCCGCCGGCGCCGAACCTGGCCGGGACCTCCGGGGCGGCACGCGAGACCGGCGCCGCCGGCGTGCAGCGCGTCACCGCCACCGACGAGGTGTTCGACAACACCTACACGGATCCGAACGGCGACGCCCTGGTGCCCGCCGCGCCGCAGACGCCCGGGCACATCTACTTCACGCTGCAGGACGATCTCGGCAACACAATGCTGGACTCGATCGAGGTGGTTGCGCCCACGGGCGTCCCGGTCGCGGCCGCCGGCGGACTTCGTTTCGCGGCGCAGCCGAGCGTCGCGCGCGGCTGGACGCGCTTCGACTTCGGAGCGCCGCTCGCCGCCGCGGCGCGGGTCACGCTCGTGGACGTCGCGGGCCGCGTGGTGCGCACGCTCGTGGCCGCGGCCGGCGAGACCGGAGTGCGCTGGCTGGCCGACGACGACGCCGGGCGGCGCGTGCCGGGCGGCATCTACTTCGCGCGGCTCGAGACCGCCGGGCGCATCCTGGTCACGCGGGTGGCCGCGATCCGCTAGCGTGGGATGACCCTGTTCCAGGGCGCGAGTCGCCCGGTGCGGCCATCCCGCCGGAATGGCTGCGGACCCGCGGGCGCACGGCCGCCGAGCCCGAGCTTCGCGCTCCCGGGCGGCCTGCTTCGCGAGATGGCGGAGGGCAGCGCGGCTACCGCGCCGCCGCCCCGGCTCCCACCTTGGCGCGCAGGCGCTCGGCGATGGCCTTGATGAAGCCCTCGGTGGAGACGTAGTCCTCCACCTTCGGCTCGGCGATCGCGGCGAGGTCCTTGGTGACGGCCCCCGACTCGATGGTCTCGATCACCGACTCCTCGAGCTTCCGCGCGAACTCCGTGAGCTCGGGGGTGCCGTCCAGTTCGCCGCGCTTCCCGAGCGCGCCGCTCCACGCGAAGATGGTCGCGGTCGAGTTGGTCGAGGTGGGACGGCCCTTCTGGTGCTCGTAGTAGTGGCGCTGCACCGTGCCGTGCGCGGCCTCGTATTCGAACTTCCCGTCGGGCGAGACCAGCACCGAGGTCATGAGGCCGAGCGAGCCGAAGCCCGAGGCCAGCATGTCGCTCAGCACGTCGCCGTCGTAGTTCATGCACGCCCACAGGAAGCCGCCGGGGTGCCGCACCGCGCGCGCCACCGCGTCGTCGATGAGCAGGTAGCTGTAGGTGATGCCGGCCTTCTCGAAGTCGGCCTTCCGCGCCTCGTACTCGCTCTGGAAGATCGCCTTGAACGCGGCGTGGTAGGTCTTGCTGATGGTGTCCTTGGCGCCGAACCACACGTCCGTCCTCTCGTCGAGCGCGTAGCCCATGCAGGAGCGCGCGAACGAGCGGATCGAGGCCTCCAGGTTGTGCATCGCCATCGCGACGCCGGCGCCCTTGAAGTCGTGCACCCGGACCGAGTGCGCGGGTCCGCCGTCGGAGGGGTGATAGACCAGCTCGACGCGCCCGGGTCCGGGTATCGCCATCTCGACGTCGCGGTAGACGTCGCCGTAGGCGTGGCGGCCGATGGTGATGGGCTTCTTCCACGCGCGCACCATGGGCGGCACGTTCTTCACCACGATCGGCTTGCGGAACACGGTGCCGTCCAGGATCGCGCGCAGCGTGCCGTTCGGGCTCGGCCATGCCTTCTTGAGGTTGTACTCCTTGACGCGTGCGGCGTCGGGCGTGATGGTCGCGCACTTGACGCCCACCCCGTGCCGGCGGACGGCCTCCGCAGCCTGCACCGTCACCTGGTCGTCGGTGCGGTCGCGCTCGGGCAGGAACAGGTCGTAGCGCTCGAGCTGGATCTCCACGAACGGCTCGATCAGGTGCTCCTTGACCATGGCCCAGATCACCCGGGTCATCTCGTCGCCGTCGATCTCGACCAGGGGGTTCTTCGCGACTACCTTGGGCACTGCGCCTGAGCCATGCATCGGGATGCTCTCCAGTCGGGACGTTGTGGGTGGATCGCTGCGTTGAAACTAACAGACCTCGCCCGCCACCGGGGAGCACCGCTCCCGCCCCCGGGAAGCCCGCGCCCGCCCGGCCTCCGTACACGGGCCGGGGCCCGCGAATGGCACGGCGGGGCCTTCCACTCTCCTGACACTCTGACAGGACAGGGACAGGCCTGGCCGGATAGAATGGCCCGCGGTGCTGCTCGCCGGGCCTGGACCGGCTCCGGAGTGGAGACTCCGGAGGAACGGTCGCGGACGCGGCGCAGCGTTGGGAACTCGGCGTCGGGACGCGGGATACGTTCCGGGGTGCGGGGTGCGCGAAGCGGTCGCCGATGCGACCCGCCCGCGCCCCGGACCCACGCGCCTCGACACCGAGACCCGGCATGACTACTGCATGAGCCTTGCCAACCGTCGGCGCGCTGGAGGTCCGCGCTGCCCGCCGACCCTTCCAGAAAGGTCCCGACGATATGCGTATCGCCGTACCGCGTGAAATCGCTCCGCGCGAGACCCGCGTCGCGCTGGTCCCCGAGACCGTCGCCAGGCTCGTGAAAGCCGGGCTCGAGGTGGCGGTGGAGGCCGGTGCCGGGGAGGCTGCCGGCTACCTGGACGAATCCTACCGCCAGGCCGGGGCGACCGTCGTCCCCGGCGCTCGCGACCTCTACGCGCAGGCGGACCTGGTGCTCAAGGTGCGCGAGCCGATGCCGGGCGAAGCGGCGGGCGCGCACGAGGCCGACCTGATCCGCGAGGGCGCAACGCTGGTCGCGTTCCTCGGCCGCGACCGGGGCTCCGACGCCGTGAAGCGGCTCGCGGCGCGCCGCGTGACGGCCTTCTCGATGGAGATGATCCCGCGCACCTCGCGCGCGCAGAAGATGGACGCGCTCTCGTCCATGGCGAGCGTGGCCGGCTACAAGGCGGCGCTGTGGGGCGCCGGCTCGCTCGGCAAGTTCTTCCCGCTCATGATGACCGCGGCGGGCACCATCGCTCCCGCGCGCGTGTTCGTGCTGGGCGCCGGCGTCGCGGGCCTGCAGGCGATCGCGACCTGCCGCCGCCTGGGCGCGGTGGTCGAGGCCTTCGACGTGCGGCCGGCGGTGAAGGAGGAGGTGCAGAGCCTGGGCGCCACGTTCGTGGGGCTCGAGCTGCTCGCCGAGGACGCGGTGCAGGCCGGCGGCTACGCCAAGGAGCTGTCGGAGGAGCACCAGCAGAAGGAGCGCGACCTGATCCACGCGCGCCTGAAGAACGCGGACATCGCCATCACGACCGCCGCCATCCCCGGGAAGAAGGCGCCCGTCCTCATCACCGGGGACATGGTGAAGGACATGAAACCCGGCTCGGTGATCGTGGACCTGGCCGCCGAGACCGGAGGCAACTGCGAGCTCACCGTGGCCGGACAGGACGTGCGCAGGCACGGCGTGCTCATCCTGGGCCCGGTCAACGTGCCGGCCACCCTGCCGCTGCACGCGAGCCAGATGTACTCGCGCAACGTCGCCGCGCTGGTGCAGCTGATGGTCAAGGACGGCAAGCTCAACCTCGACTTCGAGGACGACATCATTCGCGATTCCTGCATCACGCGCGCGGCTGCGGCGGCGCCGGAGCCGGCGGTCGCGGGGAAGGCGTCATGACGGAAAGCCTGATCATCCTCGGCCTGGTCTACATCTTCGTGCTCGCGGTGTTCGTGGGCTTCGAAGTGATCTCGAAGGTGCCGGTGGTGCTGCACACCCCGCTCATGTCCGGCACCAACGCCATCCACGGCATCGTGATGCTCGGCGGCATGCTGGTGCTCGCCGAAGCCACCAACCCGGTGCTGGTGTGGCTCGGGTTCGCCGCGGTGGTGCTGGGCGCGATGAACCTTTTCGGCGGGTTCGTGGTGACCGACCGCATGCTCGAGATGTTCAAGTCCAAGAAACCGACCGGGAGGAAGGCATGAACCCCAAGGTGCTTTCCGACCTCGCCTACCTGACGTCGGCGGTGCTGTTCATCGTCGGCCTCAAGTTCCTCAGCCACCCGGCGCGCGCACGGCGCGGCAACCAGCTCGCCGCGACCGGCATGGCGTTCGCGATCGTCGCGACGTTCCTGTTCCTGTGGCTCTCCCCGGGCGGCGCGGGCCCCCACAACGGTCCGCTCATCATCATCGGCATCGTCGTGGGCGCGGCGCTCGGCACGGTCGGCGCGCGCTTCGTGGCCATGACCGACATGCCGCAGATGGTCGCGCTCCTGAACGGCTGCGGCGGCGGCGCGGCCGCGCTCATCTCGACCGTGGAGTTCGTCGGCGCCCGGGCCGAGGGTCCGCTCTCGGTCGGCGCGACGATCTTCGGCTGTATCATCGGCTCGATCTCGTTCAGCGGCTCGCTGGTGGCGTTCGGCAAGCTCCAGGGCATCATCTCGGAGCGCGCCATCACCTCGACCATCCAGAAGATCGTCAACGTGCTGCTGTTCCTCGGCCTGCTCGCCACTATCGTGTGGATCGCGACGGGAGGCGGCCAGGCCGCCTTCTACACGCTGCTGGGCGGCGCGCTGGTGTTCGGCGTGCTCATGGTGATCCCGATCGGCGGCGCCGACATGCCGGTGGTGATCTCGCTGCTGAACTCCTTCACCGGCCTGGCGGTGGCGGCGACCGGCTTCGCGCTCC
>JACRPT010000038.1:7902-20516 GCA_016223045.1 Candidatus Eiseniibacteriota bacterium
CTCCGCGAGCCCGCGCTCATCATCAGCGGCACGCTGGTGGGCGCTTCGGGCACGCTGCTCACCATGCTCATGTGCAAGGCCATGAACCGCTCGCTCGCGAACGTGCTGTTCGCGGGCGTCGGCGCGGGCCCGGTGGCGGCGGCCGCCACCGCCAGGGGCGGCCCGGCGAAGGCGGTGCGCGAGATCTCGGCCGAGGACGCGGGCGTGCTGCTGTCGAACATCCGCTCGCTCATCATCATCCCGGGCTACGGCATGGCGGTGGCGCAGGCGCAGCACGTGTGCCGCGAGCTGGCCGACATGCTGTCGAAGGTCGGCGTGGACGTGAAGTACGCGGTACATCCGGTGGCGGGCCGCATGCCCGGCCACATGAACGTGCTGCTGGCCGAGGCCAACGTGCCCTACGAGCAGCTCTTCGACCTCGAGCAGATCAACCCCGAGTTCGAGCGCTGCGACGTGGCGCTGGTGGTCGGCGCGAACGACGTCGTGAACCCGGCGGCGCGCTACGACAAGGCGAGCCCGATCTACGGCATGCCGATCCTGGACGCCGACAAGGCGCAGCACATCATCATCATCAAGCGCAGCATGAAGCCCGGCTTCGCCGGCATCGACAACGAGCTCTACTACAACCCCAAGACCATGATGTTCTTCGGCGACGCCAAGGGCGCGCTGCAGAAGCTGGTCGAGTCTCTGAAGGCCGCGGCGGCCTGAGCGAGGCTCTCGAACCTCAGTAGGCCAGGACGAATCGGCGCGTGGCCGATCCGCCCGGCCATTCGAGGCGAATCCAGTAGAGACCCGAAGTCGGCGCATGAAAGGCCGCGCTGTGACGGCCGGCCGGGAGCTGCCCTTCCGCGAGCACGGAGACGCAGCGCCCCTGAACGTCAAGAACACTGAGCCGTACGCGCGCGTCTCGTGGCATCGTGAATGAGACCTGCGCGGCTGCGGAGCCCGGGTTGGGAGTGACGGCCGACAGCGCGAACTGCGCGAGTGTCGGGGTCCCCGTGGCCGGAACCGGACCGAACGTCACCGTCTCGCCGTCCGTGAGCGTCGCGCGCAAGCGATAGGAGTACTGCCGGCCCGGTTTCACTCCACGATCCATCAGGACCTGAAGGCCCTCCGCCTCCTGTGGGACGCCGCTCGCCGCGGTCCACGTGTCCGTGTCATCACTCCGCTCGACCACGGTGCCGCGGACCGACGCGGTGGGCCCGTACTCCCAGCGCACTTCCACGCCCGCACCCGACCAATGAGCGTCGAAGAAGTACAGCAGCACGGGTGTGGGAATCCCGGCTGCGGTGTTGCGCAGGACGGACACCGTGTTGGAGGACCTGTTCGCGACCACGAGGTCGGGGTGGCCATCGTTGTCGAGGTCACCAACGACCAGGGAACGAGGGTTGGCCCCGGTCCCGAAATCCGTCCTGGGCCTGAACGTGCCATCGCCGTTCCCGAGCAACACCGAGACCGTGCCGGGGTCGCTGTTCACCACCGAAAGATCCGGGCGCCCGTCGCCGTCGAGATCCGCGATCGCCACGCAAACCGGGTTGCTCCCGCTGGCGAAGTCGGTCCTGGGCAGGAACCGGCCGTCACCGGTCCCGAGCAGAACCGAGACCGTGTAGGGGCCGGACTGGTTCGCCGTCGCGAGGTCGGGCAGCCCGTCACCATCGAGGTCCCCGATCGCCACCGAGAAGGCAGCGCTCCCGGTCGCGTAGTCGGCCCTCGGGCCGAATGTGCCGTCGCCGTTCCCGAGGAGAACCGAAGCCGTAGCCGAGCCCGCGTTCGCCGTCACCAGGTCCAATCGAGCGTCGCCGTTCAGATCCCCAATCGCCACGGACCTCGGACCGGATCCGGTGCCCAAGTCGGTCTTCGCACCGAAGCTGCCGTCGCCGTTCCCGAGCAACACGGAGGCCGTGTTCGAGCCCCCGCTGGCCGTCACGAGATCGAGTCGTCCGTCGCCATTGAGATCCCCGAGCGCCACCGAGGTCGGTTGGACCCCGGTTCCGAAGTCGGTCTTCGTCCCGAGGCTGCCATCGCCGTTGCCGAGCAGCACCGAGACCGCGCTGGTCATGCTGTTCGCCACGACTACATCGAGGCGCCCGTCATGGTCGAGATCGCCACCTGCGAGAGCCTGGGGGCCCTCACCCGTCGCGAACTCGGACCCCGCCCCGAAGGTGCCGTCGCCGTTCCCGCGCATGATGGACACCGTTCCGGAGTACGCGTTCTGATTCTCCACCGCCAGATCGGGCCGCCCGTCGCCATCGAGATCCGAGATCGCCACCGCCCCCGGCTTGGTCCCCGCACGGAAGTCGATCCTGGGCCCGAAGCTGCCGTCCCCGTTCCCGATCAGCACCGACACCGTGCCGGCCAGGCCGTTCGAGGCCGCCAGGTCCGCGCGCCCGTCGCCGTCGAGATCCCCAATGGCCACCCGGCTGGAATAGCCTCCCGTCACGTAGTCCGTTGGTGTCGCAAAGCTGCCGTCGCCGTTTCCCATCAGCACGGAGACCGTGCCGGAAAGATTGGCCACGGCGAGATCGGGACGCCCGTCGCCGTTCAAGTCCCCGATCGCGACATCGGAGGGAGACGCGCCGGTCGCGAAGTCGGCCTTCGGCCCCAGGGTGCCGTCACCATTCCCCAGCAGCACCGCCACCGTGTTCGAGTCGTCAACGACCACCAGGTCGGGCCGGCCGTCACCATTGAGATCACCGATGGCCACCGACCATGGAGCGGAAGAAGCCCCCATCCAGTAATCGGTCCTGGAGCCGAGGGTGCCGTCGCCTGTCCCGAGCAACACGGACACCATGTTGGACGTGTAGTAGTCCGTGCTCACGACAACGACGTCCGCGTGGCCGTCGCCGTCAAGGTCTCCCACCGCCACGTCCATGGGCTGATAGCCTGTCGCGTAGTCCGCCCTAGAATCGAAGTTCCCGTCGCCGTTCCCGTGCAACACCGAGATCGAGTACGAATGCGAGTTCGCCACGACCAGGTCGGGCCGCCCACCTCCATCGAGATCCCCGATCGCCATCCCCGCTGAATAGGGCCAGATCGTGGAGTAGGTGGCCGGCTGGAAGCTGCCATCCCCGTTCCCGAGCAGCGCGGTTATCGAACCGGGGAAGGAATTGACGACCACCACGTCGGGCCTTCCGTCGCCGTCGAGATCCGCGATCCCCATGTCGCTGGGGTCGATTCTCGTGTCGTAGGCGATGAACGGGGCAGCGAACAGCGGTTCGGCATCGACGCGGGCAGGCTGGGGAGTCGCGAGCGCGATCAGCAGAGCCGCGAGGGTCGGGAACCGGCTCGGCGCTCCCGACTGTCTTGCGAGAACGCGAGGAGACATGGCGCGCCTCCGCGGCCGCGACGGCCGCCTTGATGTTCCCCGTGGGGGTGCCTGTATTCTGCCACCTTTGGAGGAGCGCAGGTAGCTCCCACCTCCGTCCCGGCCGCTCCGTTTCCCGCTCTTCCGGTGGCGAAGCGGCGCCGCCCGACCTAGAATCATCGGTGGACAGGGCGCGACCCCTCGGACCCCGCCCGCGCCCGGGAGGCAGCCATGACCTCCATCGAGATCATCCTCGACCGCCAGCTCCGCCGCTGGGAGCTGGACCGGGCGCTCCACGCGAAAGCCAGCGCCCGCGACGAGCCCCGCCCCCGCCTGCAGCCGGTGATCACCGTGTCGCGCCAGCGCGGCGCCGGCGGCACGGCGCTGGCCGGCATGCTGGCGGAGCGCTTCGACTACGCGCTGCTCGACCGCGACGTCATCGACCGCATCTGCCAGTCCACGGGCCTCAAGCACCGCATCATCGCGTCGCTCGACGAGCACGCGAAGTCGCAGCTCTCGATCTGGTTCGAGTCCATGCTGGCGGGGCGCTACGTGGACGCCGACGACTACGTCAGGCACCTGCTCGAGGTCATCTACTCGATCTCGCAGCTCGGCGGCGTGGTGGTGGTGGGCCGCGGCGCGAATTTCATCCTCGGCCCCGAGCGCGGCTTCCACGTCCGCGTGGTCGCGCCGCGCGACGCGCGGCTGCGGAGCCTCGCGGAGCGCGAGAAGCTCTCCGAGCGCGACGCGCTGCGGCAGGTCGAGACCTCCGACCACGAGCGGGCCGAGTTCGTGCGCAAGGTGCTCGGTCGCGACATTGACGATCCGCTCGGCTACGACCTCGTGCTGAACGCCCGCTCGATCTCGATGGAGACCGCGGCCGGCCTGGTCGCCACGGCCGCGCGGGAGAAGTTCGAGAAGCTGCGCGCGGGCGCGGGGACGCGGTAGCGGGACGCCCGCCCGGAGAGCGCCGCGCCACGCGGGAGCCACCGCGGCCGACACAGCGGTGCGAGGGCGGTCGCCGCCGGCGCACCGCAGACGTGACGAGCGCCGCACCCCGCGAGAGCGACTGCGGCCGGCAGGGCGGTGCGAAACCGGGCGCAGCCGAGGGTCCGCAGGCGCGACGAACGCCGCGCCGAGCGAAAGCGGGCGGGGGCTCGGGTCCCCCGCCCGCTTCGTCATGAGAGCGCGACACGGTGCGTGACACCGCTTCGCTGACTGCTTCGTCTGCACGCGGTCCCGCGCCGCGCCCTCGAAGCGATTATTGATGCCCCGCATTCAGCGCGGCGTCAACGGCTATCTGCACGCCGAGCGCGCGGCAGATGGCGCGCGCGGCGCGCTTGCCGTCCTGCGCCGCAGTCACCACCAGGTCGCCGCCACGGACGGCGTCCCCGCCCGCGTAGATTTTCGGGTTTCCCGTCCGGCAGGTGGCGCGATCCACGACGATCCGCCCCCCGGGGTCCACCTCGACCCCCGGGAACTGCGCGGCCAGATCGCGCGGCCTGGTCTGGCCGATCGCCACCACCGCGAGGTCGGCGGGGATGCGGCGTCCGTCGTCCAGCAGGATGCCGACCAAGCGCCCGTCCTGGCGGATGAACTCCTTCGGCACCGCCTTCTCGACCAGCCGCACGCCCTCGCGCCGCGCGGCGTCCATCTCGTGCCGGAAGCCGGGCATCTCCTCGGCGGTGCGGCGGTAGACCATGAGCACGTGCGGCACGCTCAACCGCGACAGCTCTCGCGCGGCGTCGATCGCCGTGTTGCCGCCGCCGATCACCGCGCCGCAGGCGACGCCCAGCACCGCGAAGCCCGGCTCGAGCTTCATGCGCTCGATCCAGGCGGTGGCGCCGTAGACGCCCGGGCCGTCCTCGCCGGGGATGCCCAGGCTGGTGTCCTGCCCGAGACCGACGCCGATGAACACGGCATCGAAGTCGCGCGCCAGGTCCTCGGCGCGCACCTCCGAGCCCACCTCGACGCCCTCCTGGATGGTGATGCCGAGCGAGCGCACGAAGTCCACCTCGCGCAGCGCCCCGTCCACGTGCATCTTGTACGGTGCGACGCCGGTGGTGTTGAGCCCGCCCGGGATGGCGCGCCGCTCGAACAGCGTCACGTCCACTCCCGCCAGCGCCAGATATCCGGCCAGCGACAGCGAGGCCGGGCCCGCGCCCACGCACGCCACCTTCTTCCCGGTCGCCGGCGCGCGGCGGAACAGCGTCCCCGCCTGCCCGTCGTCGAACGCCTTCTCGACCGCGTAGCGCTGGAGCCGGCCGATCTGGATGGGCGGGCGGTGCCAGTCGTTGTACACGCAGGCGCCAGCGCACAGCACCTCGACCGGGCACACCCGCGCGCACGAGTAGCCGAGCAGGTTCGCCGAGAGGATGACGCGCGCGGCGCCGCGTGCGTTGCCGGTGGCGATCTTGCGGATGAAGGTCGGCACGTCGATGCCGGTGGGGCAGGCCGCGGTGCACGGCGCGTCGTGGCAGTAGAGGCAGCGGTTCGCCTCGGCCACGGCGTCGCCGTCGCCGTAGAGCGGCTTGAGGTCCGGGAACGCGCGCTCCAGCCGGTCGAGCTGGATCAGCGTCTCGTGCGTCGCCATATCCGCTCCCTACGCCCCGATGGCGGCGAAGCTCTCCTCGAGCTTGCCCACCGCCTCGTCCACCTCGGCCGCGCTCACGGTGAGCGGCGGCGCGATGCGCAGGCAGTTGCCGTAGAGGCCGCCCTTGCCGATCAGGAGCCCGCGCTTCTTCGTCTCCTCGAACAGCCGCGCGGTGCCCTTCACGTTGGGCGCGCGGTTCCCCTTCGTCTCGTCCTCGACCAGCTCGACGCCCTGCATCAGGCCCATGCCGCGCACGTCGCCGATGGTGCGCGGGTACCGGCTCTTCAGCTTCTCCAGTCCGTCGCGCAGGCGCCGGCCCTGCACCTCGGCGTTCTTCCGGAGGTCGTGCTTCTCGATGACCTCGATGGTGGCGAGCGCCGCGACGTTCGAGATCGGGTTGCCGCCGAAGGTCGAGATGGTGAGCTTCTGGAGCGAATCGGCGACCGCCGGCGTGCACATCGTCGCCGAGATCGGCATGCCGTTCGCGATGCCCTTGGCCATCGTCATGACGTCGGGCTCCACGCCGTAGTGCTCGCAGCCCCACCACTTCCCGCCGGTGCGGCCGAAGCCGGTCTGCACCTCGTCGCAGATGAACACGCCACCGTACTTGCGCACGATCCCGACCGCGACCTGGAAGTACTCCTGCGGCGGCGTCACGAACCCGCCCACACCCTGGATCGGCTCGGCGAGGAACCCCGCGATCTGGCCGGTGGTGGTGGTGCGGATCAGGTCCTCGATGTCCTGCGCGCACTTGACCTCGCAGGACGGGTACTTGAGGCCGAGCGGGCAGCGGTAGCAGTAGGGCGAGAGCGCGTGCTTGATGCCCGCGATCTGCGTCGGCACTGCGCGCCACGGCGCGTGCGCGGTCAGCGACTGGGCCAGCATCGAGCGGCCCGAGTAGCCGTGGCGCAGCGCGATGACCTCCATGCGCCCGGTGAAGACCTGCGCCATCATCACCGCGGTCTCGTCGGCCTCGGTGCCGCTCGCGGTGAAGAAGCACTTCCTGAGCTGCCCGGGCGCGAGGCTCACCAGCTTCTCGGCCAGCTCGACGATCGAGACCGTCGGGTAGAGCGTCGAGACGTGGCCGAGCCGGCCGAGCTGCGCCTTGACCGCCGCGTTCACCTCGTCGTTGCAGTGCCCCACCGACACGGTGAGGATGCCGCCGAAGAAGTCGAGGTACTCCCTGCCGTCGAGGTCGCGCACCCGCAGGCCCCGGCCCTCGACCGGGACGATCGGCTCCTCGTAGTAGTTCGTGGTGCCGAACAGCAGCTCCTTGTGCTTGCGGCGCACGTCGGCGGAGGTGAGCGCGTTCTGCGTGGTGGGCGTCTGCGGGTTCATGGCGTCTCGTGCCTCCCGTGGCGGGGAAACGGCGAACGTCGAGAGCGAGGCCGCTCTCGGCGGAAAGTCCTGTCGCTGGGGCGGCCCACGGGTAGAATGGCCGCTGGAACGAGCGAACATGATGCCAGACTTGCGGGCCGCGCGAAACCAGTTCATGCGGCTCGCGGCGGCGGCCTTCGAGCCGGGCTTCGCCGCCGGCCGACGGCCGGGAGACCACCCGATGACGAGACGATCGCCGTTCACGATGCTGAGCCCCGTCGCCCTGGTCCTCGCGTTGGCCGCGCCGGCTCCCGCGGAGCATCCCGCCCTGCAGTCCCTGGTCGCGGCCGAGAAGGAGTTCTCGGCGCTCTCGGTCTACGGCGGGATGAAAAGCGCGTTCCTCGCCCACCTCGCCGACGACGGCGTGATCTTCCGCCCCACCGCCACCAACGGGAAGAAGTCGTGGGAGGCGCGCGAGAATCCGAAGGTCACGCTGGCCTGGGAGCCGTCGTTCGCCGAGGTCTCGGCCGCGGGCGACCTCGGCTACGACACCGGCCCGTGGGAGCTGCGCTTCCCGCCGGAGAGCGACCGGCCGCCGCTCCACGGCCACTTCATCTCGGTGTGGAAGAGGCAGGCCGGAGGGGCATGGAAGGTCGCGGTGGACCTGGGCGTGAGCCACGAGAAGCCCGCGAGCGGCGGGGTCGGCAGCGGTGAGTTCGCCGCCGGGCCGGAGCATCCGGCCGCGCCGGGCGGGAGCACCGGCGATCTGAGGAAGCTGGACGCCGCGTACTCGAAGGCGGTGAAGGCCAGGGGGCCGGGCGAGGCGTTCGCGGCCGTCGCCGCCGCCGACGTGCGGCTCGACCGCGAGGGCTCGTTCCCATTCTTCGGCGTCGAGGCCGGACGCGCGGAGCTGGCGAAGATCCCGGGGACGCTGCGCTTCCTCGCGGACGGCGCCGGTCTCGCCGCCTCGCGCGACCTCGGCTACACCTACGGCATCGCCCAGCGCTTCGAGCCGGGGGTCCCGCCCGGCGCGTTCGCCGCGGACTCGAGCATCTACCTGCACGTCTGGCGCCGCGGAGCCGACCGGGCGTGGAAGCTCGCGCTCGCCGTGCTGAACCCGCTGCCGAAGACCGGGCAGAAGTAGCGGGGCGAGGCCGGGCCCCGGCCCGATTCCGCCCGAGCGCGCGGAGGACCCTCGAACGCCCCGACCCGCAGCCCGGACGCGCCGGCGACGCCCGCCGGGGCAGGCCGTCTCCGGCGCGCGTTGCGCCTGCGGGACGTCGTGCTCTTCCTCGTGGTCGCGGTGGTGGGCACGCGCTGGATCCCCGCCGCGGCCGCGGTCGGTCCGGGCGCGATCGTCCTGTGGCTCCTCGCCGGCGCGACCTTCTTCCTCCCGCTCGCCTTCACCGTGGTCGAGCTCTCGTCCCGCTACCCCGACGAAGGCGGGCTCTACGTCTGGACGCGGCGGGCGTTCGGCGACTTCGCGGGCTTCATGACGGCGTGGATGTACTGGGCGAGCTGCCTGGTCTACTTCCCGGGAGTGCTCTACTTCGTGGCGGGCAACGTCCAGTTCGTGGCCGGCGAGCGGCTCGCGTCGCACGTCCCGGCCCCGGCCTTCTATCTCGGCGTCACGCTCGCCGGGCTCGCGCTCGCGCTGATCCCGAATCTCCTCGGGCTCTCGGTCGGCAAGTGGCTCCACAACGCGGGGGCGGTCGCGAGCTGGGCGGCGGTCGCGCTCCTGGTCGCGACCGGGACCGCCTGCTGGGTCCGCTTCGGGCCGGCGACCCGCTTCGAGGCCGCGGCGCTCCTCCCCGCGATCGGCATGAAAGAGGCGGTGCTCTGCGCGGCGATCGCCTTCGCCTTCGGGGGACTGGAAGCCTCCTCGTTCATGGGGGACGAGATCCGCGACGCGCGGCGCACCGTCCCGCGCGCGATCCTCATCGCCGGAGCGCTCATCACGGTGGTCTACCTGCTCGGCACCGTCGCGATCCTGCTCGCGCTCCCGGCGGGCGAGGTGAGCGGGCTGCTCGGCATCGCGCAGGCGATGGAGCGCGCCGGCCTGCGGCTGGGCGTTCCCGCGCTGGCGCCCGCGTCGGCCGCGCTCATCGCCGTGGGCGGCATCGGCATGGCCGGGGCCTGGCTGGCCTCTACCGCGCGGCTCCCGTTCGTCGCCGGAGTGGACCGGCTCCTTCCCGAGTCCTTCGGCCGCGTCCATCCGCGCTGGGGTGTGCCGCACGTGGCGCTGCTCTGGCAGGCGGCCGGCGCGGCCCTGTTCGCGCTGCTCGGACAGGCGGGCAGCACCGTGCGCGGCGCCTACGACGCGCTCGTGAGCATGGGCGTCATCACCTACTTCCTGCCCTTCCTGGTGATGTTCGCCGCGCTGATCCGGCTGCAGCGCGAGCCGGCGGGCCCCGAGGTGGTCCGCGTGCCGGGGGGCCGGCCGGTCGCGATCGCGATCGCCGCGCTCGGGATGACCACGACCGCGGCCGCGCTGGCGCTGGCCGTCATCCCGCCGCAGGGCGAGGCGCGTCCCGGCCTTGCGGTGCTCAAGGTGGTGGGCTCGAGCCTCGCGCTGATCGCCGCCGGCGCGTGGCTCTACCGCTCGGGCAGCCGCCGGCGACGGGGCGGCGGGCCCGGCGTGGCGCCCGCGCGCCCCACGGCGACCGGAGGCCGGTGACCGCGCGCACGCGGGCGCCGAGCGGAGACCCGTGACCGCGCAGACGCGGGCGCCGAGCGCGCGAGCGATTCGTGCTAAGGGAGCGCCGCGCCGGCCGGCCGCGGCGTGGCTTCGCTGCGGGCGCGGGTCACGGCGCGGGTCAGGAACCTCCCGGCGCCGCGTTCCACCTTGAGCGCGCCGTTCGCGTACTGGACGCGGCCGTTGACGACGACGTGCGTGGGCGCGCCCCGGACCTTGAACCCCTCGAAGATGTTGCGGTCGCTCTTCGAGTGGTGGGTCTTCGCGCTGCGCGCGCCGCTTACCGCCGGGTCGTAGACCACCAGGTCGGCGTCGCTGCCGATGGCGATGGTGCCCTTGCGCGGGTAGAGCCCGAAGATGCGCGCCGGGTTGGTGCTGGCGAGCGCGATCATGCGCTGCAGGTCGAAGCGCCCCTCGCACACGCCGTAGGTGTAGAGGAGCTGGAGCCGGTCCTCGATGCCGGCGGCGCCGTTGGGGATCTTCGTGAAGTCGTCCTTGCCCATGCGCTTCTGCTCGATGGTGAACGGGCAATGATCGGTGCCGATCGAGTCGAGCATGCCGCTGGCCAGCCCGCGCCACAGCGCGTCGTGGTGCCCCTGGTGCGCCGGCCGGATCGGCGGGCTCATGACGTAGGCTGCGCCCTCGAAGTCCGGCTTCGCGAACACCGAGTCATCGAGCAGCAGGTACTGAGGGCAGGTCTCGCCGTAGCAGTGCTGGCCCGACAGCTTCGCGCGCTCGAGCGCTTCGACCGCCTCGCGGCAGGTCATGTGCACGATGTAGGCGGTGGCGCCGTGGAGCCGCGCCATCATGAGCGCGCGGTTCGTGGCCTCACCTTCGACGCTGCTCGGGCGCGACACCGGGTGGTACTCGGGGCCGGTGTCGCCCTTGGCGATCAGCTCCTGCTGGAGCAGCGCGATGGCGTCGCCGTTCTCGGCGTGCACCGTGACCACCGCGCCCAGCTTCGCCGCCTGCTTCATGACCTGGTAGAGCTCGCCGTCGTCCACCATGATGGCGCCCTTGTAGGCCATGAACACCTTGAACGAGGTGATGCCGTGATCCTCGACCACGCGGCGCATCTCCTCGGCGGTGTGGTCGTTCCAGCCGGTGATCGCCATGTGGCAGGTGTAGTCGGCCACCGACCTCTTCGCCCGGGCCTTCCACTCCTCGAGTCCATTGAGCAGCGGCGTGCCCCGCGGCGGGATGCAGAAGTCCACAATGGTGGTGGTGCCGCCCGACACGCCCGACGCGGTGCCCGCCTCGAAGTCGTCGGCCGAGACCGTGCCCATGAATCCCAGCGCCATGTGCACGTGCGGGTCCACGAGGCCCGGGAACACGAACTTTCCGGAGGCCTCGATGACCTCGTCTTTCGCGCCGCGCTTCTCGAGGTTCGCGCCGATGGCGAGGACCTTCCCCTCGTCCACGTAGAGGTCCGCGATGTAGCGGTCCGCCGCGGTCACGATCTCACCGCTCCTGATCAGCAGTCCCATGATCCCCCTCCTGCCGGCGACGACGCCGGAACGACGGTCCGGCGTCGCGCCGGAGCCGGGACGGTCAGCTCGCGCTGCTCTTCTTCCCCGTGCCCATGCCCACCAGGCCGATGATCGCCACGATGCCGCCCGCCACCATGATGTTGACGGCGGTCCTGCGGGCCTTCTCGCGCTGTATGTTCTCGAACGGCGTGGTGAGAGCGTTGCCGATGTCGCTCATCGCTCCACCCAGGGTCTGGTCCTGCGACGGCTTGAACTCTCTTGGCTGGTTCGAAGCGAACGAGTAGCCGCCCCACGCCAGGGCGGCGATGCCCACGACCAGAAGGAACTGCGCCAGACCTTTGTTCATGACTGCGGCCTCCTGCTCCCTGCGGGTTTCAATCCACGCCTCCCGCGCGGGACGTGGCGATCGCCACCACCGCGTCCCCGGGCGCAGGCGGCAACGGCGCGTGGCTCATCGCCCGAGATCCACCAGCTCGTCGTAGGTCTCGGGCCGCCGGTCGCGGTAGAACTGCCACACCCGGCGCACCTCCTCGATCATGTCCAGGTCCATCTCGGCGACCACCAGCGCGTCCTCGTTCTCACCGGCCTGCGCGAGGAAACTGCCGCGCGGGTCCACGAAGTAGGACGAGCCGTAGAACTTGCCGATGTTCCACGGCGCCTCGGTGCCGACGCGGTTGATGCAGCCCATGAAGTAGCCGTTCGCCACCGCGTGCGCCGGCTGCTCGAGCTTCCACAGGTACTGCGAGAGCCCGGCCACCGTGGCGCTCGGGTTGAACACGATCTCGGCGCCGTTCAGGCCCAGCGCGCGTGCGCCCTCGGGGAAGTGGCGGTCGTAGCAGATGTACACGCCGACCTTCGCGTAGCGCGTCTCGAACACCGGGTAGCCGAGGTTGCCCGGCTTGAAGAAGTACTTCTCCCAGAACCCCGAGGTGTGCGGGATGTGGTTCTTGCGGTACTTGCCGAGGTAGCTGCCGTCCGCGTCGTACACCGCGGCGGTGTTGTAGTAGACGCCGGGCAGGTCCCGCTCGTAGACCGGCACCACCACCGCCATCTGGTGCTTCGCCGCGAGCTTCGCCACCGCGTCGGTGAAGTCCTGCCGGGCGCGGTTGAGGCGGCTGCGCACGGTGTTGACGGGCGCGCCCACCAGCTCGGCGATCTCCTCGGGCTTGAGGCCGAGCAGGTCGAGGTAGGTGAAGACGGCGGCCTTCTCCTCGC
>JACRPT010000119.1 GCA_016223045.1 Candidatus Eiseniibacteriota bacterium
TGGCCCTGGTCGCGTGTATGCGGAAGCTGCTGCTCGCGGTCTACAGCGTCGCCAAGCACCGCAAGCCCTTCGTGCCGATGCTCGCAGCCGCAGAGGTGCCCGCATGAAAAAAGCCCTTGACGGACGTGACGGTATCTCACAGGCGGCGCTCCTGGTGAAGGACGAAGGCGGGTACTCCGAGGTTGCCGCGGGTCATGCCCGGGCCGCGCAGGCGCCGGCCCTGGTCGGTGGCGGCGAGCACTTCGGCGGTCTGCCAGGTCGCATCGAACAGCGCGAGCACGTCGAAGCGGTAGAGGTCGGGCGGGAACGGACCCCGGTCGCCCATCAACGGCGGCGACTCGAAGGCGCGGTCCTGCACCAGCACCTGGATCTGCTTCACGGTCTCCGCGGTGGAGGCGCGCACGATCGTGATCTGGAGCCGCGTGCCGTCGGGCAGACCGGCCGAGCCGCGCACCCGCAGCGAGCCGCCGGGCAGGCGGTAGGGCTCGAGCGCGCTGAGGATGGACGAGCCCTGCGAGAGTCCGGCGGTGTCGGGGAGATCCTCGAAGCTGAGCGACGAGGAGGCATGCCGGTCGCGCTGGCCGCAGCCGGCGAGCGCCGCCGCGAGGAACAGCGCAACCGCCGTGCACGGAGCGCGGAGCACGCGTGGATCTCCCCGCCCCGGCGCGGTGCGCCGGCGCAGGTCTCGATGGTCGTCCTGGCACATGCCCCGCAAACTAACCAAGCTGACCCGATTCGGGAAGCCTGATTCGCGCGGGAGCGGCCGGAACCGCAGGTGCGGCGCCGCCGGG
The DNA here is from genome assembly GCA_016223045.1 of Candidatus Eiseniibacteriota bacterium. GTDB lineage: Bacteria > Eisenbacteria > RBG-16-71-46 > RBG-16-71-46 > RBG-16-71-46 > JACRPT01. The sequence goes on from JACRPT010000119.1 coordinate 792, forward strand.
CGACCATCCCCGTGCGCAGGCGGCTCCGGGGACCGCCCGCCCGTCTGCCCTCGGCCAGACCGTCCATCCCCCCCACGCGGGCAGCCTCGAGACCGCCGAATGCGTGCCCCCTCGCTTGTGGCCCCGGTGCGCGGTCTGCTACGGTCCCGCCCCGGATTTGCGCCCGCCGGAGCGGGCCGCGACGGCACGACCGGACGGAGAGATCGAAACGAAAGGAGCGCACGCGTGAAGGGCATCGGGGTGAAGCGCGCGGGGCTGCTGGCGGCGGCCGCGCTGGCCTGCGGGATCGTGGTGCCGGCGCTGGCGGCGACCGCGACCGCGCCCGACGACACGCCGTGGGCGAAGGGCAGCCAGTGGCTCGCCCTGCGCGCAGGCTACGCCAGGTCCAACGCCGAGGGCGCGGGGGACGGGATGATCGGGTACGGCTTCGGCTACCGGCGCTTCCTCGCGCGCAAGTGGGCGCTCGGCATGTACGTGCACCACGACCTGGTCGGCCGCTTCGGCGCGGCCTCCGAGATCGAGGTGCCGATGACGCTCGAGATGGCGCGACACTTCACCTGGAAGGCGCCGCTCCACCCGTACCTCGGGCTCGGCGGGGGGACCTTCTACCACAAGCACTACCGCACCGGCGCCGATCGCAGCGAGCTGCAGCCGGGCGGCTACCTCACGCTCGGCGCCGACACGCCGATCGCCCGCGGCCGGGCGCTGGGCCTCGACGTCCGCATGGCGGTCGTGAAGCAGGACAAGAACAGCGTGGATCCGGTGTTCGGCAGGGAGAAAGCCAACGCGATCCACTGGAGCATCAAGCTGAACTACGCCGTCGCCTACTAGGAAACGGCGGGGGCCGGCTGGGCCCGGCTTCTTCCATCGGGGTCGGTGCACACCGACGGAAAACTACTGAGCCTTCGGCCGGCGGAGCGGGCGCGGTCCTCGTGGGATCGCGCCCGCTTTTTCGCACCCGAACGGCGCTCCCCACCGCGACCTCGACTGCCCGGGCGCGCGAAGCCTGCGAGTCCGCGGGTCATGAGACGACCTCATTCCCGCCCTTGCCGCGAACGCGACCGCCCGGGAGCTCGAGGCCCCCGGGCGGTTCGTCTGGCCGGCGCGCGGCTGCGTGAGTGCCGCGCCCGGCTCCCGGCGCCTACTGGCCGGCCGTCAGCACCAGGGCCAGAGCGGCCGACTTGCCGTAGCCCTTGATGTTGTAGGTCGCGTTCGACGAGTCGGCGTAGCTGGTGATGCCCGAGGTCGCGGCGGAATTGCCGGAGTAGGTGGCGCGATCCTCCCACGCCGCGCCCGAGCCCGTCGTGCCGCTGAACGGGTTCTTGAAGTTCGCGCCCGCCGAGGGCAGCAGCGCCGCCACGTTCCCCGCGGTGCCCGAGTAGATCCCGTCGTTCTGGACGCCGTAGTCCTCGGCCGAAAGCTGGAAGGTGTGCATGTTCGACTTGATGGCACCCTCCTTCGCCCGGTCCTGCATCGCGATGAAGTTGGGGATCGCGATGGCGGCGAGGATGCCGATGATCACGACCACGATCATCAGCTCGATCAGGGTGAAGCCTCTCTGGGCCCGCTGCACGTTCCTGCGCTCCTTCCTTCGGCTGGCGCTTCCGCGCCGTGGGTATCCGCGAGCTACCGGGATCATCGTGCAACCGGAGTACCAACGCCGGCTCCCCGCCTGCCGGTTTGACACAGGACTCTCATCATGGAGAAGGGCCGGCTGCCGCAACCCGCAGTGCACGAAGCGGGTCGGCCGCGGCGGCGCGAACGGGACGAGGCCCGCAGGCGGCGGTCCGAATGCGGTCAGGTCACCCAGATCGGGTGAAGGCGCGCGTTGCGCGCCACGGCTCGATTGCCGCGCGCAATCCCGGCCGCGCGGGATGCGACAGGACCACGCCGCAGCACATCGCCCGGCGTCGCGGGCGCGACGATGGATGATGGCCCGTGGACGTCGCGGCGCCCCGGCGCGGGCCGGTGCCGCGGGTTACGCAGGGGCATGGCGCGTGCTGGGGGTGGAGGTCGGCGGCGGGCGCCGGGTCGCGCCGCGGCACCCGCCGCTCAGGATTCGGGACCGGGAGGTGGAGGTGGTGGTGGGGGGCCCCCGGGGTCCCCTCTCGTCCGGGCGCGGCCCGGGTTCGCGCCGCCGACCGGCTACTCGATCATGTCCGGCCCGGAGCCGCCGCGTGACCACGCGCGACGGCGGGCCAGGACCCGGGGAGGGCCGGCGGCGGCCGGGAATCGGCGCGGGGGCCGTCGGGTGGCGCCGCGCCGGCGCTACGAGCCGCCCGGGGGATCGCCGCGGGCCCCTCCGGGCGGGCGGCCGCTGCCCGGCCGGTCCGGCGCGGAAGCGCCGTTGCGCGAGCGGCCCACGCGCTCGAGCGCCTCGAAGGCGGCGAACAGCGCGGCAGCCAGCGCCAGCACCAGCAGCACGGCGGGGCGGCGTGGCAGCGCGGCCAGCACCACCGCGGCGCCGCCGAAGACGAGGCACAGGCCCCACAGCACGAGCAGGGCGCCGCGCGGTGAGAGACCGAGGCGCAGCAGCCGGTGGTGGACGTGCTCCGAGTCCGCGCGGAACACGTGGCGCCCGGAGAGCAGCCGGCGCACGAACGCCAGTACGCCGTCGGCGATCGGCACGCCCATCGCGACGATCGGGAAGAGCAGCGTCACGGCCGCGGTGCCCTTGCGGTTCTCGAGCAGCGATACCGCGGCGAGCGTGAGCCCCAGGAAGTGGCTGCCGGTGTCGCCCATGAACACGCGCGCGGGCGGGAAGTTGTAGCGCAGGAAGCCCAGCGTCGCCCCGATCAGCAGCGAGGCGATGAACATCACGTAGAAGTCGGCGTGCGTGCGCGCCGTCCACCACAGCGCGGCCGAGGCGATCAGCACGGCGCCCGAGGCCAGCCCGTCGAGCCCGTCGATCAGGTTGATGGCGTTCACTACCACCAGCACCCAGGCCACGGTGAGCGGAGCGGAGAGCGCGCCGGACGCGAACGGCGCGCCGAACGGGTTGGTGATCACCGGGACGCCGTAGCCGAAGTGCACCAGCACCAGCGCCGCGCACGCCTGCACGCCGAGCTTCGCCCACGGTCCCGCGCCGCGCGTGTCATCCACCACGCCGAGCGCCAGCATCGGGATGGCGGCGAGCGTGAGCCCGAGCAACGGACGCGGGTCGAGGTCGCGCGCCGGGCCCGGCAGCGCGCGCGCCGCCCACGCCAGGCCCAGCACGGCGGCCGCCAGCGCGAGCCCGCCCATGGTGGGGACCGGCTCGCGGTGGATGCGGCGCGGCCCCGGCAGGTCGAGCGCGCCCTGGCGCCGCGCCAGCGCCATCACCAGCGGCGTGGCGAGCAGCGTCACAGCGAGCGCGGCGAGCGCGAGGGAGAGCGAGTAGGGCATCAGCGCGCTCCGTGGGCGGTGCGTGCGCTCGCGTTCCGCGCGGCCGGCCGCCGCGACACCGGCGCGACCGCGCGGCGCTCGCCCGCGAGCCGCGAAGCCGGGGGCCGTGGCATCAGCGCAGCCGCAGCGCGTTCGCGACCATCATGAGGCCCGCGCGCAGGAGGATGAACGCATCGGCGAAGAACGAGAGCGCCGGATGGGTCGGATGGTGCTTGTGGAAGTAGTGGATCATGCCGAGGTGGCGCGCGACGATGACGCGCGCGGCGACCCGCGACCGGCTGGCGCCGATGTGGTGCACCACGACCGCGTCGGGCACGTAGGCGACGGCCCAGCCGGCGAGCTTCATGCGACGGCACCAGTCCACGTCCTCGTTGAACATGAAGAAGCGCTCGTCCATGCCGCCGACCTCGGCGATCGCCCCGCGCCGCACCATCATGCAGGCGCCCGAGACCCAGTCCACCTCGCGCACGGAGGCATGGTCCCAGTCGGTGAGCAGGTAGCGCCGCGAGAACCGGTTGCGTGGGAACAGCCGGGTGAGCAGCGAGTAGCGGTTGAACAGGAACGTGAGGTGGTCGGGGAAGGAGCGCGCCGAATACTCGAGCGTGCCGTCGGAGTTGAGCACCTTCGGTCCCACCACCGCGGTGCGCGGGTGCGCGCGCAGGTGGACGAGCAGCGCGGCGGGCGCGCCGGGCCGCACGTCGCAGTCGGGATTCATCGCCATCACGAACGGCGCGGTAGTGGCCGCCAGGCCCTGGTTCACGGCGCGCGCGTAGCCCAGGTTCGCGCCGTTCACCAGCACGCGGACGCCGGGCCGGAGCGCGGCCAGCGCCTCCGGTGTTCCATCGCGCGAGTCGTTGTCCACCACCACGGTCTCGACGGCGAGATCCCCCGCGCCGGCGGCGAGCGAGGTGAGGCACTCGAGCACCTGGTCGCGCGACTTGTAGTTGACGATGACGACGGCGAGGTCCATGCGGGTGAGGACCCGGGACGAGGGCGGGAGGGTGAACTCGAGCGCGGCGATTGTAGCATCGGCCTCGCGCACGGCGGAAGCGCGGGGCGCGGTGTGGGCTGACCGCGGGCGCGCGCGCCCGGTGCTCCGTGCTAGAATCCTCGCCAACCCGCTCCCGGAGGATGTCACCATGGTCCTGAAGCGCATCACCACCGACCCGGAAGTCTGCGGCGGCAAGCCCTGCATTCGCCGCCTTCGCTTCCCCGTGTCGCGGCTCCTCGGCCTGCTGGCTGCGGGCGAGACACCGGAGGCGATTCTCCGCGCCTATTCCTACCTGGAGCCAGAAGACATCCGTGAGGCGCTGAACTACGCTGCCCTCCTCGCCGACGAGCAGGTCATCGACCTGGCATCATGAAGTTCCTCTTGGACATGCCGGTGTCCAGGACGCTCGTCGAGGTGCTGGCCCGGCGCGGGCACGAGGCGGCCCATGCGGATGAGTTGGGGCTGGGCCGAGCCACGGACCAGGAGTTGCTCGAGCGGGCTCAGCGCGACGGGCGCGTGGTCATCACGGCCGATCTCGACTTTCCCCGACTACTCGTGATGAGCCTCGCGACCCGACCCGGCTTGATCCTGTTCCGCGGGGGCAGCTACTCGGACGCCGAGATGGCGGGGCTCCTCCAGCGGGCGCTCGAGGTCGTCCCTCCCGAGGTCCTGGCCCGCTCGATCTGTGTCGTTGATCGGGAGAAGGTCCGCGTCACTGAGCTGCCAGTCGGGGGCGCAGCCCCGCGGTGACCGATGGTCAAGCGATCGTCCGCGGTTGAGGGGAGCGGGGCGAAGCCCTTCTTCGTGGACCACCGCGACGGGAACACGCTCGGCCGCGAGATCGGCGACGTCGTCGGCCGCCTGTTCCGCGACGCAAGGGTGTCGGCGGACCGGATCAACGCGCGCGGGGATCCCTGCAGCATCGTGGACAGCGCGCTCCAGGAGTTCATCTCCTGGGAGAACATGCCGTGGGAGTGAGCGGGTACATCGTCCTGGCCCGGGTGCGGGGCGCAGCGCTTCCGCTCTGCTGCGCCCTCGCGCTCGCCGGCTGCGCCGCGCACCATCCGCGGCCGCGTCCCGAGCCGCCGCACGTCCCGATCGAGTCGCGTCCGACACCGCAGCCGCCGCCGGCGGACACGGTGCGCGCCGCACCACAGCCGCCGCCCACCCTGCTCCCGAAACCCACGCTGCTCGAGCTGGCGGTGAGCGACACCTCCGCCGCCGGCGCGATGCTGCGACGCTGCGCCGGGCGCAGGCTGCTGCCCGAGCAGGAGAGCACCTGGGACGCCACCGCGAGCTTGCTCGCCCAGGCGCGCGCGGCGCTGCTGCGCGGCGATGTGGCGCGCGGCCGCTCGCTCGCCCGCGACGCGAAGCAACTGGCGAGCTCGCTGGGGTGTCGCTGACGCGCACGCGAAAGCTGGCGTCGTCGCCCGGCTGCCGGTGGGCGAGGCGCCGATTCAGCCCAGGGGGTCCGCATCCTCCGGCGGTCCGAGCGCACGCCCCAGCGCCCGTTCGAGCCAGGCGCGGATCTTCGCCACGTGCGTGCCCTGCCAGTACCACTTGCCGCAGGTCGGGCAGTAGTGAAGCGCGCGCGCGCCGCGCAGCACGCGCCCCGGCACCTCGCCGCTCGCCTCGAGGGAGTGGCGCCTCTGGAGCGCGGTGTTGCATTCCGCGCAGCGGCTGAAGGGCGGACCGGCCGGCTCGACCGCCGCGGCGAGCGCGCGTAGCGAACCGGCCGCATCCCCGCGCGCGACCCCGAGCGCGGGCACGTCGGCGAAACGCCGGGGACGGCGGATGCTGGTGGTGAGCACGGTGCGGCCCTCGACGCGCGCTCTCTCGAACAGGTCCTCGAGACGTGCGCCGCGGAGCGTGAGCACGTCATAGCCGAGGAAGCGCAGCCGGCGCGCCAGGAACTCGAGCGACGAGTCGGTGACGAAGCGGGTGGGGGGCACGGCGGGACCGTAGTCGCTGCCCCCGCAGCCGACAAGGGTCGGTGCCGCGGCCGCCGGCCCGCCCGCGGCGCATGAGCGCCCTGCCTCCAGGCAAGGTCCGCCTGCGAGAGCGCCCGCCGCGCCGCCATGCTTCCCACGCTCGGTCCCCGGCCGGAATCCTCCGTGCTCCCCGCGCGGCACCCGCCCCGCGCGCGGGCCTGCGCGCCTCGTACGCCGCCGCCGCAACCTGCTCCGGCACGCAGGATTCGCGCTCCGCCGTTGACGGCGGGGTCGCGCTTCCGCACTCTGTGCGCCGTATGGGCCGATCCCGCCAACGCGACCGGACACGCGGACGCGAGTCTCCCGGCAGACCACCCGCCCTCGACCGGCGACGCTTCATGGTCGTGGTGGGGGGCGCGGCAGCCTACGCGATGCTGCGGCCGGGGCTCGGCCTCGCGCGCAAGGCGGCGCGCGCGTACGTGCCGCTTCAGCCCTGGAGCCTGCCGTCCGAGCCGCCCGCGAGCCCGGTGGAGCTGGCGCGGGCGCTGATCGGCGCGGCGGTGCTGGCGCCCAGCGATTGGAACGCGCAGCCCTGGCGCTTCGAGGTCGAGAACAGCTCGATCCGCCTGGTCGCGGACCCGCAGCGCGCGCTGCCCGCCAACGACCCCGACCGCCGCGGCATGATGGTGTCGCTGGGCGCGGCGCTGGAGAACCTGCTGGTCGCCGCGCGCGCCTGGGGGCTCCAGCCGACCGTGACCTACTTCCCATTCGAGGGTGCGGGCGGCGTGGTCGCCGAGGTGGCGTGGACCGGCGGAGAGGCGCACCGCGACCGCGGGCTGTTCGCGGCGATTCCCGAGCGGCGCACCAACCGCCGCGAGTACGATCACCGGGGGCTGCTGCCGGAGCACCGCGCGCAGCTGGGCGCGCAGGTCGCCGAAGGTCCGCGGCTCCACTGGGTGGACGAGCCGCGGGCGCTGCGCGAGCTCGCCGACCTCGCGCGCGACGCGGTGCACACGCAGGTCATGGACCGGCGCACCGGGGCCGAGCAGTACGCATGGACGCGCTTCGACGACCAGGCGCGCCGGCGCGGCGACGGCGTGCCGGTGGACGCGCTCGAGCTGGGCGGCGTCACGCGCTGGTTCGCCGGGCGCTGCCTCGACCCGAACAGCTGGCTCGTGCGCTTCGGCGCGGCGAGCGCGGCAGGCCAGGCGCGCGACGGGATCCGCTCTGCGGGAGCCGCCGTGCTCGTCACCGCGCCGAAGCGCGACGAGGCGCAGTGGCTGATGGCGGGACAGGCCTACGAGCGCTTCGCCCTCAAGGCCACGCAGCTCGGACTCGCGCACCAGCCGGTGAACGCGCCGATCGAGGTCGAGCGCTTCCGCGGTGACCTGCTGCGCCGCTTCGGCGCCCGGGGCGAGGAGCCGCTCATGCTGCTGCGGCTCGGCCGCGCGAAGCGCTGTCCGCACACGCCGCGCCGCGCCGTGGCGCTGGTCGCGTCTTTCCGGACGACGTAGCGGGGGTCGCCCGGGACTGTTCGGGAGGATCCGCCGCGGCGACGGCGGCGCCTTCCAGGAGCCGTCCGTCGCGTCGCTGCGAGGCGCCGGAGCGCTCTCGCCGGCAGCCCTCGGCCCGGGCCGCCGCCGCCTCCTGTCGCGGCGCACCGGAGACCGCGCCCCCCGCCTACATGCTCTCCTCTTCGCGCGCCAGCACCTCTTCCTGTTCCTCCATTGTGAGCTTCGGCGCGAACCAGCGCTGCGCGATGATCGTGGGCACGACCGCCGAGGCGATGACCACGGTGACGAGGATGGAGAACTGGGTCGGATCGATGAGCCCGGCCTGCAGTCCGTAGAGCGAGGAGATCGTGCCGAACGTGAGCCCGGTGCTCATGAGCAGCGTGGTGTAGGTGGCGGCCCCGGGCATGTGGAGCCGGGCCAGGGGAAAGACGCCCACCGACTTGGCGACCAGCTTGACCGCGAAGAACCCCAGCAGCAGCCCGAGCTGGGGCCCGAGCGCGGCGAGCGAGACGTTCATTCCGCCCTTGAGGAAGAAGAACGGCGTGATCGCGCCGAAGGCCACCACCCGCAGCTTGCGCTGAAGCTCGCGGTGACGGTGGAACATGGGCGCCAGCACCAGGCCCAGCACGAACACCGGCAGCACCGCGTGGCTCCTCCCGACGCTCGCCAGCAGCATGAAGCCGAAGAGGAGCGCGAACAGCAGCTTGATCTCGGGCTCGATCACGCGGGCCCCGTAGCGCTCGAAGACCTGCGGCAGCACGCGCGGCGCGACCACGATGATCAGCGCCGAGGCGGCGAAGAACGCCGCCGTGGTCCAATGGAAGTCCACGAACAGCAGGGAGAGCGCGAGCGCGGTGCCGATGTCGGTGATGAAGGTCGCCGCCATGATGAGCTTGCCGAGCTCGGTCGCGTTGAGTCCCGTCTCGATCAGCACCGCATAGACCACCGCCAGCGAGGTCGTCGAGAGCGCCACGCCGGCGATCAGGGATGCCTTCGGCGTCCAGTGCCCGACCCAGGCGGCGAACGCCGCGGCGGCGAGGAACGGGATGAGGAACGACACGCCGCCCAGGGCCAGGCTCGGCTTGAGCTTGGCTCTCAGCAGTCCCGGGTCCACCTCGGCGCCGGCCAGGAACGTCAACAGCACGCCGCCGAACTGGGCCAGGAAGTCGAGCCACGGAGCGCCGTGGATGCCGAAGACGTTTCCGGCCACCACGCCGGCGACGATCTCGACGATGGCCACGGAGAGCGCCCACTCGACCGCGAGCACGCTGGCGAGACAGACGAGGGCAGCGACCAGCGCCGCCATTGCGAGAGGCTCCATATCCCACTCCTCGAGGTTCGAGCGGTGGGCAGGAACGAAACGACTCCCACCGCCTGGGTCACGGTAGGAGTCATCAGCCCCGCGGTGGGGCGGTCATGGGCGGAACTCCATCGCCCTTGCAGAGCGGCCGCAGTATACACGCCAGCGGCCGGTGCGGAGGATGCTGCCGAGCTGCAGCGACCGGCTACGGAACGAGCACCACCGAGGTCGTCGCCGACGCCGAACCCAGGCGGAATCTCACGAGATACGTGCCTGCCGGAAGCCGCATCCCGGCATCGTCACGGCCCGACCACTGGATGCCAACGCGACCGTCCACGACCGGCGCCCGGGTGCTGCGCACGCGCCGGCCCGCAGCGTCGAACACCTCGACGCGCGCCAGTCCAGAGCGCTGCCCGCTCAGCGCTCCCGTGATACTCACCGCGCTGCGGAAGGGGTTGGGGGCTGCTCGAAGCACGCCGAGAACCGCGCCCGGGAGGTCCCCCGCCACGGATACGGTGCCAGGTACGAGGGAGAAGATCGTGCCTTTGAAGGCTGAACCACCAGAGGTCGTCATCCCGTAGAGCGTCGAGTCCGAGGGGATGAGGGAGTCGTAGGGTTCACTGCCATCCGCCGGCCCGGCCGCGAAGGAATGAAGGACGCCGTAGCTCGTCCCGTCCGTGTTCATCCTGAAGATCGTGCCGCGATCCAGAGTGCCGCCCTGGGTGGTCATCCCGTAGAGCCTTCCGCCCGAGAGGATGACGGAGCCCTCATAAGGGAAGGTGCCCCCGGTGATCAAGCCGTCCCAAGCGAATGCGTAGAGGACGCTGTAGCCCGTCCCGTCCGTGTTCATGCGGTAGATCGTGCCCGCGCCGCCTCCACTTCCTCCGAGCGAGGTCATCCCATAGATCGTCGCTCCAGAAACAATCGGAGAATTGGGGAGCGCGCCATCCCCCGCGCCACCGGCGAAGGAGTGCACGAGGCCGAACCCCGACCCGTCGGTGTTGATGCGGAAGATGGTGCCGAGACCGAATGCACCGCCGCCGGAGGTCGCCCCGTAGAGCGTCGAGCCGGAAAGGGCGAGAGTGCCATGGCCATTCATGCCGTCAGTGGCATTGGTGCTGCTGTCGGTGACCGGGAAGGCGTGCAGATCGCTGAATCCCGTCCCGTCGGTGTTGACGCGGAAGACGGTGCCCATGTTGTTGGGCATCCCCTCCGGGTTGTACCCCGCGGTGGTTATCCCGTAGAGCGTGGAGCCGGCGAGACAGAGCGCGCCGTCGGGATTCGTGCCGCCCCCCAGCGCGCCATCGAAGTTGTGCAGGATGACGTACCCGGTCCCGTCGGTGTTCATTCGGAAGACGGTGCCGCCGGCGCCAGGATCGGACGCGCTGCCGCCATTGTAGGTCGTGCCGTAGACCATCGTGCCCGAGATGATGAGCGAGCGGAATGGCGTTTGTCCATCCCCGGCACCGCCAAAGGAGTGCAGGACACTGTAGCCCGACCCATTGGTGTTCATCCTGAAGATCGTGCCCTGACCGAATGCGCCGCCCATCGAGGTCATTCCGTAGACCGTCGGGCCGGAGATGCAGAGGGAGCCGCGGGGCACCTCGCCGTCCCCCGCGCCGCCGGCGAAGGAGCGCAGGATATTGACCGCCGCGGTGGCGGGGAGGCTGGACCCGAGGATCCCCGCCAGGGCGATTCCGACCATCAATCTCTTGCTGGACATGGTTGTCTCGTGGGGGAGGTGGAGGGCCAAGAACTGCCGATGGACGGGAGCTTCTTCCGAGCACATATGAGGCTAGATGCCTGTCCGGCCGCCGTGCAAGGGTTTTCGCCTCCGCTCGAGCCCGCCGCCGCGCGCCGAAGCCCCGAGCCGGCCGACTTCGCGCGATTCTCGATGACGCTTCGGGACGAGAGGAGCTAACATGACCGGGTTGTGCTCTGGAGATCGCGGGCGCCGGGTGGACCGACCTGCCGCATATGAGAGTTGGCCCAAGACCGGCGTTTCCGACCCAGCAGGAAGCGCTGCCACGCGATTGCGGGCGCCTGCGATCGTCGGCGCGCGAGTCGGACCAGAAGGCCAGGGACGCCGCTCGAATCCCGGGGCCTGGGTCCACTCCCGTCCGCTGCACTCTCGTTCGAGGAGGCCGCCATGCGTGACCGATTGCCCCGTTCCAGCACGTTCATCGCCCGGCTCACCGCGCTCGCCATCCTCGGTTCGGCCGCGCCGAACGCGGGAGCCGCCACGATCGAGTGGAACAACGCGGCAGGCGGCAACTGGAGCGCCGCCTCGAATTGGACTCCGCCCAGCGTCCCCGGCGCCGGGGATGACGTCCTCATCACGCTCGCCGGGACCTACACCGTGACGCTCGATGTGGACGCCACCATCAACTGGCTGTCGCTCGGCGGCGCGGGAGGCACGCAGACGCTTGCCGCGAGCGGCAGGACGCTCGGGCTGAACGACGCCTCCGTTGTGAATCCCGCCGGCGTCATCGCCCTTACGACGTGCACCTTGAATGGCCCGGGAGGCGTGACCAATCAGGGCCTCGCCAACCTGCGCAGCTGCGTGGTGAACGCGCCGCTGGTGAACCAGGGGACGCTGGACCTGCGGGCGAACAACAGCCTCAACGGCGCGTTCACCAACGCGGCGGGCGGCACGCTGCACGTGGAGGCGGAGGACACGTGGGGGAACGCCACCGCGACGGTGGCGAGCGGGTTCACCAACAGCGGGACGATCGAGCTCAAGTCCTCGGGCACCGCGTCGTGGAGCGCGGCGGCGACGCTCAACGTGACGGCCGGGACGCTGGTGAACGCGCCCGGCGGCACGATCGTGGCGCTGGCGGGGACCGGCTACGCCCGCACGCTGGGGGCGCAGCTCGACAACCAGGGGACGGTGACGGCGGCCTACGCGCTGACGCTCGCCAGGGCCTCGGCGGCGCACAGCAACAGCGGGACGATCCAGCAACAGCGGGACGATCGCGGCCAGCGGCGGCGACCTGACGATCAGCCAGTCGGGCACCACGCCGAGCTTCACCAACTCGGGCACGCTGACGGTGGGCGTGGGGCGGACGCTCACGGTGAGCGGCGGGACGTTGAACGAGAACGTGGGCATGCCGGCTGGCGGCGGGGCGCTGGTGTTGAGTAGCGTCACCGCCAACTACGCGGTGAGCTTCCCGATCTTGCTGACGACGCTGTCGGCCACCTCCAGCACGCTCAACGGCCCGGGCACCATCACCAACGCGAGCGGAATGACGATCCCGCTGCGCAGCTGCGTGGTGAACGCGCCGCTGGTGAACCAGGGGACGCTGGACCTGCGGGCGAACAACAACCTCAACGGCGCGTTCGCGAACGTGGCGGGGGCGACGCTGCACGTGGAGGCGGAGGACACGTGGGGGAACGCCACCGCGACGGTGGCGAGCGGGTTCACCAACAGCGGGACGATCGAGCTCAAGTCCTCGGGCACCGCGAACTGGAGCGCGTCGGCGACGCTCAACGTGACCAGCGGGACGCTGGTGAACGGACCGGGCGGCACGATCGTGGCGCTGGCGGGGACCGGCTACGCCCGCACGCTGGGGGCGCAGCTCGACAACCAGGGGACGGTGACGGCGGCCTACGCGCTGACGCTCGCCAGGGCCTCGGCGGCGCACAGCAACAGCGGGACGATC
>JACRPT010000120.1 GCA_016223045.1 Candidatus Eiseniibacteriota bacterium
GCCCTGGTCGCGTGTATGCGGAAGCTGCTGCTCGCGGTCTACAGCGTCGCCAAGCACCGCAAGCCCTTCGTGCCGATGCTCGCAGCCGCAGAGGTGCCCGCATGAAAAAAGCCCTTGACGGACGTGACGGTATCTCACCGGAGCACGCTCCACCTCGCGGCCGGCTTCGACTCGGAAGGGCGGCGATGTCTCATGGCTTCACCCCTTCGAGGCTCGGCGCGGAGGCCGCCGTCTCGGCATGAGCCAGTCCCTGATCGAAGGCCTTGAGGTTCAGCTCCTCGGTGCCCGCCGGGACCGAGAGGCGCACCGCCTCGCGCATCGCCTCGAGCGGCACCAGGCGCGTCACGCCCGCGAAGAAGCCGAGCATGACGATGTTCTGCACGAGCCGCCTCCCCAGCGCCTCGGCGATGCGGGTCGAGGGGACCCCGCAGGCGCGCTGCCCCGGCCGCACGGCCGGCGCGACGAGGTCGCTCTCGTGGATGAGCAGGCCGCCGTCCTTGAGCTCGCCCACGTACTTCTCGCAGCCCTCGGACGACATCGCCACCAGGATGTCGGTGCGGCGCACGTAGGGGTAGAGCACCTCCCGGTCCGAGAGCGCGAGCGTCGCGCTGCACGCCGAGCCGCGGGCCTCGGGCCCGAAGCTCTGGATCATGGTGGCGTGGCCGCCCGCGTGGACCGACCAGGCGCGCCCGATGATGTAGCCGATGAGCACCACGCCCTGGCCGCCGAAGCCGGTGATCCGGATCTCAGTCCTCTCCACGGATCAGCCCTCCCTCCGGCGGCATCGGCACGTAGCGGTCCCCGAGCGTCTTCCGGTAGTGCTCGTGCATCAGCTCGAGGTACGTGGGCCGCTCCTCGTCACGGAACTTCCCGCACACGATCTTCTCCTGGTAGCCGATGTCCACCTCGCGGGTGTCGGCGCCGTTCCTGATCTCGACGTTGTCGTGGTAGAAGCGCATCAGGTCCAGCCCGCTCCCCAGCTTGTTGAGCCGCGCGTAGAGCGTGGAGCAGGGCGCGATCACCTCGATGAAGCGGAAGCCCTTGCGCCCGATGGCCTCGGCGAAGGCCCAGGTGAGCTGGCGCACCTGCAGGCAGGTCCAGCGGGCCACGTAGCTGGCGCCGCAGCTCGCGGCCAGGTGCGGCAGGCTGAACGGGCGCTCGAAGTTGCCGAAGGGCATGGTCGAGGAATGCGCGGTGAGCGGCGTGGTCGGTGCGTTCTGGCCGCCGGTCATCCCGTAGATGAAGTTGTTCACCAGAACCACCAGCAGGTCCATGTTGCGCCGGGCGGCGTGGATGAAGTGGTTGCCGCCGATCCCCACCAGGTCGCCGTCCCCGGAGAACACGGTCACCAGCAGCTCGGGCCGCCCGAGCTTGAGGCCGGTGGCGAAGGGGATCGCGCGCCCGTGCGTCGAGTGGAAGCCGTCCAGCCGCATGTACCCGGCCACCCGGCCGGTGCAGCCGATCCCCGACACGACGCACGCCTTGTCGAGGTCCACGCCGGAGTCGGCCAGCGCCGTGGCATAGCACTTCACCACCGTGCCGATGCCGCAGGTCGGGCACCAGATGTGCGGCATCCGCTCCATGCGGATGAACGGGGCGATCGGGTGCTCGCGCGCCGTGGTGTCGTCGGTGCGCGTGCTCATCGCGCCGCTCCCAGGATGGCCTGGCAGATCGCCTCGGGGTCGTGGACGTTCCCGCCCGCGTGCGGCACGGAGACCACGGCGGCCTTCCCCGCCGCGCAGCGCTCGACCTCCAGCACCATCTGCCCCATGTTGATCTCGGGGACCACGAAGGCCTTGACCCGGGCGGCGAGCTCGCGGATGCGCGCCTCCGGGAAGGGCCACGCCACCACCAGCCTCAGCGTCCCCACCTTCACCCCGCGCTCGCGCGCCAGCCCCACGCCCAGGCGCGCCACCCGCGAGGTGATGCCGTAGCTCACCACCACGACGTCGGCGCCGCCGGTGTCCTCCTCCTCGACGCGGGCGATCTCGCCCGCGTTGAGCCGGATCTTGTCGAGCAGCCGGCGCACGCTCTTCGCCTGGCACTCGGGCGTCATCACCGGATAGCCGCGCTCGTCGTGGGTGAGGCCCGTGGTGTGGAAGCGGAAGCCGTCGCCCGCGCGGGCGAACTCCGGCACCAGGCTGCCGTTCGTCTGGTACGGCAGGAACTCCGCGGGCGGCCGCGCGGTCAGGCGGCGCGGCACCACCTCGATCTCCGCGGCGGGCGGGATCACCACCTTCTCGGTCATGTGCCCGACGCACTCGTCCATCATCACCAGCACCGGCACGCGGTAGCGCTCCGACAGGTTGAAGGCGTGGATGGTGAGGTCGAAGGCCTCCTGCGGCGAGCGCGGGCAGACCGCGATCAGCGCGTAGTCGCCGTGGGAGCCCCAGCGCGCCTGCATCATGTCCGCCTGGCCCACCATGGTGGGCAGTCCGGTCGATGGCCCGGCGCGCTGGACGTTCACCACCACGCACGGGGTCTCCATCATCGCGGCCAGGCCGATGTTCTCCATCATCAGGCTGAAGCCGGGGCCGCTGGTGACGGTCATGCACTTGGTGCCGGACCAGGAGGCGCCCACCACGGCGGCCATGCTCGCCAGCTCGTCCTCCATCTGGATGAACGTGCCGCCCATCATCGGGAAGCGCCGCCCGATGCGCTCGACCACCTCGGTGGAGGGCGTGATCGGGTAGCCGGCCACGAACCGGCATCCGGCGGCCATGGCCCCTTCGCCGCAGGCGAAGTCGCCGTCCAGGTAATGGGTCCCGGTCAGGACCCCGCGCGGGTCGGCCTTCACGTCGCGGCCTCCTCCTGCCGATCAGGGCGGACGCGCATCACGAGACGTCTCCGTCCGAAGGCGGGCCGGTCTCTTCCCAGCCGCCGACGGACACCAGCGCCGACGGCGCGAGCGGCGGCGCCGGCGCCGGCTCGGGCGCGCCGTCGGTGAGCGCCACGCTGAAGATCGCGAAGTCGGGGCAGATCATCTCGCACAGGCTGCAGTTCACGCACTCGCCGCGTTTCACGACCTCGGGCGGGTGATAGCCCTTGCGGTTGAACGACGCCGATTCCACCAGCACGTCGCGCGGGCAGTACTCGATGCAGAAGCCGCAGCCCTTGCAGCGCTCGACGATGATGCGCACCTCGCCACGCGCGGCGCGGACCCGGTCGGAGTCGAGCGGCTTGCGCCAGTACCTCATCTCACGCCTCCCGCCCGCGGCTCACGTGGCGCCCTTCGCCGCGGCCCCGCCCCAGCGCGGCGCCTGGAACGCTTCGTACGGGCAGCCGCCCAGCGCGACGCCCACCGGGCACCCGGCGTCGATGTGGGCCGCGCAGCGCAGGCACGGCCCGTCCTCGAGCGCCCGCGCCTGCAGCAGCGACAGCGAGAACCGCTCGAGCAGGCGGGCGAAGCCTTCGATCTCCTCGCGCGCGAAGCCCGCGGTGGCGTCGCCCACGCGTGCCGCCTCCAGCCGCTCGCAGCGCTCCGCCAGCTCGCACCCCGCCGCGGTCGCCGAGAGCAGCGTCGTGCGGCGGTCGCCCTCGGCGCGGTGGCGCTCGACCAGCCCGAGCCGCTCCAGCTTGTCCATGTTCTTGGTGGCCGCCGGCGCGCTGACGCCGAGCAGCTCCGCCAGGCGGCCGACCGGACGCCTTCCGTTCGCGCGCAGGAGCTTGAGGAGGTGGAGCTGGGAGGGCGTGAGCGGGTGCGGGGTGGCCTCCCGCAGCAGGCGCAGTTGCAGGACCTCGCGCACCGTGGCGGCGAAGATGTGGCTGTAGCGCAGGAGCGGGAACAGACCATCCCCGCCACCGGGCCCTGCCCCCTGGAGGGGGGCCCACGACGACCGAGAATCGTCCTCGAGGTCGGCCATTGCTTAACCCCGTTAGAGTTTTCCCTGCGGTAGCTATCGTCGGCAACGCCGGGGGTCCGCGGCAACTATCCGAATGGACCGCCGAAGGATGGGCCGGAGGACCCAGAGGCCGGGCGGCGGGGAGCCGGGCGGGGCGGGGGTTCGGCGCGGGGAGGGCGGCGCCGGGGGTCCGACCCAGCGAGGGCAGCGCCGCCCGTACGTCAGGGGCGCCGCAGGAGTCGGGCCCGGCGAGCGCGGGCGTCAGGTGCGGGGCGGGCGGCGGTCCGGCCCATCCCGGAGCACCCGGCACCGCCGGGGCGGGCGAGTCGTGAGGCCCGCCGCCCGCGAGGCTCACTGCAACAGTCGCTCGACGATGCCCACGAGACCCGCCAGGTACGGGTCGCGGGCGATCGCCTCCTGCTGGATTGCCCCGAGGGCGCGCCTGGCTCCTGCTGCGTCACCGGCTTGCGCCGCGATCATGGCCTCGCAGGCATGACGGAGCGGACCAGACAGGCCTTCGTTGCGGGCCCGCGCCAGGCTGGCACGGGCATCCTCCACGCGCCCGTCCGCCAGCTCGCTCTTGACGAGCTCGACCCAGGCTTCGGTCAGGCGGGGCTCGTTCGCGACCGCGGCGGTGAAGAGACTCTCCGCCACAGCGAGTTGCCCGGCGCGCGCCGCCTGCCAGCCGCGGCGCATCAGCGCCCGACCATGACCCCCGGCCAGGGAGTCGAGCCGTTCGATGAGCGCCTGTGCTTCCGTGGTCCGCCCGGCTCGCTCGTAGGCCGCGATGAGCGCATCAACCGCCGCCGCCGATGTCGGCGCCGAAGTCACAGCCTGCTCGTGCCAGCGCAGAGCCTCCTCGTGCCGGCCGAGCTGACGGAGCGCCTTCGCGTAGTCCTGGTGGAGTTCCGCCCGCCCGATGCGGAACGCCTCGCCACCCACAGCGCGTCCCAGCGCCCCGCTGGATTCCATCCCAATCGCCCTCTCGAACTCGCGTGCGGCGAGATCGGGGCGGCCGTGCTCGAGCCAGCGGGAGCCGAGGTCGGAGGCCAATCCCCAGGCGTAGCGCGGGCGGCTCAGCGTGGGCATCGGCAGGCTGACGACGACGACTCCGGCAAGGACCGCGACTGCGAGCGTGAGCAGCTCGCGCAATCTCCTGCGCCGAGCCACCTGCCACGCACGCTCGAGCGCGATCCCCGAGAGCAGCAATACGCCCGGGACGAGGTGGTGACGATAGCGGTCGGTCACGAAGAAGGGCGCGATCGCGAGGGTCATGACCGCCGCGTAGCCCAGCAGGAACACTCCGGGTCGGCCCTTCTGACGGGCGAAGAACATCCCGGCGATCCCGAGCGCGCCGATGATGGCGAACTGGCCCAGGCCGGGAATCCCAAGCGGTCCCGCCATGCTTCGGTACTCCTCGACATGCTCGATCTGCGCGTACTCATGCCGACTCCACATCATCCCGAGCTTGCGGAGCCACAGAGCGGCGGTGCGGCCGGGATGCTCGGCGGCGAATCGCATCGCGGCCTGCGCCCACCATCGCGAGCTCTGCGCTGGGGAGAGCGTCAGCCCCTTGGCCGCACGCAGATAGTCCCGGCCATCGCCTCCGATGCCACCCTCGGCTCCCATGTCCAACCCGCCCTCTCCCCCGGTGGCGTGCCAGAAGCCGCCCGTCGCTCCCGGGCCGTTCCCGATGTACAGGTTGCAGCCGAGGTTGTAGGTGAACGGGATCCACTCGTGTGCGACGACGTAGTTCCTGGCCGCGGCCGGCAGGCAGACCAGCGCGAAGACCCCGAGGAGCACGCCGGTGCGGGCGAGGATCCGGCCGAGCCCCGCGCGCATGGGCGGCAGGACCGCCAGCGCTGCGGGGAGGAGCAGCAGAGCCGAGGTGGCCCGACCCTGTGCCAGCAGGCCGACGACGAGCCCGGCAGTGGCCGGGGTCACCCAGGACTCATCCGCATGCCTGCGCACGATCCACCACAGCAGGAAGGCCTCGAGGACGAAGAGCAGTGATTCCATGAGCACGAGGCCATCGAAGAAGACCGACATCTCGTAGAACGCTGCGACGAGCCCCACGGCGAAGCCCACGGCCGGGCGGGTGAGGCGGCGTGCCGCATCCGCCAGGAGCAGCGCCGCCAGCGCACCCCAGGTGGCCTGGACGATCAAGACCGCGTGGACCGAATCACCGAAGAGCGTACGCAGACCGGCCAGCAGATACGGGTAGAGCGGGCCGAGGAAGAAGGGGTTGTGACCGAGAGGCCCGCTGCGCAACAGGGAGTCAGCCCAGTGCCAGTAGGCGTAGGCATCCAAGGTCAGGCTGCCGTCGAGTGGGGTGGCTGAAAGCCGCCGGAGATACAGGAGCCGCCACACCCACGCAATGGCAAAGACGAGTCCCAGGGCCGTCCGCCAGGTGGTCCACGTCGTGTCGCCGGAACGCGCACCTGCAGCCGGGGCTCGGCGACGATTCCGAGCCGCCGCCGCCCTCGGCGTTTCGCGCTGGCGCTGGTCAGGCTCGGGAGCCCCTCGCAGGATCACACGACGACCTCGCCTGGAGTCGGGAGCTGCGCCGCTCTCGATACGAGGCTCACCGCGCCCCTGCCGTCTCAAGCCCCGCTCAGTACGAGAACCCCAGCAGCCCCGGGTCCGGCATCAGGTCGGGGCTCCAGGGGTCGGGCAGGATCTCGACCTCGCAGAGCTGCGGCACCACGCTCACCGCGGCCTGTTTGACCTCCTCCATGAGCTGCGGCGCGTAAGGGCAGAACGGCGTGGTGAGCAGCATCTTGATCCGCGTGAGGCCGGGTCCGACCTCGACCTCGCGGATGAGCCCCAGGTCCACGACCGAGAGCCCGATCTCAGGGTCCATCACGGTCTCGCAGGCGGAGCGGATGGCCATCTCCTGCTGGCTCGGCGCGGGCTTCGCGGGCGGAGGCGCAGCGGGCGCGGCCTGCTCGCGGGGCGCGGGCGTGGCGGATGACGCTGCGGGCGCGGCTCCGCCGCCCGGCGCGGCGGCGGACGGCGCAGCGGCGGATGGCGCAGCCGCGGACAGCGCAGCGGCGGACGAAGCACCGGGCGCGCCGCCCGGGACCGCCGCCGGCGGGCCCGGACCCGACGCTGCCGTCCCCGGCCCCGGCGGCACGGGCTTGCCGGTGTGCGGGTTCACCGCGGGGTCCGTCCGATCCTTCTCATCGCTCACGGATGCACCCTCCTCGTCGCGGTCGGCCCGATGCCGGGTACGCGCGGTCTCATGCCCACCCCACCTTGATGGCGTCGCCCTCGATCTTCACGGCGTAGGTCGGCACGGGCGCGGTGGCGGGGAACCGCAGCACGGCTCCGGTCCGCACGTCGAAGCGCGCGCCGTGGCGCGGGCACTCGATCACGTGGTCCGCGAGCGACCCCTCGGCGAGCGGGCCGCCGTCGTGGGTGCACACGTCCTCGAGCGCGAAGTACTCGCCGTCCACGTGGAACAGCGCGATGGCCTGGTCCTCCACGCGCACCACCTTGACCCCTCCCGGCGGGATCTCGCCGACCCGCGCGACCGTCACGAAGCCGTCGCTCACGAGCCTCCCTCCTCCTCTTCCTCCCCCGGCCACTGGGTGATGCCGTACACGCCGGCCTTGAGGGTCTTGAGCGCGAGCAGCGCGCACTTGAGGCGCACCGGCCCGAGCTCGATGCCCAGCATCTCGAGCATGTCGTCGCGCGAGAGCTGCTTCACCTCGTCGAGCGTCCTGCCCTCGATCCGCTCGCTCAGCATCGAGGCCGCGGCCTGGCTGATGGAGCAGCCGTGCCCGGTCCAGCGCACCTGCTCGATCCGCCCGTCCTTCACCCTGAGTTCCATGCGCAGCTCGTCGCCGCACAGGGGATTCGCGTCCTCGTAGGTGATGTCGGGCTGCTCGAGCGTGCCGCGGTTCCGCGGGTGCTTGTAGTGGTCGAGGATGTTCTCGCGGTACAGCTCGTTCCATCCACCCATCAGCCGAACACGGAGCGCGCGTGGTGGAGCCCCTCCACCAGCGCGTCCACCTCCTCGGGGACACTGTAGCAGTGGAAGGAGGCCCGCACCGAGGCCACCACCCCGAGCTTGCGGTGGAGCGGCATGGCGCAGTGGTGGCCGGCCCGCACCGCGACGCCGTGGCTGTCGAGCACGGTGGCCACGTCGTGCGGGTGGATGTCGCCGAGCTCGAAGGCGATGACGCCACCGCGCCGCTCGAGCGGCGGCCCCAGCAGGCGCAGGTCGGGGACCTCGCGCAGGCGCCCGAGCGCGTAGGCGGCCAGCTCGCGGTCGTGCGCGAACACCGCGTCCATGCCGAGGCCCTCCAGGTAGAGCAACGCGGCGCCCAGCCCGACGGCCTCGGCGATCGCCATGGTGCCGGCCTCGAACTTCCACGGCAGCTCGTTCCACTTCGACTCGGTGAGCTTCACCTCGCGGATCATCTCGCCGCCGCCCAGGAACGGCGGCATGGCCTCGAGCAGCTCGCGGCGTCCCCACAGCGCGCCGATGCCGGTGGGTCCGAGCATCTTGTGGCCGGTGCAGGCCAGGAAGTCGCAACCCAGCGCGCGCACGTCCACCGGCAGGTGCGGCACGCTCTGCGAAGCGTCCACCACCACCACCGCGCCCGCCGCGCGGGCGGCGGACACGATCTCCGCAACCGGGTTCACGGTGCCGAGCACGTTGGAGACGTGCACCACCGACACCAGCTTCACGCGCCCGTCGCCGAGCAGCCGCGGCAGCGGCTCAAGGTCGAGCTCGCCCTCCGGGGTCATCGGGATGAAACGCAGCTCGACCTGCCGCTCCGCGGCCAGGATCTGCCACGGCACCAGGTTCGAGTGGTGCTCCATCTCGGTGAGCAGGATCGCGTCGCCGGCGCGCAGATTGGCGCGGCCCCAGGAGTACGCGATCAGGTTCAGCGCCTCGGTGCTGTTGCGGGTGAAGATGACCTCGCGCGGCGAGCCGGCGTTCAGGAAGCGCGCGAGGTGGGCGCGCGCGTCCTCGTAGGCGGCGGTGGCCTGCTCGGCGATGCGGTAGATGCCCCGGTGGATGTTCGCGTTGTAGAGCGAGTAGTACTCGTTCATCGCCTCGAGCACGGCGTCGGGTTTCTGCGACGTCGCGGCGCTGTCCAAGTAGACGAGCGGCGGCTCGCGCCGGGCCCGGAAGATGGGGAATTGCTGGCGCACCGCGCGCGGGTCGAAGGGCCTAGGTTGCGGCAGGGCGGCGGTGGCCGTCCACTGGGCCATGAGGTCCTATCCGATCTTGTGCTGGATGATGCCGCGCAGCTGGTCGCGCACGCTCTCGAGCGGGATGCGGTCGAGCACGGGCACGAAGAACCCCTCCACGATCAGGCGCTGCGCCTCGTTCGGGGGCAGCCCGCGGCTCATCAGGTAGTACATCTGCTCCGGGTCCACGCTGCCGATGGTGGCGCCGTGCGTGCAGCGCACGTCGTTCGCCAGGATCTCGAGGCCCGGGATGCTGTCGGCCCGCGCGGTCTCGGAGAGCAGCAGGTTGCGGTTCGCCTGGTAGGCGTCGGTGCGCTGCGCGCCCTCGGCCACCTGGATCAGGCCCTGGTAGACGCTGCGCGCACGGTCCTTGAGCGCGCACTTGATGAGCAGGTCGCTGGTGGTGTGGTCCACGCGGTGGCGCTGCAGCGTGTGCAGGTCGAAGTGCTGGCGCCGGTCCCCGAACATGAAACCGTGCACGTAGACCTGCGCGCCCGGGCCGGCCAGGTCGAAGTACGAGTTGGTCTTGGTCATGCGGCTGCCGAGCACGGTCTGGATCCACTGCAGCTCGGCCCCGCGCGCGACCTGCGCGCGCTGGTTCGAGTAGTGGTAGACGTTGCGGCCCCAATCCTGAAGGTGGGCGTAGACCAGCTTCGCGTCCTCGCCAACGAACACCTCGGTGCCGCCGTCGTGGAACGACGCGCCCTCGGCGCTCGCCGAGAGCAGCTCCTCGACCACCGTGGCGCGCGCGCCGCGGCCGAGCACGATGACCGTCCCGGGCGTGGTCGCGAGGCCCGGGCCGTCCAGCCACTGCAGGAGCTGGATCGGCAGCTCGGCCTCGACGCCGTCCGGCACCCAGACGAACGCGCCGCCCGCGCGCGCCGCGTGGTGGAGCGCCGTGAACCGGTCGTGGCCGGTCTCGATGAGCGCGCCGAGCCGGCCTTCGAGCTTGTCGGCGTGCTCGCGCAGCGCGCGCTCCATCGAGCAGAGGATCACGCCCTGCCGCTCCAGCGCGGGGTGGGTCTGCTCGAGCACCACCTCGCTGTTCCGCTGCACCACGAGGCCGAGGTGGCCCGCCTCGCCCGCCAGCCGCTCGAGCACCGCGGCGGGCAGGTCATCCACGTTGCGCGCCCTGGTGCCGGGCGCGAACGGCTGCATCTCCCCGAGGCTCAGCGAGCCGAAATCGGTGCGCCGCCACAGCTCCAGGCTGCGGTCGGGGAACGGCAGCCGCGCTGCGTTCTCGGCGGCGCGGCGGCGCTGCTCGAGCGCCCACCCGGGTTCGCCGGCCTGCCGCGCGCGCGCCGCGGCCAGCGCCGGCCACTCGGCGACCGCGCCCTGCGACCGGGTCTCCAGGCTCGAGGACGTCATCCGACCGAGCCTTCCATCTGGAGCTGGATCAGGCGGTTCATCTCGACCGCGTACTCCATCGGCAGCTCCTTGACGATGGGCTCGATGAAACCGGAGACGATCATCGCCGCCGCCTCGTCCTTGTTGATCCCGCGCGACTGGAGGTAGAAGAGCTGCTCGTCGCCGATCTTCGAGACCGTGGCCTCGTGCCCGATCGAGACCCTGTCCTCCTCGATCTCCATGTACGGGTAGGTGTCCGAGCGCGAGGCCTCGTCGAGCAGCAGCGCATCGCAGTTCACCGTGCTCTTGCAGTCCACCGCGCCCTTGACGACCTTGACCAGCCCGCGGTAGCCGGCGCGGCCGCCGTCCTTGCTGATGGACTTCGAGACGATCTTGCTCGAGGTGTGCGGCGCGCAGTGGACCACCTTGCCGCCCGCGTCCTGGTGCTGCCCGTGGCCGGCGAACGCGATCGAGAGGATCTCGCCGTGCGCCCCAGGCTCCATCATGTAGACACTGGGATATTTTTGGGTGATCTTGGAGCCCAGATTCCCGTCGACCCACTCCATCGTCGCGTCGCGGTAGGCCACGGCGCGCTTGGTGACCAGGTTGTAGACGTTGTTCGACCAGTTCTGGATGGTGGTGTAGCGGCAGCGCCCGCCCGCCTTGACAATGATCTCGACCACCGCCGAGTGCAGCGAGTCGCTTGAATATACAGGCGCGGTGCATCCCTCGACGTAATGCACATACGCGCCTTCGTCCACGATGATGAGCGTGCGCTCGAACTGGCCCATGTCCTTCGTGTTGATGCGGAAGTAGGCCTGCAGCGGCACGTCCACGTGCACGCCCTTCGGCACGTATATGAACGAGCCGCCCGACCACACCGCCGAGTTGAGCGCCGCGAACTTGTTGTCGGTCGAAGGGATCACGGTGCCGAAGAACTGCTTGAACAGCTCCTCGTGATCCTTGAGGCCGTGGTCGCACGACAGGAAGATCACGCCCTGCTTCTCGAGGTTCTCCTTGATCTTGTGGTATACGACCTCGGAGTCGTACTGCGCGCCCACGCCGGAGAGGAACTTCTGCTCGGCCTCGGGGATGCCGAGCTTGTCGAAGGTGCGCTTCATGTCCGCGGGCACGTCCTCCCAGGACTTCGCCTCCTCCGAGGTCGGCTTGACGTAGTAGTAGATGTCCTGGAAGTCGATCTGCGAGAGGTCGGGGCCCCAGGTCGGCATCGGCTTCTTCCCGTAGATCTCGAACGCGTTCAGCCGGTAGTCCCGCATCCACGCCGGCTCGCCCTTCATCTCCGAGATCTGCGCGACGATCTCGCGGTCGAGGCCCTTGCGGGCCTTGAAGACGAACCCGTCCGGATCGTGGAACCCGTACTTCTCCGTGTAGCTCTCGCGGATGTCGAGGGCGGGATTCGGTGTCGTGCTTGTATGATGTCCACTCATGCAAGCCTCCCGGTCGGAGGCTGAGCAGACGGATCTCGGGAGAGGGTCGCCGTGGCGTGCTTGAGGCTTCGTCCTCGTCTGTGAGAGTGGCGCCCTCGCCCGATGCTCAGGGCTCGA
>JACRPT010000135.1 GCA_016223045.1 Candidatus Eiseniibacteriota bacterium
GCACGTCGCGCACCCGCACCGGCCAGCCCGGGATCTTGCCCCCAGCATCCAGCTCGTTCAGCGCCTCGGCGAACTCCCCGGAGCGCGCCGGCAGGAACGGGAGGCCGAAGTCCACGGGCTGCCCGTTCACGCGCCTCGTGGCGCAGCGCCCGCCCACGCCGCGGGCGCGCTCCAGCACCACCGCGGGGACGCCGCGGCGGGCCAGCTCGCGCGCGCAGGCGAGGCCGGCGACGCCGGCGCCCACCACCAGGACCTGCGGCCGCTCCATGGTCGTCGAACATACCATCGGGTTCTGGTACTCCTCCCGCATGCGACAGGTTCCGGTGGGTCCCGCGCCGCACCGTGGCCCGGAGCCCGAGGCCGACGCCGCGCGGCGGAGCGCGGTGCGCGCGTGGTGCCTCTACGACTGGGCCAACTCCGCGTTCGCGACCAGCGTCATCGCCGCCATCCTCCCGCCGTTCTTCGCCGCGGTGGCCGGCCGCGAGCTGCCCGGGCACCTCGCCACCGCCGCCCGCGGCAACGCCCGCCCGGCCGCACTCCTGGTCGCCGCGGTGACCGGCCCGGTGCTGGGCGCGGCGGCCGACCACCTGGGGCGCAAGAAGCCGCTGCTCTTCGCCTGCGTGGCGGTGGGCGCGGCCGCCACCGCGCTGCTCGGGCTCGTGCCGTGGGGCGGGTGGCACGCGCTGCTCGTGCTGTTCGCCATCGCCTTCGTCGCCTTCGCGGCCGGCAACGTGCTCTACGACGCGCTGCTGCCCGGGGTCGCCGCGCCCGGCGAGATGGACCGCGTCTCCTCGCGCGGCTTCGCCTACGGCTACGTCGGCGGCGGGCTGCTGCTGGCCGTGAACCTGGCGTGGATCCTGAAGCCGCGGGCCTTCGGGCTCGCCGACGCCGACGCGGCGACCCGGCTCTCGTTCGTGAGCGTGGCGCTGTGGTGGCTGCTGTTCTCGATCCCGCTCTTCCGCCGGGTCCCCGAGGCGCCGGGCGCGCGCGACGCGGGACCGCGGGCGGACACCGGCGACGCGGGAGCGCCGGCGGACGCCGGGGACGCAGGACTGCGGGCGGAAGCCGGCGGAGCGGGCGGCGCGGCGGCACCGGCGGGCGCGGAGCACGCAGGCCCGCCGGCGAGCCTGCCCGCCGCGGTGGCGCGACGCCTCGCCCGCACTATCGCGGGCGTGCGCCGGCAGCCCGAGCTGTTCCGCTTCCTGATCGCGTTCTGGCTCTACAGCGACGGCATCGGCACCATCATCAAGATGGCCGCCATCTACGGCGCGGAGATCGGGATCGGCCGCGCCGACCTGATCGGCGCGCTGCTCCTGGTGCAGATCCTGGCCGCGCCCGCGAGCCTCGCGTTCGGCCGGATCGCCGGGCGCCTCGGCGCGCGCCCCGCGATCCTCGCCGGGCTCGCCGGCTATCTCGGCATCACGCTGTTCGCGTTCTTCCTCACCCGTCCCTGGCACTTCTGGGCGCTCGCCGCGCTGGTGGCGATGTTCCAGGGCGGTACGCAGGCGCTGTCGCGCTCGCTCTTCGCGACGCTGGTGCCGCGCGCCCGCGTCGGCGAGCTGTTCGGTTTCTACTCGGTGAGCGAGAAGCTGGCCGGCGTCGTCGGCCCGCTGCTCTTCGGCCTGGTCGCGCAGGCGAGCGGCGCGGGACGGCTCGGCGTGCTCACGCTGCTCCCGTTCTTCCTCGGGGGCGGCTGGCTGCTCGCCACCGTGGACCTCGAGCGCGGGGCGCGGCGCGCGCGGGAGGGCTGAGCGCCGGTCGCCGGTGGGCCGCCCGCCGGGGCGAACCCCGAGCGGCGGGCGCGGCGTGCGGGAGTCCCGCGGGTGCCGCCGACAGGCCGCAGCCGGGCCCGGTGGCCCATGCTCGCGCGCCCGGGAAGGTGCTAGCATCACGTCCGTCGGCAATGGCGCGTCCTCCCCACGGAACGTCCGGCCCCCGGGACCGGCGGAGGTGGCGCTTGATGACGGACAGCGCGGTCCACATCCTGCTCGTCGAGGACAACCCGAACGACGTCGAGCTGACACTGCACGCGCTGGCCGCGCGCGGGGTCACGGCCGAGATCCACGTGGCGCGCGACGGCGCGGAGGCGCTCGAGTACCTGCTCGGCGGCCCGCACGCGGCCCCGCGCGGGTCGCCCGCGCTCGTGCTGCTCGACCTCAGGCTGCCGCACGTGGACGGGCTCGAGGTGCTGCGGCGGATGCGGAGCCACGCGCGCACCCGGACGCTCCCCGTCATCGTGCTGACCTCGTCGCGCGACGACCGCGACGTCTTCGAGTGCCGCCAGCTCGGGGTGGCCGGCTACATCGTCAAGCCGGTGGACCTCGGGCAGTTCCTCGAGGCCGTCCGCACGCTGGGGCTCCGCGGGCTGCCGTTCGAGCGCACGCCCGCCGCCGGCGGCAGGACCGGAGCCGCCGCATGAGGAGCTCGCAGCAGCCCGCGCACGGCGCGGCCCGCGGCGCCACGCCCGAGCCGCTCCGCGTCCTCATCGTCGAGGACGTCCCGGCCGACGCCGAGCTGATGGTCCACGAGCTGCGGCGCGCCGGCTACGCGCCGTCGTGGGCCCGCGTGGACACCGAGGCCGACTACCTCGCCCGCCTCGACCCGGGCCCCGACGTGATCCTCGCCGATTACCGCCTGCCGGGGTTCGATGCGCTGAGCGCGCTCTACCACCTCGAGGTGCGCGGCCTCGACATCCCGTTCCTGATCGTGAGCGGTGCGATCAGCGAGGAGGCCGCGGTGGCGTGCATGAGGCTCGGCGCCGCCGACCACGTGCCCAAGGACCGCCTGATGCGCCTCGGCCAGGCGGTGGCGCGCGCGCTCGAGGAGAAGCGCCGCCGCGCCGAGAAGGAGCGCGCCGAGCACGCGCTGCGCGAGAGCGAGGAGCGCTTCCGGCTGCTGGTCGAGGGCGGCGAGGACTACGCCATCGTGATGCTCGACCCCGACGGACGCGTGGTGAGCTGGAACCCGGGCGCCGAGCGCATCCACGGCTACACCGCCGAGGAGATCCTCGGCCAGCCGTTCGCGCGCTTCCACACGCCCGAGGACGTCGAGCGCGGCAAGCCCGAGCAGGAGCTGGAGGTCGCCGCCACCGAGGAGCGCTACGAGGACCGCGGCTGGCGCGTGCGCAAGGACGGGACGCGCTTCTGGGCCGACGTGGTGATCACCGCGCTGCACCACGAGAGCGGCGAGCTGCGCGGCTTCTCCAAGGTCACGCGCGACATCACCGAGCGCCGCCGCGCCGAAGAGGCGCTGGCGCGCCAGTCGCAGGAGCTGGCGCGCGCGCACGCCGAGCTCGAAGTGTTCACGCACGTGGCCTCGCGCGACCTGCGCGAGCCGCTGCGGGCCATCGAGGCGGCGGCGCGCCGGCTCGCGGAGCGACGGGATGGACGCGCCGACGTGGAGCTCGAGGCTTCCGCTGCCGGCATCCTCGACGCCGTGGCGCGCATGCAGGGGCTGCTCGACGAACTGCTCGCCTACTCGCGCGCGGGCTCGGGCGGCAGCGCGTTCGTGGCGACCGACTGCGGCGCCGTGCTCGACGCCGCGCTCGCGAGCCTGAGGGCCGACATTGAGGCGAGCGGCGCGCGGATCACGCGCGGGCCGCTGCCCGAGGTGACCGCCGATTCCGGGCAGCTCGTCCAGCTCTTCCAGAACCTGATCGCGAACGCCATCCGCTACCGCGGCAGCGCCGCGCCCGAGGTGTGCGTCACGGCCGGGCGCGAGGGTGGCGCCTGGCGCTTCCGCGTGCGCGACAACGGCCCGGGCATCCCGCCCGGGCTGGGCGAGCGCGTGCTCCAGCTGCTGCCGCGGGCGCGCGCCGGCGCCGACGGGCGCGGCTCCGGCATCGGGCTCGCGATCTGCCGCACCATCGTCGAGCGCCACGGCGGGACGATCGGGTTCGACTCCGAGCCCGGCCGCGGCACGACCTTCTGGTTCACGCTCCCCGAAGGCCCGCACGACGCGTGAGCGGCGGGTTCGGCGCGCGACGTGAGGGGTGCGTGGCGGCGGTGGCGCGTGCGCCGCGTCAGCGACGCCGCTTCGCCGACTTCTTCGCCTTCGGCCTGCGCGCCGCCTCCGCGCGCGTTCTCTTCCGTATCGCGCGCCCCGCGATCGCGCGCTCGACCGCCCGCCACGCCGCGGCGTCGAGCTTCACCTCGGTCGCCCCCAGGTTCTCCTCGAGCTGGGCGGCCGAGGTGGCGCCGATGATGGCGCTCGAGACCTCGGGGTGGCGGAGCACCCACGCGATCGCGACCTGCGCCGGGGTGCCGGCGCCCGACTTCGCGCACCACGCGGCGAAGCGCTCGGCCGCCGCGATGTTCTCAGGGGTCAGCGCCTTCTCCGAGGACAGGAAATTCGCGAACGCCCCCGTGACGCGGCTCCCCTCCGGTCTTGCGCCGCCCGCGTACTTGTTGGTGAGCACGCCCTGCGCGAGCGGCGAGTAAGCGATGAGCCCGATCCCGGCGCGGCGGCAGAAGGCCGCGTGCTCCGCTTCGACGCGGCGGTCGAGCAGGTTCCAGCGCGGCTGGCTCGACACGAACGGGTCCCAGCCGCGCGCCTTCTGGTACGCCACCGCCTTCTGCGCCAGCGGCGCGTGGTGGTCGAAGTTCGAGAACCCGACGTAGCGCGCCTTGCCGGCGCGCACCAGGTCCTCGAAGGCGCGCAGCGTCTCCTCGATCGGCGTGTCCTTATCCGGCGCGTGCGCCTGGTAGAGGTCCACGTAGTCCACGCCGAGACGCCTGAGGCTCTGGTCCATGGCGTCGAAGATGTGCTTGCGCGAGAGCCCCGCCCCCAGCGGGCCCTCCCACACCCGCCCCATCACCTTGGTCGCCACCACCACCTGCTCGCGCGGCAGGTCCCGGAGCGCCCGCCCCAGCACCGTCTCGGCCGCGCCGCGCACGTAGACGTCGGCGGTGTCGAACAGGTTGACCCCCAGGTCGAACGCGCGGTGGATGATGCGCACGGCGTCGGCCTCGCCGACCGTGCCCCCGTAGGTGGTCCACGAGCCGAGCGAGACCTCCGAGACCTTGAGACCGGCGCTGCCGAGACGGCGGTAGTTCATGAACGGGCTCCTCCCGGGGCCATTCGCCAGCATGCGGGCGTCACGGCGACGTGGCCGAGAGCTGGACGAACACGTGCGTCCAGCGGTTCTGGATGCGGCCGATGCCGTGATGGGTGTACAGGCAGTTCTCGAGGTTGGCGCGGTGGCGACGGCTCTTCATCCAGGCCGCGAGGACCTCGCGCGCCGTCCCCTGCCCGGCGGCGATGTTCTCCCCGGCGGAATGGAACTCGATCATCGAGTCCTGGATCCGGTCGAAGGAGTCATCGCCGTCGGGATTCACGTGGGAGAAGAACCTCCTGCCGGCCATGTCGGCACTGTGCTTCTCCGCGACCCGGGCGAGACGCGCGTCCCAGGCGAGCGGCGGGCATCCAATCCGGACGCGGCGCTCGTTCACGAGCCGCACCAGCTCGCGCACCTCGGGATCAGCGATCGCCGGCTCGCCGTGCAGAGCGGCGCCGGCGCGTCCCGCGTCCATGCGCAGCGCCGGGATGCCCGCCGCGGCGAGTCCGGCGAGCAGCAGCAGGGCGAACGCGCGATGCGCGGTCGTGCTCACGTGGCGTGGTTCACTGCGGACCCAGATCATTCTCGCTGGTCGGTCCGGCGGGCCGCTTCCAGTCCCGCCAAGACGCCCGGCAGTGTAGCGCCACCCCCCGGCTGCCGGAAGGTCACGGGCGCGGACTTACGGAGGATTCGCCGTGGCTCGGTGCGGACGCGGGCTCGCGCCGGAAGGTGACCATGCGCCCTGCGTGGGTGGTCCACGAGCCGAGCCAGATCTCCGAAACCTTGAGTCCGATGCTCCCGAGATGGCGGTAGTTCATGAGGAGGCTCCGGGCACTTCAGTTTCCGCTCCGAGCAAGCGATGAACGTGCGACTTCATCAGCCCCTGGGCTAGCGCTGAGCAATCCTCGTGGAGGCTGCGCACGTGCTCAACCTGCATCATCAGCTCGACGAACATCTTCTGTCGATCGAGGTGAGGTACAGGAACTTCGATCCTCTCAAGCTTCTCGACACCGAGCGTTCGATTGCGCCCTGCTCCTCCCGGCGAAGCCTCCCCCAGCTCGCTCAACCCGCGTGGGGTCAGGAAGTGAAAGCAGAGGAACTGCGACAGAGCAGTATGCGGCTCAGGAACGCAGGTGATGTAGCGATGCGAGCCGATCAGCCCATCCTCCGCATCGCTCGCCACTGCGACCGCGCCCTCCCACGCGAACACGTTCATGAAGATCAGATCGCCTCGTCGGATCGTGTACACCCGCTTGTCTCCCAAGACCAGCCCATCGACTGGCGGCTTGCGGAAGAGACCGCGACCGAAGCTGCGGGTCCCGATCTCGAGGTAGCGCCTGTCTGGATGCACTTCCACCGGGCGGCGGACCACTGGTGCGATCCCACGCATCGGGCAGCGCTCGGCGCCCTCGATCAGACGCGAATAGGCACCCAAGAGGAGACCTTCGAGCTGCCGCCCGGCAGTGGCGCGCTCGTCTCGGCATCGATCGATGAGGCGCGCGGCGCTCTCAACGGTCGCGACGATTCGCCTCTGCTCGGGCAGTGGCGGGAGCGGCAACTCGACGTCAAGGAAGCGTTCGGGAGAAACTGAATCTCGACGCGCGCCCATTCCCCGGGCCCCCCGCTGTAGCGCGGCCCACAGTGCTGGCAACCTGCAATACCACTCGACGTAGGTCGCGTCTGCTCTGCCGCGTCTCGGCCTGAACGTCGGGAACTGAGGAGAAAGGAAGTTCCCATCGAAAGCGTCCGTTACCCTTGCAATGGCTCCTTCCCAAGCCTTCAACTGGCTGAGAACGATCTGCCCCGTGCGCAGCCTGTGAAGTCGCGGGTACGTCGTCTCGGCGCCAAGCAGCGGACTTCGGTGGAAGAGCCCTCGGCCGAAGCTGTAAACGCCAGCCATCGGGTAGACGTCAGTCGGAACCACCGCGACTGCATCCACGTCAAGCGTGAGCACCTCCCCCAGCCGCACCATCGGCCACTTCACGCTCACTTCTCCGCCTCCGCCAGCACCTGCTTGATCTCCTCCATCAGCTCGATGATCCGGCGCTCTTTCTCGAGGATGCTCTCGACGAGCTGCTCGGGCGGCAGGTGCTCCAGCGTGTTCTGGGCGCTCGGGTTCTTGAGGTCGAGGTTCACCGAGATCAGTTGACCCTGCGGGTCGTACTTCAGCACGTCGCTCGCCCTGACCTTCCACGCGCGCTCGTTCTCCTCGCGCTTGTTCCACCACGCGACGAGGTCGGCGAGCTCCTCGAACTGGAGCGGCTTGGTTTTGGTGTACTGCTTGCGGCCCTCGGGCAGCGGCTGCTCGTAGTACCAGATCTCGCCGGTTGGCCCGGAACGGTCGAAGAACAGCAGGTTGGTCGGGATGCTGGTGTAGGGGGCAAACACACCGTTCGGCAGGCGGACGACGGTGTGGAGGTTGAAGCTCTTGAGCAGGTCCTCCTTGATGCGGGCGCTCACGCCGTCGCCGAACAGCGCGCCGTTCGGCACCACGACGCCGGCCCGGCCACCCACCTTCCCTCCCGCTCCAGGCCGTCGCAGCTTGCGCATGATGAGCTGCAGGAACAGCAACGCGGTCTCGGTGGTGCGGCGGTCCTCCGGGAAGTTGGCGAGAATGCCGCGCTCCTCCTCGCCGCCGAAGGGCGGGTTGGTCATGATCACGTCCACGCGGTCGCGGTCGCCGATCTCGTGGAGCGGAAAGCGCAGCGCGTTGCCGGAATCAATCTCGGGCGCCTCGAGCCCGTGGAGCGTCAGGTTCATCTGCGCCAGCAGGTAGGGCAGCGGCTTGGCTTCGACGCCGAACAGGCTGCCGCGCTGGAGCCGGCGGATGTCCTCGGCCTTCTTGCACTGCGTCTTCATGTGCTCGTAGGCCTGGACCAGGAACCCGCCGGTCCCGCAGGCCGGGTCGAGAACGGCCTCGCCGAGCCTCGGGTCAATCAACTCCACGATCAGCCGCACCACCGGCCGCGGGGTGTAGAACTCGCCCGAGTCTCCGGCCGCGTCGCGCATCTCGCGCAGCAGCGACTCGTAGAGATGCGAGAGCGTGTTGATCTCGTCGGTCGAGCCGAAGTGGATGCCATTCACCTTGTCGAGGATCTCGCGCAGCAGGTAGCCGTTGAGCATCCGGTTGTGGGTGCCCTGGAACACGGTGCGCACCACGTCGCGCCGGTCGCCGCGCTCGCTCCCCTGCAGCGAGCGCAGGTAGGCGAAGAGCCCCGGGCCACGCTTGCCGCCCGGGAGCTTCACCTCCTGGCCGTTGATGAAGGTCAGCAGCTCCTCGCCGGTGATGCCGTCCTCCTTTCCCGCCCAGTCGCGCCAGCGGTAGGGCGGCTCGATCGCCGGCCGGTAGCGCTTGCCCGCCAGCTCGGCCTCGACGCGGTGGACCTCCTCCAAGTCGTCGAGGAACTTGAGGAACATGACCCACGTGAGCATGGGCAGGCGGTCCACGTCGCCGTTGAGCCCGCGGTCCTTGCGCATGATGTCGCGGCACGACTTGACGATGGCCGAGAGCCGTTGCGCGGTGGTGGCGGGCGGCGCGGCGGCGCGGGGTGCGCGTGGGGTCATGGGAGCGTATTCCTTCCTTGCGGTTTCACGTCAGATCGAGGCTCTGCCAGAGCTGGCTGAGCAAGCGGTATGCGTCATCGAGTGTCGTC
Organism: Candidatus Eiseniibacteriota bacterium; assembly: GCA_016223045.1. GTDB lineage: Bacteria > Eisenbacteria > RBG-16-71-46 > RBG-16-71-46 > RBG-16-71-46 > JACRPT01. Next base: position 8,710 of record JACRPT010000135.1, read on the forward strand.
GCGGTCACGCCGGTTTCCAGAACCAGGGCTTCGTACGGGCGCGCCCAATCCGCCGGCGGACGAGGGAAGTCGGGCTCAACCTTGAACGGTGACGCTTGGGCGAATGTCGTTCGGACCGCAGGCGCCAACCGACGAGGCTCCGGCAGCCCACGCTCGACAAACAGCACAAGGTCGACGAGGTCCTTCACCCTCGTGCGCACGGCGCTCGCCCGCGGGCGCACGTACGCGTGGAGCTTCTCGGCGAAGTGCTGCTCGCGGGATACGACGCGGAAGCGGGCCGGCGGAATACCGGCGAAGTCGAGAAGGTCCTGGCCACTCTTCCATTCCGGCTCACCAGTGACAGGATCGTCCTGCACCACGTCAACCGCGAAGGACTGGAAGACGCGCCCGTCGAGCCACGCGGCAACCGGGAATCCGAGGCCACGCTCGGGCACGCCCATGAGCACTCGGTTGGGCTTGCTGACATCGAAGTCGAAGAAGTCCTTGAGATCTCTCGCCGCGGCATCAAGCAGGCGTTGATGCACAACCTCGGCGGATTCGCGAGACGACTCGACCTCGCCAAGTCGAGTCACAGCCAGGTCCATGTCCCTCGTTGATCGAGCCCCGAACCCGTAGCGGACTTCGAGCGCATAGCCGCCTTTCACCAGCCAGCAAGCACCATCTTCCCCATGGAACAGCCGTGCGAGAAGGCGATCGAAGGCAACAAGGCGGCGGAAGCGGACGAGGTCGTCCGACCCGGCACGGGAGCGATTCCTCAGACGGGCGTCAAGAGCCTGCGCGAACGCCCGCGGTGTCTGGTAACCCCCTTCCCTCGCGGTCATGCCACACGCTCACCGAGAGCGAGCAGCGCAGTGAGCACTCGTTCGCGGGCGTCGTGGGGCAGGCCAACCTCGAGAAGGGCCCTGCGAGTGACGAGTCCATGTTCCAGTGCATCTCGAATGGCGCCCTCGAGGTGTTCTACGCTTACCGAACTGCAGGCGATGTCTCTGATCGTCCGTATCGGCGTCGTGACCAGCACGCCCTCACGTTCGGTGATCTCCTTCGGGTCCAGCACGGCTCGGTGCATGACCAGGCCTACCGGGGGCTGCTTGCGAAATGTGGGGGGCACGGTGAAGTGCATCTTCGCGGGCATCAGGTCGCTGATGTCGTAGATCACGCAGGCCGTCTCGTGCGAGGCCACGGCCTGGATGCGTCCGCTGCGATTGCGGCTCCAGAGCTGCCAGAGCACGTAGTGCTCGAACGGCGAGCCGGGGAAGTCGGGGAAGCGGAAGATACCGCGCCCAAGCTGCTCCCAGTTCCCGCGCTGGCGGTGGAAGTGCTGCTGCGGGTAGTCGTAGCCCACCGACTTGGCCTGAGCCGACGTGAAATAGCCTGCCTGCCCGGACGCGATGGTCCGGAGAGCCCGCTCCATGTCCTTCGGGTTCCTCTTCATGGCGCATAGACCTTAACTTGATGAGAAGGTTTTTGCAACAGTCATGTCATCGGCAGCAAGAACCTTAGTCTCAAGTTAAGGTTTGTGCGTATGGATGGCGCTGGCGGAGGAGCCTAGCTCGGGCCTGGCAGAGCAGCCCCTCCGGCTCTTCTCGAGCGCCCCGGAGCCGGGCTCAGGCCGCGTAGAGCAGCCTCTGCAACTCCTCGAGAGCGTCCCGGAGGCGGGTCGGCCCGCCGAACCGTCCGGCAATCTCCAGCAGGTTGCCGTGCCGCGAGAGTGGCTCGACCTGGAGGATCTTGGGGTCGGTGAGCTGGGCGACGCCGTGGTCGGCGTACTTCTCGAGCACTTCCTGCAGGATCTCGCGGGCCTCGGGCGCGAAGCGCTCGAAGAACTCCCGGTGCTCCTTGCGCAGCCGGTCGGCGCGCTCCCGGCGGGTGCGGATGGGCGCGCTGTAGACCACGTGGCACAGCAGGTCGAACGGATCGGCGTCCGGCTGGTGGGTGGCTTCACGCAGGTGGTCGAGGTCCACGCCGCGCTGCTCGAGCGCCTCGATCACCGCCTGGCGCTCGTCCGCGCGCGACCACTTGTCGCGCAGCGCCGCAGCCGTCGGGAACAGCTCGCGCACCTTCTGTTGCGTGTAGTCGGTGAGCCGCACCACGCGCAGCACGCCGCCCTGCGGGTCGAGCTCGTACACCACGCTCGCCGCGATCTCGACCGCTCCACCATCAACGTAGTACTTGCGCCGGGGCGCGGCGGCCTCGTCCTGCGGAATCTGCGGAACGCCGGTCTCGATCACGACCTCTTCCCGGTCTTCGCCTTCCTGCTCTGGAGTCTCCTCGATCGGCGCGCCCGTGCGGTGGCCCTCGCCGTCCACCCGTTCCTCGGTGATGAGCGCCGGCTGGCCGTCGAACTCGGGGTCGGCGAAGTGCCGCGTTGCGCTGCCGGTGTAGTCCAAGATGGTGAAGTAGTACTTGCCGTAGTCGTCACGCACGCGCGTGCCGCGGCCGATGATCTGCTTGAACTCGGTCATCGAGTTGACCGTACGGGCGAGCGCGACGTTCTTGACCATCGGGGCGTCCACGCCGGTCGAGAGCATCTGCGAGGTCGTGAGGATGACCGGCGACTCCGACTCCACGTCCTGGAAGTCGCTCAGATGGCCGCGGCCGACCGCGCCTTCGTCCGAGACCACGCGGCAGACGTAGTCGTGGTGCACGCGCATCAGGTCGGCGTTGAGCCGCGCGATTGCGCTGCGCATCGCCTCGGCGTGATCCTGGTCCACGCAGAACACGATGGTCTTGGCGGAGCGGTCGGTCTGCGCGAGGTAGTTCGTCAGGTGGCGCGCGATGGCGCGCGTGCGCCCCGCGTGCGAGAGCGTGCGCTCGAAGTCCGGCGTCTCGTAGGTCTGATCCGGGATCTCGCGCCCCCGGAGATCGCGCTCGCCCGCCGCGGGCCGGTAGCCGGTCGCGTCCACCTCGGTCACGATCCGGTGCACCCGGTACGGCGCCAGGAAACCATCCTCGATGCCCTGCCTGAGGCTGTAGGAGTAGATCGGGTTGCCGAAGTACTCGTAGGTGTTTCGGTTGTCCTCGCACAGCGGCGTCGCGGTCATGCCGAGCTGGTAGGCGGGCTCGAAGTACTCGAGGATCTCACGCCAGTTGCTCTCGTCGGCGGCGCTGCCGCGGTGGCACTCGTCCACGATGACGAGGTCGAAGAAGTCCGGCGCATACGCGCGATACAGCCCGGGGCGGCGCTCGTCGCGCGCGATGGCCTGGTAGGTCGCGAAGTACATCTCGCGGCTCTTGACCGCCCGACCCTGGATCTTCCAGCGCGCGTCGCCGAGCGGCGCGAAGGTCTTGTCCTTGGGGTCATCCACCAGGATGTTGCGGTCGGCGAGGTAGAGCATGCGCGGCCGCCGCGCCTGCCCGCTGCGGTTCCAGCGCGCGTTCCACAGGCGCCAGCAGACCTGGAACGCGACGGCGGTCTTGCCCGTCCCGGTCGCCATCGTGAGAAGCACGCGTCGGCGGCCTTGCAGGATGGCCTGCACCGCGCGGTTGATGGCGATCTCCTGGTAGTAGCGCGGCTCCCAGTCGCCCGAGCGGAAGCCGGGCGTCAGGACCTGCTCGACCCGCACCGGATCATCGAGCCCCTGCGCGCGGCAGTGGCGCTGCCAGAGATCCTCGGGCGAGGGATAGGCATCGAGCGTTCGCTCCACCCCGGTCAGGAAGTCGAACTCGACGATGCCCCGGCCGTTGGTGGAATAGGCGAACGGCACGCCGATCGTCCGCGCGTAGTCCTTCGCCTGCTGAAGCCCGTCGGCGGGAAGCCGGTGCTCGGCCTTGGCCTCCACGATCGCGATCGGGTGGTCACGCCGGTAGCGCAGAAGGTAGTCTGGGCGCTTCTGGGGGCCGCGGGTGACGCGGCTGCCCCGAACGATGATCCGGCCTGCCGTGATCATCCGCTGCTCGCGGATCTGGTCGTCGTTCCACCCGGCCGCGTAGAGCGCGGGCAGGACGAACTGGCGGCAGGTGTCGGCTTCGGTGGACACGGGGTGTGGCCTCCGGCGGGTGGAACGCCGCGCGCAGCCTATCCGGTCGTTCGGGCTTTGAAAAGCCCTCGACGAGGACCCGACGAGGCTGCCCCGTCTCCATCTCGAGCAACGGGGGCGCAGCGATCGCCCGATCACTCGGGGCCGCCCATGGAGACACCGCGCCTCCCTATGGCGAGTTCGGACCGGCAAGTTTCGCCGCGCGATCGAAAAACGTCGGCTGCGCCCGGCTACGAGGGCGCATCTTTCTTCCAATCATCCCGGGGTCCCGGGATCCGCGCCCGCTCGACTGGGTAACAGGTTCCGGACCTGACCCGGTCCCCCGTGATTGGAATCGAGGCGCTTCGGGGAATCGTGTCGGTGCATTCAGCACGTCGCCGGTGTTTCGGCCGCCGGCGTTCACGAGCCGCCACCTCGCGCGGTATCCACACGTCCCGGGGTGAGTGGCGCGCCGGCGCGCCGGCACGGATCGCCGAGAGCACCCGAGAATTCGCTTGACAAGCGTGCGAGAGCGCTCGCCCTCGCCTCGTCCCTGCCCGGCGCAGCCGCTCGCCAGACTGCGCCGGATGCCTGCCGCCGGCCCCGGCGGGTCCGGGACCAGAAAGATCTCGTGAGGCTCCGGTTCCGCCCGCGTGCGAGGCTCCAGGAACGCCGGAAACGGGCGTGCTATGAAAGAGGGGCCCTCGCGCCCGCGAACCCGCCCCCGCGGAGTCACGCCCGTGAGCAGCTACTCCCTTTCCCACCTCCCCGATCCGGTGCTGCTGCACGATCTGGCGGCACTGGTCGCCCGGGAGCGCGCCACCACCGCCGCGTTGCTCGCCCACCTGGCCGAAGTGGATGCCCGGAGGCTCTACCTGCCCGCCGCCCATCCTTCGATGTACTCGTATTGCGTCCACGAGCTGGGCTTCTCCGAGGACGCGGCCTTCAAACGCATCCGCGCCGCGCGCATCGCCTACCGCTGCCCTGCCGTCTTCGCCGCGGTGGCCGAGGGGCGGGTGCATCTCAGCGCGGTGGTCCTGCTGGCCCCGCACCTGACGCCGGAGAACGTGGAGGAGTTGCTGGCCGCCGCCGCCACCCGCAAGAGCAAGGCCGGGATCGAGCGGCTGCTGGCCGAGCGCTTCCCGCGGCCGGACCTGCCCGAGCGGGTCGAGGTCCTCGCGCCGCCGTTGGCGAGGACGCTGCCGAGCGCGCCACCCGCCCCGGGGCGGATCGAGGCCCCGGCGTCGACCGGGCAACTGGCCCCGGGGCCAGTTGAGCAACGCACCGTCGTCGAGGCGCCGGCCCAGAGACCGAAAGTGACGCCGCTGTCGCCCGGGCGCTTCGCGCTCCAGCTCACCATCGGCCAGGCCACGCACGAGAAGCTGCGCTACGCCCAGGCGCTGCTCGGCCACCAGCTCCCCGCGGGGGAGCTCGCCGAGGTCCTGGACCGCGCCCTGGACGCCCTCATCGGCCAGCTCGAGCGGCGCAAGTTCGCGGCGACTGCGAAGCCCCGCCCCCGGACCCGGCGCTCGAGCGCGAACCCGCGCCACATCCCCGCCCACGTCAAGCGCGCGGTCTGGGAGCGCGATGGCGGCCGGTGCACGTTCGTCAGCGAGGCCGGGCGCCGCTGCCCGGCGCGCACCCGGCTCGAGTTCGACCACGCGGACCCGGTCTCGCGCGGCGGGGAGGCGACGGCGGAGCGGATGCGCCTGCGCTGCCGGGCCCACAACCAGTATGCCGCCGAGTGCACCTTCGGAGCCGGCTTCATGAGCCACAAGCGCGAGGCGGCTCGCGAAGCGGCGGCGGCACGCACGCGGGCCGCGGCGGAGGAGGCTCGCGCTCGTGCAGCCGCAGCGGAGGTAATCCCCTGGCTGCGAGGGCTCGGGTTCCGCGCCGACGAGGCGCGTCGGGCCGCCGCACGGTGCCAGTCCGTTCCCGACGCCCCCCTCGAGGAGCGGGTGCGCGTCGCGCTGTCCTGCTTCGCGAAGGCTCCTCTCGCCCGAGCCGCGAGCAGTCTTCCGGCGCCGACGTGACCCGCCTGAGCGGACCGCGGGAGGGCGGGGCGGCCGGTCCGGGCAACGCCACCGAAGCGAGGTTGCGCTCAGAGCTGCTCTCCGTGCACAGACGATTCCCGGAAGAGCCGGAATAGAAGCTGCGCCGGCAGGGGCGCGTCGTTCTTCCCCTCCCGGCGGCCCATGGTCACGTTGCCTGACCGCGGAGCCAACAGACTCCACCGGCCGTTGGCCTGCCCTGCAAGGAAGACGGTGGCGCCCGGCCACGGTCACCCCTTGGATGCCCGGACGTTCCGTTCTACCCTGTCGCCCGCATGCGACCCTCCCCCCTCGATTCCAGCGGAGGCCGTTTCCGCAGCCGGGACCTGGTCCCCTTCGGCCCGCGGCGTCATCCGCGACCGCGTCCGTTCCTCGAGATGATCCAGGTGGCGTGGGAGAACCGGGACAACCTGCCGTACGCGTGGCGCATCCTCACCCGCGGCGTCTGCGACGGCTGTTCGCTCGGGCCGCGCGGCCTCCGGGACGACGTCATCACCGGCGTCCACCTGTGCATGACGCGCCTGAAGCTCCTCCGCCTGAACACCATGGGCCCCGCGCCCGAGGAGCGCCTGAGCGACCTCGGGGCGCTGCGCGCGCTGTCGAACGAGGAGCTGCACCGGCTCGGGCGGCTGCCCTTCCCGCTGGTCCACCGCGCGGGGAGCGACACGCTCCACCGCCTCTCGTGGGACGAGGCGCTCGGCATCATCGGCGAGGCGCTGAGCGGCGTGCCGGGCGAGCGCATGGGTTTCTTCGCCACCTCGCGCGGGATCGTCAACGAGACCTACTACGCGTTCCAGAAGGCGGCGCGGCTGCTGGGCAGCAACCACGTGGACCTGTGCGCGCGGCTCTGCCACGCGGCCAGCGTGCTGGGACTCAAGGACACGCTCGGCGTGCCGGCGCCCACCTGCTCGCTCAAGGACATGATCGGCAGCGACCTGGTGGTGATCATGGGCTCGCACCTCTCGAACAACCAGCCGGTCACGACCAAGTACCTCACCTACGCGAAGCGCCGGGGCACGCGCATCCTGGTGGTGAACCCGATGCGCGAGCCGGCGCTCGAGCGCTACTGGGTGCCGAGCGACGTCCGCAGCGCCCTGTTCGGCACCAGGCTCATGGACGACTTCTTCCAGGTCGCGGTGGGCGGCGACATCGCGTTCATGAACGGCGTGCTCAAGCACCTGCTCGAGCGGGACTGGTGGGACCGCGAGTTCGTCGCCGGGCGCACGGCCGGCTTCGACGAGGTGAGGGCTCACGTCGAGTCGCTGGCGTGGCCCGAGCTGGAGAAGGCCGCGGGCCTCGCGCGCGCCGACATGCTGCGCTTCGCCGAGTGGTACGCGAAGGCGCGCACCTGCGTGTTCGTCTACTCGATGGGGCTCACCCAGCATCGCTTCGGCGTGGACAACGTGAAGGCGCTGGTCAACCTGGCGCTCGCGCGCGGCATGCTGGGGCGCGAGAAGTGCGGGATCATGCCGATCCGCGGCCACTCGGGCGTGCAGGGCGGCGGCGAGTGCGGCGTGGACCCGGAGAAGCTGCCGGGCGGCTTCGAGGTGGCGAGCGAGCCGGACCGCCGCCGCTTCGAGGAGCTGTGGGGCGCGCCGATCCCGGCGTGGAAGGGACACCGCACGCTGCAGCTGCTCGAGGCCGCGCACCGCGGCGAGGTGGACTTCCTCTACTCGCTGGGCGGCAACCTGCTCGAGACCATGCCCGACCGCGCCTACATGGCGGACGCGCTGGCGCGCGTGAAGCTGCGGGTGCACCAGGACATCGTCCTGAACACCTCGTCGCTGCTCCCCGGGCGCACCGTGATCCTGCTGCCGGCGCAGACCCGCTACGAGACGCCGGGCGGCGGCACCGCGACCAGCACCGAGCGGCGCATCCGCTTCACGCCCGAGATCCCGGGGCCGCGCATCGCCGAGGCGCACCCCGAGTGGAAGATCCCGGTCGAGGTCGCGGTGGCCGCGCGGTCCGGGCTCGCGCCGCTGCTGGCGTGGCGGGAGCCGCGCGAGATCCGCGCGGAGATGGCGCGCGCCATGCCGCTCTACGGCGGCGTCGAGCAGCTCGAGCGCGCGGGCCAGTGAGTGCAGTGGGGCGGCGAGCGGCTCTTCACCGACGGTTTCAGCCGCATGCCCGGCGGCCGTGCGCGCTTCGCCTGCGTGCCGCTGCCGCGCGTCGAGGTGCCGCCCGGGAAGTTCTACCTCACTACCCGGCGCGGGAGACAGTTCAACAGCATGAGCCACGGCGGGCGCGATCACCTGATGGGCGGCGCGACCCGGCGCGACGTGCTCATCAGCCCGGCCGACGCCGCGCGCGTCGGTGCGCGCGCGGGCGCCGAGCTGCTGCTCACCTCCGAGGTCGGGACGTGGGTCGGCGTGGCGCGCCTCGCGCCCATGAAGGAGCGCTGCCTGCAGGCCTACTGGCCCGAGGTCAACGTGCTGATCCCGCGCGCCTTCGATCCGGTCTCGGGCGAGCCCGACTACAACACGTTCGTGACCGCCGAGCCGGTGCTGCCGGTGGCGGGCATGACGCCGGCGCGGGTGGAGGAGCCGGCGCAGGCCGTGGCCCAGCCCGCGATGGCGCACGCGATGGAGCGCGCGCTCAAGCCCCAGCCGGAGGGGCGATGACGGCCCGCCTCGCCATCCTGACCGGGCTGTCGCCCACGCTCGCGGCGCGAGCCTCCGCGCTCCAGCCGGAGGCGCGATGACGGCGCGCCTCGCCATCCTGGCCGGTCTTCTGCTCGCGCTCGCGGCGCGCGCGGCGGGCGCGGCCACGCAGCCGCTGCCCTCGTCCGACGGCTGGCAGAAGCTGCTGCGTGACTACCTGGTCGTCACCTCGGCAAGGGGCGCGCCGCTCGAGACGCGCTTCGCCTACGCGCGGCTCGCCACAGCGCGCGACGGGCGGGAGCGGCTGGCGCGCGTCCGTGCCGAGCTGCTCTCGGTGCCGCCCGCGAAGCTGGACGACCGCGCGCGGCTGGCGTGGGCGATCGACGCCTACGACTTCCTGGTGATCGAGAGCGTGATGGAGTTCCTGCGGCACCCCGGCGGCGCCCGGTACCGCAGTGTCCGCGACATGGGCGACTCGGCGGGCACGTTCTTCGAGCGGCCGGTGGCCGAGATCGCGGGGAAGAAGTACTCGCTGAACGCCTTCGAGGAGGCGTTCGTGTTCCCGTGGCGGCAGAAGTCCGCACAGCCGCCCTCGCGCTGGGCGATGGACCCGCGCGCGCACTTCGCGCTGGTCTGCGCCGCGGCGGGCTGCCCGCCGCTCTCGCCGCGCGCCTACCTGCCCGACTCGCTGGACGCGCAGCTCGACCGCGCGGTGCGCGACGCGCTGGCGAGCCCGCGGCACCTGCGCTGGAACGAGGCCACCGGCGCCCTCGAGGCGAGCGAGATCTTCGAGTGGTACGCGTGGGACTTCAAGCCGCTCGACGAGATGCTGCGGTTCATCGCGGACCACGCGCCGCCCGCGGTCAGGGACGGGATGCTGCGGAAGAAGGTCGCGCGCGTCACGCGCTACATCCCCTGGGACTGGACGCTGAACCAGGCGCCGCGGTAGTCGCGGGCGGTGGCCGGCCCCCGCCCACGGCCCGACGCGCCGGTGGCCGGCGCGGGCGGCCTCAGCGCATGCCGGCTGCGTGGAGCACGAGCCACACCGCGGCCGCGATCACGGCGGCCGCCGGCATGGTGAGGATCCAGGCCCACACGATGCGGCCGGCCACGCCCCACTTCACCGCCGAGAGCTTCTGCGTGGCGCTCACGCCCACGCCCACGATCGAGCCGGTGATGGTGTGCGTGGTCGAGACCGGGATGCCCGCCGCGCTCGCCCCGAACAGCGCCAGCGCGCCGGCGGTCTCGGCGCAGAAGCCGCCCACCGGCTGGAGCTTCGTGATGTTCATGCCCATGGTCTTGACGATGCGCCAGCCGCCCGAGAGCGTGCCGAGCCCGATCGCGCCGTAGCTCGCCAGGATCACCCAGAACGGCACGTGGAATTCGCCGCCGATCAGCCCCGCGGAGTAGAGCAGCGCGGTGATGATGCCGGCGGTCTTCTGCGCGTCGTTCGCGCCGTGTCCCAGGCTGAACGCGGCGGCCGAGACCAGCTGGAGCCGGCGGAACCGCTTGTCCACCTTGCGCGGCGTCGAGCGCCGGAACCCCCACATCACCGCCAGCATGCTGAGGAACCCGAGCACCAGCCCGAGGAACGGCGAGATCACGATGAAGACCGCGATCTTCACCAGGCCCCCCACGATCACCGCCTTCGGCCCGGCCGCGAGCACGGCCGCGCCCACGAATCCTCCGATGAGCGCGTGCGAGGACGACGTCGGCAGCCCGAGCCACCAGGTGATCAGGTTCCACGTCACGGCGGCCAGCAGCGCCGCGAGCACCAGCGCGGGCGTGACCGCCGCGGGGTCCACGGTGCCCTTGGCGATGGTCTTCGCCACGTGGACGCCGAACACCGCGAACGCGACGAAGTTGAAGAACGCCGCCCACACCACGGCCCAGCGCGGGGTCAGCACGCGCGTGCTCACCACGGTGGCGATGGAGTTGGCGGCGTCGTGGAAGCCGTTGCTGAAGTCGAAGACCAGCGCGACCAGGATGATCGCGGCGATCCCGAGCGGCAGGTGCGGGATCATCGGCTCTTGAGGACGATCGCTTCGATCGTGTTCGCCACGTCCTCGCACTGGTCGGCCGCATTCTCGAGCCGGCCGTAGATCTCCTTCCAGCGGATGACGTCGAGGAAGTCGTGCTTGCCGTTGAACAGGTCCGCCACCGCCTGGCGCGAGAGGCCATCGGCCTCGTTCTCGAGGCGGTTGATCTCGATGGTGAAGGACATCAGGCCCTTGAAGTCCTTGAGGTGGTCCACCGCCTGCTCGATCTGCACGCCCGCCGCCGTGACGATGCGCGTGAGCTCCCGGGCCTGAGGCGTGGTGTTCTGGATCTTGAACAGCACGATGCGGCTCGCGATCGCCTCGACCGCGTCGAGCACGTCGTCGAGCCCGCTCGCCAGGTCGTGGATGTCGTCGCGCTCGAGCGGCGTGATGAAGGTGCGGTTGAGCCGCTCGAACAGCTCGTGCGCCACCAGGTCGCCCTGGTGCTCGATGTCCTTGAGCGACTTCGCGCGCTCCTCGAGCCGGTCGAACTTCTCCATCATCTCCTGGAGCTGCTCGCAACCCTGGCGCACGAGGGCGGCCTGGCGGGTGAACAGGGCGAAGAAATTCTCGTCCTTCGGGAACAGGGAGAACATCGGGGAGCCTCGTCGTGTGAGGGGTTCTGTCCCGTGGTCGCTCGGTGGTTCGATGCAGCGGAACGGATAGCACGGGGAAGGCCCCCCGGCAACTGTCTCGCCACCCCGGCGTTCCGCGCCCCCGGATGCCGGTGCTATGCTGCCCGCACTCCCCGCTCCGCATCCCCGATGATCGCGACGACTCCCCACCGGAGGTGCTCCCGTGAAGCTCCGCCCTGTCCTGCTGGTCGCCGTGGCACTCGCCGTCCTCGCTCCGGGCGCGCGGTCAGCGCCCCGGCCCTGGACGATCGCCGACATCCTCGCCCTCAAGGTGGTGAGCGATCCGCAGGTCTCCCCCGACGGCAGGTGGATCGCCTGCGTCGTGCAGGAGCTGAACGCCGACTCCTCGGACTACCAGACCGACGTGTGGCTCGCGCCGGTCTCCGGCGGCGAGGCCCGGCGCCTCACCGGTTCGCCGGTGGCCGACGAGAACCCGCGCTGGTCGCCGGACGGGAAGCTCGTCGCGTTCCTCTCCGAGCGCCCGCGCCCCGGCGTGAAGCCAGACGACTCTGCCGACGAGGGCAAGCGCCAGATCTGGCTGATCCGCCCCGACGGCGGTGAGGCCTGGCTGCTCTCGGGCGCCAAGGGCGGGGTGTCGGCGTTCGAGTGGACGCGCGACGGCGCCACCATCGCCTACCTGTCGAAGGAGCCGAAGAGCGACGAAAGGAAGAAGAAGGAGAAGGACAAGGACGACGCCTGGACCCCGCGCTCGATGTACGCGTGGAACCGGCTGTGGGTGATGGACGTCGCGTCCGGCAAGGCGAAGCAGCTCACCAGCGGCGACCTGCACGTGTCGGGCTTCTCGCTCTCGCCCGACGGAAGGCGCATCGCCTTCGCCGGCCAGCCCACACCGCTCATCCCCGACCGGTTCAAGTCCGACATCTATGTCATCGCGGCCTCGGGCGGCACCCCGGTGCCGCTGGTGACGCTGCGGGGCTCCGACGCCAACCCCGCGTGGTCGCCGGATGGCCGGTGGGTCGCCTTCCAGTCGCAGGACGGGCGGGGCGACGACTGGTACACAAACGACTTCCTGTGCGTGGTGCCGGCCGCGGGGGGCCCGGTGAAGAACCTGACCGCCTCGTTCGACGAGTCGGTGGGCGGGCTGGCCGGCGGGCGCTTCGTGTGGACGCCCGACGCGGGCTCGATCCTGTTCCAGGCCCAGCAGCGCACCGCGCAGCACCTGTTCCGCGCGTTCGTGGACGGCGCGCCCGTGCAGCCGTTGACCAGCGGGCCGGAGCTGAACGCGGCCGCCTCACTCGACGCGCGCGGCGCCACGCTCGCGTTCCTGCGCGAGGACAGCGAGCACCCGCGCGACGTGTGGCGCATGGACTTCCCGGGCGGGACGCCCGCGCGCGTCACCGACGCGAATCCCGTGGCACGCGAGAAGCTCGCGTTCAAGAAGCAGCCCGTCACCTGGAAGGGCGCCGACGGCTGGGACATCGAGGGCCTGCTGATCACGCCGCCCGACTGGAAGCCGGGCCGGCGCGTGCCGCTCGTCCTCAACGTGCACGGCGGCCCGGCCGGCACGCACTCCAGCACCTGCACGGTGAACTCGCGCATCTACCCGTGGCCGCTGTTCGCGCAGCAGGGCTGGGCGATCCTGCTGCCGAACCCGCGCGGGAGCGGCGGCTACGGCGAAGCGTTCCGCGCCGCGAACGTCCGCGACTGGGGCGGCAAGGACTACGAGGACACCATGAAGGGCGTGGACGCGATGATCGAGCGCGGCATCGCGGACAAGGACCGCCTCGCGGTGTGCGGCTGGTCCTACGGCGGCTTCATGACCTCGACCATCGTGACGAAGACCGACCGCTTCAAGGCCGCGGTCGTGGGCGCGGGCGTGACCGACGAGATCTCGATGACGTTCACCTCGGACATCCCCGAGTTCACCAGGTCGTACTTCAAGGCGTGGCCGTGGGAGGACCCCGCGTTCTACGTCGAGCACTCGGCGCTGCTGCACGTGGACCGGGTGAAGACCCCGACCTCGCTGGTGCACGGACAGAGCGACGACCGCGTGCCGACCTCGCAGGGCTGGGAGTTCTACGGCGCGCTCCAGCGCGTGGGCGTGCCCACCGACCTGCTGCTGCTGCCGCGCCAGCCGCACGGCCCGCGCGAGCCCAGGCTCCAGCGCGCGACGCAGCAGTGGCACCTGGACTGGCTCACCCGCTGGACGCTGGGCGCGGAACGGGTGCCGGCACCGCTGCCCGGCCGCAAGGCGCGCCCGGCTTCCGGCACCGGCGCGGGACACTGAGGGAGCAGAACACCATCACAGCGCTGAACGACCACGGAGGAGGCTTGACGCCGAACCTGGACCATCCCGCGCGGCCGCGCACCGAGCTGGCCGGCGTCTACGGCGCGGCCGCCGCGCGCGCGGTCATCGAGGCCGCGCTGCTCGACTACCGCGACGCATTCGGCGACCCGGGCGACACGGGAGCGGCGGGCTGAAGACCGTGGAGCCGCTCGACCTGCTGGTGATCGGCGGCGGCATCACCGGGCTCGGGGTCGCGCGGCTCGCTGCGCGCAACGGCCTCTCGATCGCCGTGCTCGAGCGCGCCGACCTCGCGTCGGGCGCATCCAGCGCCTCCAGCCACATGCTCCACGGCGGGCTGCGCTACCTGGAGCACGGGCGCATCGGGCTGGTGCACGAGGCGCTGCGCGAGCGGGCGGCGGTGAGCCGTATGGCGCCGGGGCTGGCGAAGCCGACGCGCTTCCTGGTCCCGCTCTACCGCGGCGGGCGCGTGCCGCCGTGGAAGCTGCGCCTCGGCCTGTGGCTCTACGACGCTCTCGCCACCGGCTCCGGCTTCGAGCGCCACGGCTGGCTGGGCGCGCGCGCGGCCCGCGCGCTGGAGCCCGCGCTCGAGCCGCGCGGCCTGCGCGGCGCGGGGCTCTACGCCGACGCGGTGATGGACGATGCGCGGCTCGCCGTGGCGGTGGCGCGCGACGCCGCCCGACACGGCGCGCAGGTCCACACCTGGACCGAGGTGACCGGCGCGCGCCCCGCTACCGGGGGTGCGGTCGTGCTGACCGCGCGCGACCGGGTGGAAGGCGGCGAGCGCTCCTTCGTCGCGCGGGCCGTGGTGATCGCGGCGGGACCGTGGACCGACCAGGTGCGCGCCCTGCTGGCGCGCGGGCTGAGCCCCGGCCGGCCCGAACCGGCACCGCTGCTCCGGCCGTCGCGGGGCACGCACCTCGTCTACCCGCGGCTCACCGAGGAGAACGGGCTCCTGCTCATCGCGGGTTCCGACGGGCGCGCGTTCTTCGTGGTGCCGTTCGCCGGGCGCTCGCTGGTGGGCACCACCGAGGTCGAGGTGCCCTCGCCCCCGCCGCCCGAGGCGTTCCGCCCGACGCTCGAGGAGGTGCGCTACCTGTCGAGCGAGCTGGCGCGCGCCCTGCCGGCGGCCGCCGGGCAGCGCCCGCTCGCGGCCTGCGCCGGCGTGCGCCCGCTGCTGCGCGGCGCGCAGGCGGTGGGCCGCGCCCCGCGCGAGCACCGCGTCCTCGCGGACGGCCCGCTGGTCACCGTGGCGGGCGGCAAGTACACCACCTTCCGCGTCATGGCGCGCGACGCCCTCGCGCTCGCCGCGCGCCGGCTCGGGCGCGGACGCTGGGAGCCGGACGACGACGATGCGCCACTCCCGGAGCCGTTCGAGACGCGCGTCGGCGCCACCGCGCTCGCCGCGCACGCGGCGCGCGAGGAGTTCGCGCGGCGGCTCGAGGACGTGATGCGCCGCCGCACCGCGCTGTGGCTCGAGGAAGACCGCGGCCGCGCGGCGGCACCGGCCGCCGCCGAGGCGATGGCGCGCACGCTCGGCTGGGACGAATCACGAACGCAAGACGAGATCCGCAGTTACGACGAAGCACTGCGTGAGGAGGAGTCGCTCCTCCACCGCGCACTGGAGGCCCGATGAGGCGCTCGCTCGTCCTCGCCGTGGACCAGGGCACCACCGGCACCACGGCTCTACTGCTCGACCGCCGTCCGCAGGAGGCCCGATGAAGCGCTCGCTCATCCTTGCCGTGGACCAGGGCACCACCGGCAGCACGGCGCTCCTGCTCGACCGCCGTGGCGGCGTGCGTGCGCGCGGCTACGCCGAGCTGCCCCAGCACTTCCCGCGCCCCGGCTGGGTGGAGCACGACGGCGACGAGATCTGGGAGAGCGTGCGCGCCGCGGTGCGCGCCGCCCTGCGCGCGGCGCGCGCCGACGGCTCCGCGGTCGCCGCCATCGGCATCACGAACCAGCGCGAGACTACGCTGCTGTGGGACCGCAAGAGCGGCCGGCCCGTGATGCGCGCCATCGTGTGGCAGGACCGGCGCACGGCCGGACGCTGCCAGGAGCTGAGGCGCGAGGGCTTCGAGCGCGAGGCGCGACGGCGCACCGGGCTGGTGCCCGACCCCTACTTCTCGGCGACCAAGCTCGAGTGGATGCTCCGCCACGGCGCCGGCCTCGCGGCGCGCGCGCGGCGCGGCGCGCTGGCGTTCGGCACGGTGGATTCGTGGCTGCTGTGGAAGCTCACGGGCGGCGCCACGCACGCCACCGATCCCACCAACGCCTCGCGCACGCTGCTCTTCGATCTCCGGCGCCGGCGCTGGGACGATGCACTGCTCGCGCGCTTCGGCGTGCCGCGCGCCGTGCTGCCCGAGGTGCGACCCTCGAGCGGCGCGTTCGGCGTGACGCGCGGTGTCGGGCTCCTGCCCGACAGCATCCCGATCGCCGGCGTCGCCGGCGACCAGCAGGCCGCGCTGTTCGGGCAGGGCTGCGTCGCCCCGGGGCAGTCCAAGAACACCTACGGCACCGGCTGCTTCCTGCTGCTCCACACCGGTGCGAAGCCGGTGGCGTCGCGCTCCGGCCTCCTCACCACCGTGGCCTGCGGCGCGCGCGGCGAGCCCGCCTACGCGCTCGAAGGCAGCGTCTTCATCGCCGGCGCCGCGCTCCAGTGGCTGCGCGACGGACTCGAGATCCTCAGGAGCGCCGCCGAGAGCGAGAAGCTCGCAGCCAGCGTGCCCGACGCGGGCGGCGTGGTGATGGTGCCGGCGTTCGTCGGGCTCGGCGCGCCGCACTGGCGCCCCGACGTGCGCGGCGCGCTGCTGGGCCTCACGCGCGGCACCACGCGCGCCCACGTCGCGCGCGCCGCGCTCGAGTCGCTGGCATTCCAGTCGCGCGACCTGGTCCAGGCGATGGAGCGCGACGCCGGCCGGCGGGTCCGCACCCTGCGCGTGGACGGCGGGGCCGCCGCCAACGACCTGCTCATGCAGTACCAGGCGGATCTATTGGGCATCCCGGTCGAGCGCCCGCGCGTGATCGAGACCACTGCGCTGGGGGCCGCGCTGCTGGCCGGGCTCGGCACGGGCTTCTGGCAGTCGCACCGCGACCTCGACCGCGTCCGCCAGGTCGAGCGCGTGTTCCGGCCGGGGAAGTCGCGCGCGTGGCGGGAGGCGGAGGTCGCGCGGTGGAAGCGAGCGGTGGGGATGCTGCTCGACAGGAGGCCGTGAACCCAGGCCACCACCCGCGCCCCGGTGCACGGCGCGCTCGGGCCGTGCAGCCCTGGCGGGCGCGGTCCCCACTCGCGCCCCGGCGCGCGGCGCGCTCGGGCCGCGGCAGCCCGGCGCGGAGTCAGCGCTCGACGCCGGTGAACAGCACCGCGACCGACTCACCGGGTTCCACGATCCCGGCGCGCCGCAGCTCGACGAGCCCCGCGAGCCCCGACGATCCGGTGTGGTCCACGCGGATGCCTGTGGCTGAGCGCGCCAGCGCGTTCGCCTCCACCAGCCGCTCCTCGGAGACGGCCACAGGCCAGCCGCCGCTTTCAATCATCCCGGTCACCACCGCGTGCCAGTCGTAGGTCTCGTCATCCAGGATGCCGTGGGCGATGCTCCGCGGCGGCTCCTCCCACGCCCACATGAACTCGGAGCGGTGGGTCTGCGCGTGGCGCAGCTCCTCGCGCACGACGTCCGCGGCGTCGGGCGCGCGCATGCGCTCGGCGGCCGCCGCGTCGGCGGCGTCGCCCGCGCCGCCCGCGGGAAGGCGCCGAAGGTCTGCACGGCGTGGAGCTGCGGGAGCTTCGCGAGCGCGCCGAGTGAGACCGCCTCGCGCAGGCCCTGCGCGCAGGCGCTGGCGAGCGCCCCACCCCCGACCTGGACGAAGAGCCGGTCGAGGGTGAGGCCATCGTCCGCGAGTGCGGCGGCGATCTCCCACGCGAGCGTCTCGCCCCCTTCGATGGTGAGCCCGTTGTCGCTGCCCTGGCAGCAGAACGGCAGCGCCCCCGCCTCGAGCGCGCGGCGGAAGGCGTGGTAGCAGGGATCGCCCTTCTCGCCCGGCGCGCGCGGGCACACGGCGATGTGCGCATCGAGCGACTGCAACCGCTTCACCACCTTCGGGTCGGCATCGGGCGGGATGAACACCTCGAGCGGTCGCCTCGCGGCGCGCGCCACCACCGCGGCGGCGAGCGCGGCGTTGCCGCAGCTCGCGATGGCGAGCCCGCGCCGGTCGTGCTCCGCACGGCTCGCGAGCCCGGTGCGCTCCATCACTTCGAGCACGAGCGCGATGCCGAACAGGTGCCGCGCCTTGTGTGAGCCGGAGACGTTCCCGGTCTCGTCCTTGACCCACACCCCACCGCCGGACGCGAACCCGAGCGATTCGCCCAGGGCACCGCTGCGGGCGAACGGCGTCGCCACGAACCCACGGCTGTCCACCTCGGCGACCGCGCGGTCCAGCTCCTCGACCAGCGCGACGAAGTCCGCGTCGCTCATGCCGCCCGCGCGCGCCGCGTGGTAGGAGTGCAGCAGGGTGCGGAAGCGCACGAACGGGTTGACCGCGCCCGCGCACGGGAACGTGGCGCGCGCGGCGTCGAGCCGGCGCGCGACGATGTGGTCGAGGTCGTCGCGCCCGGCGTTCGGGCAGCGCCACGGCGCGCGCGCATCCGGCGCCGCGCCGCAGGCGGCGCACTCGAGCCGGGTCGCGGGCGCGTCACTCACGCGGTGCGCCCCGTCAACGCCGCGCTCGTCGCTCGCGCCGCGTCCCCCGTCCACACGGGGAACTCTTCGAGGCTCGCGGGCGGTTCGCTCACGCGGCGGGCGGCGCCCCCGCGCGGCGGTTGAACTCCTGGATCATCCCGTCCCACACCGGCACCAGCTCGCGCAGGCCCTTCCAGAAGCCCTGCTCGCGCCGCGCCGTGAACTCGGCTAGCGGGAGCCCCCGCTGCTCGACCCAGGTGAAGTAGCCGAGGTTGAAGATCCGTCGCCGGTCGGTCCCGGTCAGCTCGAGCAGGTGGTCGGTGGTGGCGCCGAGCATGTGCCGGCCGAAGGTCTCGGCCGCGGCGGTCGCGTCGAACCTGCCGGCGAACTGCTTCGCCACCGCCTTCGCGCGCTCGCTGCCGTACATCTCGGCGCCGTCGGTCGCCACGGTATAGACCGCGTCGCCGGCCCCGAGGCCCAGGTGCTTCGCGGTCTTCACCGCCGCCAGCACGTTGCAGATGCTCGAGAGGCCGAAGCTGGAGAGAGCTTCGACCACCGACGGCGGCACGCCGCGCCGCGCGCGCAGGTGCTCGCGGCCGGCGTCCGAATAGAACAGCACGCCCAGCCCATCGGTGGCGCGGTCCGAGACCGCGGCGACCAGGTCGGTGTTCATCACATTGTGGATGAGCGGGATGTGCTTGTCGCCGATGCCCTGGATGTTGTGCTCGCCGAAGCCGTTCTCGAGCATGGTCGGACACTCGAGCGCCTCGACCGCGACGATCTTCGCGCCGTGCCTCTCCTTGAGGTAGTCGCCCGCGGCCAGCGTGCCCGCCGAGCCGCTGGCCGACACGAACGCCGCCATCCGCAGCGGGCGCCCGGCGGCCGCCAGCGACTCATGCACGCGCTCGAGCGCGCGGCCGGTGCAAGTGTAGTGCACCAGGTAGTTCCCGAACTCGCAGAACTGGTTGAAGATGATGTTCGCGGGGTCACGGTCCAGCTCGGCGCAGCGGTCGTAGATCTCCTTGACGGTGCTCTCCGAGCCCGGCGTGCGGATCACGTCGCCCGGGTCCGCCACCCACTCCCCCAGCCAGCGGAAGCGCTCCTCGCTCATCCCCTCGGGGAGCACCGCCACGCCACGGCAGCCCATGATGCGCGAGATCGCCACGCCGCCGCGGCAGTAATTGCCGGTCGAGGGCCACACCGCGCGGTGCGCGGTCGGGTCGAACTGCCCGGTGATGAGCCGCGGCGCCAGGCAGGCGTAGGCCGCCAGCACCTTGTGCGCGCGGATCATCGGGAAGCGGTTCCCCAGCGCCACCACGATCGCCGCTTCCACGCCGGTGAGCGACCTGGGGAGCACCACGTGCTCGGGGACTGCGGCCTGCGCGCGTCGCGTGCCGTCGTTCCACCAGTGCACGCGGAACAGGTTCGCCGGGTGCGGCGCGTCGGGGTCCACGGCGGCCAGCGCGCCGCGCGCCGTGGCCGGGATGCACGTGGGGTCCGCCAGCTCCGCGAACGTGGGCAGCGTGATGCGCGCGTCGCGGAAGCGCCGCACGCTGCGCTCGTAGACGTCGCGATGGACGATCTCTCGTTCGAGTCCCAGGCGTGCCATGGCTTGCTGGAGTCCTCCGGGCGGAACGGTGGCAGGAGCCGTCACTCGCGGCGTGGGGACGCGAGCGGCCGCCAAGCTACTCCCTCCCACGGGCGCCGGCAAAGGCGCCGGGCCCGGTGCCGCCGCCCGACGCGTCGCCGGCACGCGGCCTCCGGTTGTCGGACCGGCGGGCCATCCGTTAGAGTCGAGCCTCGACGCGCGACCGCGGCCCTGCCGGTCCGGGTCGCGCAGGTCAGCGGTCAACCCCCCGGAGGTGCCTCGTGCATGCCGCCAGCCAGCTGGAGCCGCGCACCACCGGGGTCTTCCAGAGCCTCTCCCGGGCGATCGGCAACTCGCCGCTCCTCGCCATCACCTGCCAGTCGAGGGGCGAGCGCCGGACCATCTACGCCAAGTCCGAGCCCCAGAACCTGACCGGCAGCATCAAGGACCGGATGGCGCTCCATATCCTGGAGCGGGCGTACGCGAGCGGCGCGATCCGGCCGGGCGACACCATCGCCGAGGCCACCAGCGGCAACACCGGCATCGCGTTCGCCGCCATCGGCCGCGCGCTGGGGCACCCGGTGACCATCTTCATGCCCGACTGGCTGAGCCGCGAGCGCATGGACCTGATGCGCGGCTTCGGCGCGCAGGTCGTCCCGGTCTCCCGCGAGCAGGGCGGGTTCATGGGGTGCATCCGCATGGCGGAGGAGCTGGCGTCGCGGAACCCGCGCGTGTTCCTGCCGCGGCAGTTCTCCAACCCGGCGAACGTCGAAGCCCACGAGCGCACCACCGGCCCCGAGATCTGGTGGCAGCTGCGACTCAACGGCATCACGCCGGACGCGTTCGTGGCGGGCGTCGGAACCGGCGGCACGGTGATGGGCGTCGGGCGCTGCCTGCGGGCGCAGCGGCCCGGGGTGAAGATCCACCCGCTGGAGCCGGCCGAGTCGCCGACCCTCTCGACCGGCCACAAGCGCGGCGAGCACCGCATCCAGGGCATCTCGGACGAGTTCATCCCCGCCATCGTGGACCTCGCGGCGCTCGACCAGGTGGTGAGCGTGCACGACGGCGACGCCATCCTGATGGCACAGGCGCTGGCCGCGAAGCTCGGCCTCGGGGTCGGCATCTCCTCGGGCGCGAACTTCCTCGGCGCGCTCCAGGTGCAGGACGCGCTGGGGCCGGGCGCCGTAGTGGTGACCGTGTTCTCGGACGACAACAAGAAGTACCTCAGCACCGCGCTGCTGGGAGACGAACCCGTCCGCGCCGGCTACCTCACGCCCGGAGTGGAGCTGCTGGGCTACGAAGTGCTGAAGCGGGTCTGTACCACCTGCTGCGAACCCTACGCGTGCAGCGCGTGGCCGCCCGGAGACACGGCGCCTGCCTCCTGAGCCGGGCGCGGGTCCTCGTCACGCGCTGCACGCGATGGTCCGATGGTCCCCGCCCCGCTCGCTTGTGGGTGTCCCTCCCGCCTGCTAGAAATGAGCCCCTATGGCCGATGTCCCACGGGGTCACCGCCTGCCCATCGTCGTGGCGATGGGCGGCAACTCGCTGCTCGATCCCAGGCTCCCGCCCACCGTCGAGAACCAGTTCGCGGTCACCGCGCGCGCGGCCGTGCCGATCGCCGACCTGATCGCGCGCGGCGCGCACCTGGTGCTCACCCACGGCAACGGCCCGCAGATCGGCTTCATGCAGCTCCGGGTCGAGATCTCGCGCCAGTCGGTGCACGAGGTGCCGCTCGACTCGCTGGTGGCCGACTCGCAGGGAGCGCTCGGCTACATGATCCAGCGCGCGCTGCGTGACGAGCTGCGCCGCCGCGGCCTGCCGTCCGAGGTCGCCACGGTGGTGACCGAGGTCGAGGTGGACCCCGACGACCGCGCCTTCGCCGAGCCCACCAAGCCGATCGGCAAGTTCTATGGCGCCGAGGAGGCCGCGGTGCTGCAGCGCGAGCACGGCTGGGAGATGGTCGAGGACTCGCACCGCGGCTGGCGCCGCGTGGTGCCCTCGCCCGCGCCGAAGGACATCGTCCAGTTCGGCATCATCCGTCGCCTGGTGGACGCGGGCGTCACGGTGATCGCCTGCGGCGGCGGCGGCATCCCGGTGATGCGCGACGGCCGCGGCAACACGCGCGGGCTCGAGGCGGTCGTGGACAAGGACCGTGCGAGCGCGCTGCTCGCGGTGCGCCTGGGCGCGCGGCGCATGTTCGTCACCACCGCGGTGGACGCGATCTACCGCGACTACCTGACCGAGAAGCGCACCGCGCTGCGCGAGACCACCATCGCCGAGCTGCGCGCGCTGGAGGCCGGGCGGCACTTCCCGCCCGGCAGCATGGGCCCCAAGGTCGAAGCCGCGATCTACTTCCTCGAGCGCGGCGGAGAAGAAGTCGTCATCTGCCACCCCGAGGCGCTGGCCGAGGCGTACGACGGCCGCGCCGGCACCCGCATCCGCAAGGAGTGACCATGGACCCGACCTCCACCCTCGCCGCCCTCGACCCGGACATCCTGCGCGGTCTCCATGGCCGCAGCCTGCTGCTCACGCGCGACTGGACGACGCCCGAGATCGATACGCTGCTGGCGGTGGCGTCGCGCCTCGAGGCCGCGGACCGCGCGGGCCGGCCGCTCGACCTGCTGCGCAACGAGCTGGGCTACGCGCTGTTCTTCGACAACTCGACGCGCACCAGGTCGGCGTGGGCCGGCGGCTGCGCGCGGCTCGGCATGCACCCGGTGATCGTGGACGGCAGCTCGACCCAGGTCGAGCACGGCGAGACCGCGACCGAGACCGGCGCGATGCTCGGCATGAACGCGCACGCGCTCGGCATCCGCCACGACCTGATCCTGGGCGAGGGCAACCGGTTCATGCGCGAGGTCAAGCGCGGCATCGACGACTACCTCGCCGCCACCGGCGACGCACGCAAGGTGCCGGTCGTGAACCTGCAATGCGACGTGGACCACCCGACCCAGACGCTCGCGGACCTGATGTGGCTGCGCGAGCGCTTCCCCGAAGGGCTCAAGGGCCGGAAGATCGCGGTGAGCTGGGCCTACTCGCCGAGCTACGCCAAGCCGCTCTCGGTGCCGCAGGGGCTGGCGATGCTGCTCACGCGCTTCGGCGCGCACGTCACGCTCGCGCACCCGGAGGGCTACCGCCTGATGGAGGACACGCTCGAATCCGCCCGCGCCGCGGCCCGTGTCTCGGGCGGCAGCTTCACCGAGGCGTCCGCGATGGACGACGCGTTCGCGGGCGCCGACGCCGTGTACCCGAAGAGCTGGGGCCCCTACGACCTGATGCTGGAGCGGGTGGCCGCGAACCGCGCGCGCGACAAGGCGAAGATGGCCGAGATCGAGGCCCGGGCGCTGGCGCGAAACGCGGCGCACCGCGACTGGATCTGCGACGAGCGGCGCATGGCGCTGACCCGGGGCGGCGACGCGCTCTACCTGCACTGCCTGCCCGCCGACATCGGCGCCGAGGTCGCGCCCGCGGTGATGGAGCGCCACCGGGTGAACGTGGCGCGCGAAGCCAACAAGAAGGTCCACGTCATCATGGCGCTGCTGGCCGTGGCCAAGGTTCCCGACCTCGCCCACCGCCTCGAGGGGCTCGCCCGATGAAGGAAGCCGCGCTCCCGGCGCTCGACGCGAAGATCGCCGCGCTCGCCGCACGCTACCTGCCGCTCGCCGTCTCCATCCTCGAGGAGGCGATCCGCATCCCGGCGGATTTCGTGGACCGCCCGGCCGACCAGGGCGGCGATCCCCGGTGCGGGACCAGCAACCACGAGGGCCCGCGCATCGAGTACCTGAGGCGCACCCTCCTCGAGATCGGCGCGGCGAGGAGTCCCGACGACGTCGGGTTCGACGCGTTCGGGAACCTGGAGTGGCGGCTCGAGGACCCCGCCGGCGGCATCCCGCGCGCCGAGAAGAAGGTCATCTACCTGGACGGGCACTGCGACACGGTGAAGCCGCTGCGCGAGGTGTGGCGCGCGAAGACCGGCGGCCTCGACCCGTTCCTCGGGCTGGTGGACCCGGCGAAGCTCGACCGCGCGTTCCTGCGCCGCGAGCTCGGCTACCTGCCGCCCGACGACGAATGGCGGCACCTGGTGTTCGGGCGCGGCTCGGCCGACCAGCTGGGCGGCGTGGTGTCGCAGATCGTGGCCTCGAAGATCCTGCTGGAGCTGATGCCGGAGGGCGCGCTGCGCGGCGTCGTCGTGCGCGGCTACGCCACCGTCGCCGAGGAGGACAACGACGGCGGCGGGCCGCTCTACATCACGCGCAGGCTCCTGCCCGGCGCGCCGCCCGAGATGATCCCCGACGTCGTCATCCTCACCGACTCCAGCGGCGATTCGAAGAAGGGCGCGCTCGGCATCTACCGCGGCCAGCGCGGCCGCATGCAGATCGAGGTCGGGGTCACCGGACGCTCCTGCCACGGCTCGATGCCGTGGGAAGGCCTGAACCCGCTCGAGCACGGCGGCGCCATCCTCGCCGAGGCGGCGCGGAGGTACGAGCGGCGCGAGGGCTTCGCCGACCACCCCTTCCTCGGCCACGGCACGCGCACCGCGTCGTGGGCCGCGCTCGAGACGCCGAGCGACTGCGCCGTGCCCGACCGCTTCACCTTCCGCTTCGACCGCCGCCTCACCGTGGGCGAGACGCCCGAGCAGGCGGTGAAGG
This sequence comes from Candidatus Eiseniibacteriota bacterium, assembly GCA_016223045.1. Classification (GTDB taxonomy): domain Bacteria; phylum Eisenbacteria; class RBG-16-71-46; order RBG-16-71-46; family RBG-16-71-46; genus JACRPT01. Next base: position 33,170 of record JACRPT010000135.1, read on the forward strand.
ACATCGAGACGCTCGAGTCGGTGCGCGCCGCGCGCGCCGCGGGCCTCGCGGTCGCGGTCGGCGTGCCGACCTACGAGGAGCCGACCTGGCGCGGCTACGTGCCGGGCAACCCGCAGATCTACCTGGGCTGGGTCACGCCCGAGGAGCATCCCGCGATCCGGGCCGCGGTCGCGGCCTACCGCGCGGTGGTGACCCCGCACGTCGCCGAGCAGAACGAGCAGGGCGGGTCGCTCCGGCGCGAGCCGCGCGTGGACCGCTGGGTGTTCTCGACCGACGGCGTGGGCTTCCCGGTCCCAGCCTTCGACACCTCGATCGCGGTGCCGGAGCGCAAGCGCTGGGTGGTCTCCGGCGCGTTCAAGCACCCGGCGATGTTCGGCTTCGGCACCGGGCTCGAGCAGAACACGCACAAGATCGGCGAGTGCCTGGACACGCGCGAGCTGCAGCACGCAATCGCTTTCATCGCGAGATTCCCGAGCGCGTTCGCGGGTAGGTAGCGGGGAGCGCCGCGGCACGCCGGCGCGCCACCCGGGCGCAGGCGCAGCATGGGAGTGCGGGGGAAACGATCGCCACCCGACGCAGGTTCCTGGCGCTGATCGGCCTCGCCGCCGTCGCGGCGGGTGCAGGCGCGGCCTGGATGCGCCGCGGCGCGCTCGCCCGCTGGCTGTTCTCCGCCTCGCTCTCCCCCGCGCGACCGGGGCCGCTGCGTGACTCGACCGCCGATGTCCTGCGCGCCGCCGTGCTCGCCCTGCTCGAGGGCCGGGTCGAGCCCGCGCACTACATGGAAGCCTTCCGCTGGCGCGCGGCGCACGTCCCCGGCGCGCGCGCTCTCTACCAGCGCTTCGAGGCCGCCGTGGACCGCGCGGCGCGGCGGGCCGGGCAGCCCGGCTTCCGCGGCGCGCCGCGCCCGCGCCAGCAGCGCATCCTCCGCTCGATGATGCCGGCGCGGGGCCTGACGCGCATCCGCCGCGCGCTGATGGCGCGCGACGAGGCCCGCTACGCGCGGCACATCGTGCGCGAGGTGTTCCGCAAGTTCGCGGCGACCGACGCCTGGATCCTCGCCGGCTACGACGCGTGGCCGGGCCTGCCGCGCGCCATCGCGCATCCCGGGCCGGGGGCGCCCTGGTCATGAGCGGCCGCGTCGCCATCGTGGGCTCGGGCATGATCGGCTCGACCCTGGCGTTCGAGCTGACGCGCCGCGGCCACGAGGTGACGGTGTTCGAGAAGGGGCCGGACTACCCGTACCCGCACGAGACGCCGTTCCTCGAGTCCATCAACTACCAGTTCACGAGCCCCGCCTACTCCCTCCCCGCCGACCTCCTGAAGACGACCTCGAGCGGGAGCTACACCCGCGATTGGAGCCGCGAGAGCGTGATGCGGGTGGGCGGCAGCGGCACCGCGTGGACCGGGCTCGCGATGCGCATGGCTCCGGACGATTTCAGGACGCGCAGCCGCTACGGGTTCGGGGACGACTGGCCGGTGGGCTACGACGAGCTCGAGCCCTGGATGTGCCGCGCGGAGGCGCAGCTCGGGGTCTCGGGCACCGACGACGACAACCCGTGGGCCCCGCCGCGCTCGCGTCCCTATCCGCTGCCGCCGTTCGAGCTGACTGCGGACGACGCACTGCTCGGCGGACGGCTGGCGCGTGACGGCATCCACATGCACACGACGCCGCAGGCGCGCACGCGGCTCGACTACGGGGACCGTCCGGGCTGCATGAACTACGGCGAGTGCCAGGTGTGTCCCATCGGCTCGCGCTACTCGCCCACCCATCACCTGCGCCGCGCGCTCGCCACCGGGCGCTGCCGGCTCTTCACCCGCGCTACGGTGCGCCGCGTCGTGACCGACGCCGCCGGGCGCGCGCGGGCGGTGCTCTGGCGCCCGAACCGCGAGCACGCCGACCGCGAGCACGCCGCGGACGTCGTCATCGTCGCCACCGCGGCGTTCGAGTCGGCGCGGCTGCTGCTGCTGTCGAAGGACGCGCGGCACCCCGACGGGCTCGGGAACTCGGGCGGTCACGTCGGCCGGCACCTGGTCTTCCACCACCTGTGGGGCGGCCACATGCACTACCGCGAGCAACTGTTCTCCGGGAAGGTCGGCTTCTGGACCGGGCAGAGCGCGCAGTTCTGCGACCCGCCCACGCGCTGCCGCCACGGCGGCGTGAAGATCGAGCTGCCCGCGCGGCCCTCGTACGAGCACCGGCAGGCCGCCGGCGAGGCGACCAGCCTCGCCGAGGCGATGGCGCACTTCCTGCCGACGCGGCACTGCCGCCTGGTGGTGATGCACGCCGAGTCGGCGCCCTCGCCGGGCAAGCGCGTCACGCTCTCGAAGGAGACCGACCGCTTCGGCGACCCGGTGGCGCACGTGCGCTACGATTCCGACGACTTCGACCGGCGCACCCACGAGTACGGCCGCCAGCTCTACGAGCGGGTCGCGAAGGCCACCGGCGCGGTCGAGTGGGACTTCGGCGGGCTCGACGACTTCTCCACCTTCGCCCATCACATGGGCACCTGCCGCATGGGAACGGGCCCCGCCGACAGCGTGGTGGATCCCTTCGGCGCGGTGCACGACACGCCCGGGCTGTTCGCCATCGGCCTCGGCGGCTTCGTCGGCTCGGGCGGCGCCGTGAACCCGACGCTCACCGCCGTGGCGCTCGCGCTGCGCTCGGCGGAACTCATCGCCGAGCGGCTGGGCTGAGTGACGGGGGCGCGCGGCATGGGGTGGCGGCACGGCGGCGCACGGCGCGTGGCGATCGCCGCGACGCTGTGCATCGCGATCGCGCCGGCCGCCGCATCGCCGGGATCGAGCGCGGCAGCTGCTCCGGCGCGGCAGACCGCGAGCGCGCTGCCAGCGACGCGAGCGGGCGACGCGACGGCGCTCCAACCCCGCGCCGTCCTCCTGGTCTCGAGATCCCCCGAATTCCGCCTCCCCACCCGCCACATCAAGTTCGGCGCGAGCGAGACGGACAGCTGCCTCAAGTGCCACGGCATGCCGAACTTCGTGGTGCGCGACTCGGCGACCCGCGCGCTCCTCCATCTCACCGTCGCCGGCCCCGCGTTCCGCAGCTCCGCGCACGGGAAGCTGGCGTGCACCCAGTGCCATGGCGACATCCGCGCCTTCCCGCACGAGTTCAAGGCCGCGCGGCCGAAGGTGAGCTGCGACGCCGACTGCCACGCGCGCGACGCGAAGGGGCGGCCGATCCGCCACGATCGTTCGGTCGCCGACTATCGCGTGAGCGCGCATCGCAAGGGGCTGACCGGCGAGACCACGGACAGTCCCGACTGCGACTACTGCCACGGCGCGGGCGACCCGCACGCGGCCGCGCGCGGCACGAAGACGCTCGCGCGGCCCGAGAAGCTGGCGCAGTGCGCGCCCTGCCACGACGACCGCGAGCGGATGTCGCGCGACCGCGTAAATCCCGACGCCGTGGCCTCCTACCGGCGGAGCTTCCACTACAAGGCGAGCCGCTTCGGCTCCTCGCGCGCCGCCGTGTGCCAGGACTGCCACACCGCCCATCGCGTGCTCGCGCCGCGCGACACGGCCTCGACGGTCTCCGCCGCCCATCTGCCCGGCACCTGCGGCCAGCAGGACTGCCACAAGGGGGCGAAGCTGAACTTCGCGATGTCCGGCGCGAACCACCTGGCGCTGCGCGTCCGCCGCGAGCCCCTCCTCGCCGCCGAGGAGGCGTTCTTCGTGCTGCTCGGCGTCGGCATCCTGCTCGTGCTCGCGGCCGGCGTCCTCTTCGACGCGCAGCGCCGGCTACGCGCGCGGCCGATCCCCGCGGCCGCTGCCGCGCATGCCAATCCCGGGCCGCTGATCCAGCGGATGTCGCTCGCGCAGCGCATCCAGCACGGGGCGCTGGTCGCGAGCTTCATCGCGCTCGCGCTCACCGGGATCCCGTTGCGCTTCCCCGACGTCGAGCCGCTCGCGGCGCTCTACCGCGCGCTCGGCGGACTCACGGTCGCGCGCGCCGTCCACCGTGCGGCCGCGGCGGTGATGATCCTCGGTGGCCTCGCGCATCTCCTCTACGTGCTGGTGCTGCTCGCGCGCGGGCGTCTCGATGCCCGCCGGGCGTGGACCATGCTGCCGACGCGCCAGGACGCGCACGACTGGTGGGAGACCTCGATGTACTACATCGGACGCCGCGCGACGCTGCCGGCGTACGGGCGTCACCACTTCCGCGAGAAGCTCCACTACTTCGCGGTGCTGTGGGGCGTGCCGGTGATGGCGTTCTCGGGACTCGTGCTGTGGTTCCCGCTCACCTTCGGCAACCGGCTCCCCAACCTTGCGTTCGGCATGGCCTGGATCGCGCACAGCGACGAGGCGCTGGTGGCCGTGGCGATCGTCGTCGTGTGGCATCTGTACAACGTCCACGTCATGCCCGGGGCGTCCCAGCGATTCATGACCTGGATCGACGGGAAGATCACGCGCGAGGAGTGGGTGATGCACCACCGGCTGGAGGCCGAGAGGGCGGGCGGCGAGGGCGAGCCGCCGGGGCCGGGGCCGCAGCCGCCGAGGCGCGGCTGACGTCCGCCGCGGCCGCGCCGCCGATTCCCGCCTTGAGCCCGGCCACCCGGGCGGGCGATACTGATTGAGGCTCATACCCTGCCGCGTTGGCGCATGAGTCGCTGGACCTCTGGGCGGGCGCGATGAGCAAGAGACATCGAACAGACTTGCTGCGGATCCCCCTTACCGGGCTGGCGTTGCTTGTGCTGGCAGCGGCGCCCATGGGCCTGGGTCGTGCCCAGCAAGTTGGAGATGCCCTCTGGGTGACAGACGCGCCGGTTCTCGCCGTCGCGCGTTCCGAAAGCACCCTCTACATCGGCGGCAGCTTCAATGCCCTGGGCCCCTGCACCGGCAGCGGCGTGCCCCTGAGCCGGCAAACTGGGGTGCCCATGAGTGCATACCCGAAGGTCGCAGGGACGGTTCTCGCCGTCGCTGCCGACGGCGCTGGAGGCTGGTACATCGGCGGTGCGTTTGTGGGGGTCGGTGGGCTGCCGCGTGGGAACCTCGCCCACATCCTACCGGGTGGCCGGGTGGCTCCGTGGAAGCCCGACCCCGATGGACCAATCCACACGATGGCGCTCGCATGTGGAAGGCTGTATGTGGGCGGCCAATTCACCCGCATCTCAGGGCAGGCGAGGAGCTGCGCCGCCGCCTTCCGGCTCAGCGACGGCTCGCCGACCTCCTGGGATCCCCATCCGGAGGGCACCGACGGCTCCGCTGACCTTGCCGTGCGGTCCATCCTGCCGCGGGGTCGCACGATCTTCGTCGGGGGGCACTTTCTTGCCCTTGGTGGAGAGCCTCGCACGCACCTGGCGGCTGTGGACGCTGAATCGGGGCGGGCGACGGATTGGAATCCTCAGGCGAACTACACCGTCCGGGCGCTCGCCGCGCGTGGCGAGACGCTCTATGTTGGCGGGGAGTTCCATGTCATCGGCGGGGCACAGCGCCGGCTGCTGGCCGCGCTGAGCGTTCGCACCGGCGCTGCGGGGGAGTGGAATCCGGGGGTGTTCGGTTCAGGGGTGGACCATGACGCTCCGCCTTACGTGGGGGCGCTCACGTTCTCGGGCAACTCGGTTTTCGTCGCCGGCCACTTTGCTCGGGTCGCCGGGCAGGTGCGGGGTGGCGTCGCGGAGCTGAAGCTCTCCACGGGAGAGGCGACCCCGTGGGATCCCAGTCCAGTCTTTGAAGGCTCGGATGCTCCGTACATCTGGGCCGTCGCGGTTCACGGGCAATCGGTGTACGTCGGAGGACGCTTTCGTACGTTCGGCGGCCTTGAGCGCCTCAACATCGCCTCGGTTGATGCCGGACTCGGTCAGGCGGAGAATTGGAATCCAGGCGCAACCGGGGACGTCCATGTGATCGCCGTAGGGGGCGACGCCATCTTCGTCGGGGGTGAGTTCGGGAGCGTCGGCAACGTCCATTCCCGACGAGGTGTAGCCGCCCTTGACGCGCGAACTGGAGCAGTCACTCCATGGAATCCCGGCATGTGGGGATTCACCGTTCAGGCGTTGGCGGTGAGCGGTGCGACCGTCTATGCCGGAGGTATCTTCTTCCGCATGGGGGGCGAGTGGCGCAACAACATCGCAGCCGTAGACGCCAGGACGGGGCGAGTGACGGCCTGGGATCCCGGGGCGTTCGGCGGATACAACGGCAGCGTCAACGCGATTGCGGTGAAGGCCGGAACGGTCTACCTCGGCGGCGGGTTCACGGCCGTCGGTGGCGAGCTCCGAAGTTACCTCGCCGCGGTCGACAGCGTCACGGGTCGAGCCACGGCGTGGAATCCGGCGGCCGATGACATCGTGAATTGTCTCGCTGTGCAGGGTTCAAGGATGTACGTCGGCGGTTGGTTCAACACGATCGGAGGGCAGAGGCGCACATCGATCGCCGCTCTTGAGCTCTCATCTGCTCGTGCAACGGATTGGGATCCGGACGGAAACGGCATCGTGACCGCCCTGGCGCTGGGGCCCGGCGTTGTGTATGCAGGAGGCAGCTTTGAAACCATGGGAGGGCGGCCGCGGCACTCGCTGGCCGCCATCGATCGGATCACCGGCGTCGCGACTGACTGGGATCCTGATCCTCGCGGGCCCTTCGCGACAGCGGAGATCGCGGCGCTCGCCCTCGCAGGGAACACGCTCTACGCGGGCGGCGCGTTTACGTCGATTGGCGGTGAGGCCAGAAGCTACATCGCCGGGGTCGATGCGACCTCAGGCGTCGTGACCCCATGGAATGGTGGCACGGACGGCTGGATTTGGGCCCTGACCGAGTATGACGGCACGGTCTACGTAGGTGGGAACTTCGCCAGGATGGGTCTCGTTCCGCGGGCCAATCTGGCGGCGATTGATGCTGCCGCCTGGAACCTGCCCCAGGTTCCGAGCACTCAGCCTGTCATTCTGGCGCAGAACGCACCCAACCCGGCCCGCTCGAGCGCGGTCATCCGCTTCACGATCCCAGCGGCCGCGACGGTGAGCCTCGCGGTATACGATGTGCAGGGCCGCCGGGTCGCGTCGCTCCTCGATCACGAGCTGCGGCCGGTGGGCCAGCACGAAGTGGCAGTCCGGACAGATGGCTGGCCTGAGGGCTTCTATTTCTACCGGCTTGAGGCAGGAGGTGCTGCCGCGACGCGAAAGATGTCGCTCGTGAAATGATACTGCCGTCGACCGGCAGGAGGAACGACGTGAGACAGGGGCTGCTGCTCGCGTTCGCCACACTCGCGCTGGGCGCCGCATGCGCGCACGCGGGTGATGCGGACACGGCGCTACCGGCGCGCGGCGATCCGGCCCGCACCGCACGGGCCGAGTCCCTCTACGTCCAGGCGGAATCCCGCCTCGCCGCCGGCGGCCTCGATGCCCGCCGCAAGGCGATCGCGCAGCTCGAGGAAGCCGCGCTCCTCGCTCCCGACGACGCCAGGTACCAGACCGCCCTGGGGGACGCGTGCCTGGACGCGGGATTCGCCGAGCGGGCGCGCGCCTGCTTCGAGCGCGGCGCCATGCTCGCGCCCGCCGATGCCGCGCCGCGCTTCGGGCTGGGCGAGGTGTGGAAGCGTGACTGGCTCTCCTACCTCCGTCCCGCCTCGCTCGCGCTCGCGATCGAGAACTTCTCGACCGCGGCGCGCCTCCAGCCGGATCTCTCCGACGCGTGGGTCATGCTGGCGCCGCTACTCTTCGAGCAGGGACACCTGAGCGATGCGGTCGCGGCCGCCGAGCGGGCGCGCGCAGCCGGGCCCGACCACGCGGAGGCGCAGCTCACCGCCGCCTACCTCGCCTTCCGGCAGGGCCTGATCGAGCGGGCGGAGAGCCTGTTCATGCTGGCGATCCCGCGCCTCTCACCGGAGCTGCGCGCGCGCTTCGACGACATCACGCCGCTGGTGACGGAGGAGGACGCGCAGGCGCTCCGGGACATTCGTCCCGCGGCGCGGGACGAATGGAAGCGCCACTTCTGGCTCCAGAGCGACCCCGATCCCACCACCCGCACGAACGAGGCGCGGCTCGAGTACTGGGCGCGCCTCGCGCACGCCAGCCTGGTCTTCCTCGATCCGCGGCGTCCACGCTGGGACCTGCGCGCCGAGCTCTATGCGCGCTACGGCGCGCCGCGGCGCGTCGCCTACCAGCCGCCCGGAGTGCCGCTCGCCGGGCGGCTGGGCGACGTGGACCGGATCTTCTACTCCGCCCTCAACGGACCCCGTCGCGTCAACGAGCCCCTGTACTACCCGTTCCACGCGACGGTCTGGGACTACCCCGACCTGCGCATGACGGTCGTCCTCCAGGATCCCACGCTCTCGGAGCAGTACCGACTGCCGAAATCGCTCTATCGCGACCCGGATCCGCACCCGGGCCCGGAAGCGCTCGCGCGCAGCGACCTGGTGGTCACCGCCGGCTACCGCGGCGTGTTCCCGCAGCTGCCTCCCGGGGTGCGGGCGCTGCCGGCAGCCGGGCTCGTCTCCAGGTTCGAGGGGGATCGGGGGCCGCGGCTCCTCGCGCAGCTCGAGACCCCGGGGACTCCGGCGGAGAGCCTGTGGGCCACCTGCGTGGTGATCGACTCGACCGATGGCGAGATCGCCCGCGCGTCGCGCGAGCTGTCCCCCTCGGGCTGCGATCCCACCGAGCTGCGCACCGCCGACTTCGCGTTCGACGTCCCGCCGGGACCTTGCCGCGTGGCGTTCTCGGTGCAGGACGGCCACGGAGGCCGCGGCGTGCTGCGCAGCACCGCCCGGGTCGAGCCCGCCTCCTCGGCACTCGCGCTGAGCGACATCGTCGTGACCTGCGGCCCGCTCGAGGCGTTGAGGAAGGCCGCCGAGGTCCGGCTCATGCCCAACGTGCGCGCCCGCGTGGCGGGCGACGACCCGCTCATCGCCTACTTCGAGATCTACCACCTGCTCCCGGATGAGGAGGGACAGGCGCCCTTCGAGTACGAATACAGCGTGCACTCCGAGGAGAAGGTCCCGCGGCCGTGGTACCGGCGCCTGCTCCCGGCGGGCGAGCCGCGCCTCGTGTACCGCAGCGAGGAGGTGAACTACGGCCCGCTGCGGCGCCAGTTCATCACCGTGCCGATGCGGTCGCTCCCGCCGGGACGCTGCCGGCTCGACGTCATGGTGCGCGACCTGAACGCGGGCCGCACGGCGAAGGGATCGGCGCGCTTCGAGCGGGTCGGTGTGAAGCCGGCCGATCGCTGAGGGCCCGCCGAGCGCCGGTGCGACGGCGCCGCGGCGGCCGACGCGCAGCCGCATCGGTTACTGGAAGTGCACGATCTTCCTGGCGTCCGCGACGCGCCCGGCCTGCAGCCGGCACAGGTAGACGCCGTTCGGCAGCCCGCGTCCGCTGAGCTCCACCTGGTGCGGGCCCGCGCCGAGGAATTCGTTCCGGACCGGCGTGCCCACCTCGCGCCCAGCGGCGTCGAAGACGCGCAGCGTCACCTGCTCCGCGGCCGGCAGCACGAAGCGGATCGCGGTCGAGGCGCGGAACGGGTTCGGCTGGTTCGGGCGCAGGAGCGCGATCCGGCCGTCCCGTCCGGCGCCGGGAACGCCACCGGGTGCGGCGGCCGTGTTGATCTCGACCGCCGCGAAGTAGGTCTGCGGGAGGCCCTTGATGGTGGTGAACGCGCCGCCCGCGAACACCGTGGTCCCGGTCACCGCCAGGGCGTAGACGGAGCTGTTCGCGTTGGGATTCCAGGCGGTGGCCGTGCCCGTCGCCGCGTCCAGCTCCGCGATGCGATTGCGCGCCTGTCCCCCGACGGTCGTGAAATCCCCGCCGGCGAACACCGAGGAAGGGCCCAGCGCCAGGGCGCGCACGTAGCCCGACGTGCTCGCGTTCGGGTTCCATGCGGTGGCCAGCCCGCTCGCCGCATCCAGCGCCGCGATGTAGTTCCGGGCCTGGCCGCCGATCCCGGTGAACAGCCCGCCCGCGTAGACCGTCGCCCCGCTCACCGCCAGCGCCTCCACCTCGCCGTTCGGATTGGGGCTCCAGGTCGTCGGCGCGCCCAGCGAATCGCTGATGTCCAGCGCCGCGAGGTTGTAGCGCGGCACCGCCCCGTCAATCACGGAGAAGTGTCCGCCCACGTACAGCGTGGTCCCGTCCACCGCCAGGCAGGAGACGCTCGGCACGGGGCCGATCACGCCCGGGTTCCCGGGAGCGAGCTGCCCGGTCGTGGCGTCCAGCGCCGCGAGGCAGCCGCGCGGCTGCCCGCCGATCGTGGTGAACTCCCCGCCCACGTACACGGTCGCGCCGCTCGCGGCCAGGACGTTCACACGCTTGTTGGGAATCGCCGTCCAGGGGATGGCCAGGCCGGTCGTGGCGTCCAGCCCCGCCAGGTAGCTCCGCGCCTGCCCGCCGATGGTGGTGAACTGGCCGCCGGCGAACACCCTCGCTCCGCTCACCGCCAGCGCGTCCACCTCGCCCCCGCTCGCGCCCGGATTCCACGAGGTGGCGCGCCCGGTCAGGGCGTCGAGCGCCGCGATGTTGCTCCGCGCCGTCCAGCCGACGCCCGTGAGGGACCCGCCCAGGAAGACCTCTCCCCCGCGCACCGCGAGCGTCTTGACGCTGCCGTTCGCGCCCGTGCTCCAGCCCGTGAGCAGGCCGCTCGTGTCCCACGCCGCCGCGTAGTCCCTCGGCTGCCCCCCGGCGGTCACGAAGCTCCCGCCCGCGTAGATCGTCGGCCCGCTGATCGCCAGCGCCGAGACCGTCCCGTTCGGGCCCGGGTTCCACGGCCTGGCCATGGCGGTAGTCGCGTCCAGCGCCGCGAGATTGCTCCGCGAAAACCCGCCGATGCTGCTGAAGCTCCCGCCCGCGTAGATCGTCTGCCCGTCCACCACCAGGGCATTCACGGTGCTGGACGAGACCGGGTCCCAGGGGGTGGGCAGCCCGGTCGTCACATCCAGGGCCGCGAGGTAGCTCCGGGCCAGCCCGCCGATGCTGGTGAAGATCCCGCCGATGTAGAGGGTCGTCCCGCTCGACGCCAGAGAATAGACGGCCCCGTTCGCGCTGGGGAGCCAGCTGGCAGCCAGGCCGGTCGTGGCGCTCACGCCGGCCAAGTTGCTCCTCGACTGCCCGCCGACCATGCTGAAACTGCCGCCCAGGTAGATCGTGCCCGCATCCACGAGCAGCGCGTTGACGGTGCCGCTGACATTCGGGTTCCAGGCGGTGGCCGAGCCGGTGGTCGCATCCAGCGCCGCGAGGTTGTTCCTCGTCTGCCCGCCGATGTTGCTGAAGCCCCCACCCGCGTACACCGTGCTCCCGCTCGGCGCCAACGCGTACACCGTGCCGCTGGCGTTGGGCGCCCAGGCCGAGACGGTGTGGTCCGCGAGGATCCGCGCGATGTTCGTGCGCGTGAGCCCGCCGACCGCCGAAAAGCTGCCGCCGATGTACCAGCCGCCGGCCCCATCGGGCGCCGCGGCGTAGACGGTGCCCGCGATCAACGGGAACCCGGTCACGACGGGCATGGCCGTCACCGAGTCGAGCACGACGCCCGCGCCCGTTACGGGTCCCAACTTGCTGAAGCTCCCGCCGACGTAGAGCGTGCCGCCCGACAACGCGACCGAGCGCACGGCCCCGTTGGTCGCGAAGAAGTCCTGCCGGATGCTCTGCGCGTGCGTGGAGGTGGCACTGCACGAGACCGCAGCGGCGATGGCGAGCAGCAGGAGGACGCGAGGCGCGACAGCGTGGAGCGCCGCCTCGCGCGAGCGGCGAACGAACCGCGGGAGGCTCTCTCTTCCGACGTCTCTCGACCGCGGCGTCATGAGCGGCTCTTCCCCTCGGAGGGCTGGCGCGAAGTCCACGGGAACGCGGGACGGCGGAGATGGACGTGCAGGACCCCGTCCGATCGCCGCCTCGGAGTGCAGGCGAGCCCCCAGCCTATGTGCCCAACGGGCCACGGCAAGTGGTCCTTTGGACCCACCCCGCCTCCCCGGGGAGTCCCGCCCGGCGCAGGAGCGCTCCGCCCGCGCCGCCTCGCTACGCTGCGCCCGGCTGCGCCGCCGGTTCCGCGCCGGTCCGCTCGCGCATCGCCAGCGCGCCGCTGAAGCACTTCTGCGCGCACAGGCTGCACCCCACGCACGTCGCGGCGTCGAAGCGGGGGAGCCCGTCGCCGTCCAGGCTCACCGCCAGGTACGAGCAGCGCGCGCAGTTGCCGCAGCGCATGCACAGCGAGGCCTCGAGCGCCGGGATGCGCCGGGTGGCGGGCAGCGCCATGAAGTCGGTGACCGGGTCGGGCAGGGCGCGGCCGATCAGCTCCTCCACCGAGCGGATGCCGCGCGCGCGCATCAGGTGCGAGAGCCCGGAATGCAGCTCGCCGGCGATGCCGACGCCGTACTTCATCGCCACCGTGCAGAACTGGACCGTGCGCGCGCCCAGCGCCAGGAAGTGCGCGGCGGCGCGATAGTCCATCGGGCCGCCGTTGCCCGACACGGTGACGCCGAGGCGCGCGACCGACGCCAGGGTCAGGTTCGAGATCGGCGCCACGCCCGCGCCGCTCATGCCGACCACGATGCCTTCGTCCCACGACGCCTTCTTCCCGGCGCGGAACATCAGGGTCGGGAAGCTGTTCGCCAGCGTCACTCCCGCCTGCTTCCGCGGGTAGCGGTCGAGCACCTGCTTGACCGCGCGCACGATCACCTCGATCGAGGTCACCGCGCCGGTGAGCTTGAACAGCCTGGGCACCTCCGGGTCGGCGGACTCCATGATCCAGTCCACGATCCTGGCGGTGAGGGCGGGCGACTGGGAGACGATCGAGCCCTCGGTGCCGTCGCCGCCCTGCGGGCACGACAGGCTGAACTCGACCGCCATGGCGCCGGCGCGCTCGAGCTTGCGGCTGTTGCTCTGCCAGGCCCGCCGGTCCGCGTCGTCGTCCCCGGTCACCGGTCCGCCGGTCGAGGCCGCGACCAGGCGGTCGGGGTACTCGCGCACCAGCCGCTCGATCTCGCGGCATACGCGCTCGAGCGCGTGGTCCGAGACGTTGTCGCAGTTGCCGTAGGTGCGTGGGTCGAAGACGTGCATGTAGTCGGCGGGGATGTGGATGGGCACGCCGTCGAACGCGGTCTTCATGATGCCACCGGCCCAGCCCGCCTCGAACGCCATGCGCATCTGCTCGTAGCCGTCGGTCGGCGGCCCGGCCGAGAGCAGGAACGGCGAGCGCAGGCGGCGGCCGAAGAAGTCCACCTCGAGCGGCACCGGCACGTCGTCGTAGCCCGGCACGCGCGCCGTGCTCTTCCGAGGGCGCTCGAAGCGCGGCGCGGTCTGTCCCCGCAGCCAGGCGTCCAGCGCGAGCGCGGCGTTCTTGCCCGAGGCCGCGGACTCAACCACGGTCGAGGCGCCGTGCGCGGCGTCGCCGGCTTCGAAGACGCCGGGACGCCCGCCGGCCGCGAGCCCGGGACGGTTGCCCACGGCGATGATGACCTGCGCGATGCCGCCGAGCGCCTGCTCGGTGCCGGGCACCGGCGCCACCCGCGATGGATGAAAGCGCTCGCCCTCGGGGAGCGCGACGCGCTGCAGCCGCACGCCGCTCACCGTGCCCCGCTCCGCGAGGATGGCGGTCACGCGCGTGCGGCCGACCAGGTTGACCGGGCGGTCGAGCAGGACCTGCCGCTCCTTCGGCGTGAGCGGCATCTCGCCGGCCAGCTCGAGCGTGATCATCTCGACGCCGGTCGCGCCGTGCGCGAGCGCGGTCGCCGCGCAGTCGCAGGCGATGGCGCCGCCGCCGATCACCGCGACGCGTCCGCGCACCGCATGGCGCGCGGGGTCGGCGAGGTACGCGTTGCCCGTCACCGCCAGCGCCTCGCCCTCGATGCCGAGCGGGATGGGCTGGTGCAGCCCGCCCGCGACCAGCACCGCGGCGTAGCCCTCCCCGAGCAGCGCACCGGGATCGTCCGCGCGCTGCCGCGCCCGCAGCGTGATGCGCGGGTGCTGGAGCACCCACTCGATGTCCGTGTCGAGCACCGCGGGGTCCAGGCGGTCCGGCGGGATCAGCCGAATGGCGCCGCCCGGGCGCGCGTCGCGCTCGAGGATGTCCACGGCGTAGCCGAGCTGCGCGAGCAGAGCGCCACCCGCGAGCCCGGCCGCGCCCGAGCCCACGACCGCCACCTTCTTCCCGTTCGCCGCAGTGGGCTCGAGCCGCGGCATCACCCCGAGCCGCTTCGCGCGCGCCACGATCGCGGCCTGCACGAATGGGATCTCGATGGCGCGGTCGAACAGCCGGCGCGAGCAGGCCGCCTGGCAGAAGGAGTCCGGGCAGACCGCGCCGCACACGCCGCCCAGCGGGTTCAGGGTCATGATGAGCGCGGCCGAGCGCGCGATGTCGGCGGGCGTGCCGCCGCTCGCCGCCATGATGAAGTCGGCGGGCGAGCAGTCGGCCGGGCACGCCTTCATGCACGGCTTCTCCTCGCAGTACACGCAACGGTTGATCTCGGCGGCCAGCTGCGCGTCGGTCAGGAACAGCTCGTGATGCGTCATGTCGACTCCGGTGGGCCTCGGGGTGCCGGACGGAACGCCGAGGGGCAGGGCGGCGCCGGCTGGAGGAACGCAGGCCATATTACGGCAGCGAGTCCGCCGGCGCATTGCTCCATCGGTCGCGTGAGCGCGCCGCCCGCGGACCGGGTATATTCCTCGACCCGAGTCCGGGGGGCGGCGCCAGGAGACCCCGCCGGAGGCCGCCGCGCGGGACCGGCATCGCGGAGAGACCCATGACGCTCGGCTTCACCCTCAACGGCCACCCCTGCGAGGTCGTGCCGCGCCCGGGCGAGACGCTGCTCGACATCCTGCGCGTCCACCTCGGCATCACGTCGCCCAAGCGCGGCTGCCAGCCCCAGGGCCAGTGCGGGGCGTGCGTGGCGCTGGTGGACGGCGTACCTCACGCCACCTGCACGATCGACGCCGCGGGCATCGCGGGCCGCTCGGTGGTCACGCTCGAAGGCCTGCCCGAGAGCGAGCGCGAGCTGTTCGCGCGCGCCTTCGTCGCCACGCACGGGCTCCAGTGCGGCTTCTGCACGCCGGGCATCGTGCTCCGCGCGAAGCACCTGCTCGACTCGAATCCCGCGCCCACGCGCGCCGAGATCGCGCGCGCGCTCGACGAGCACCTGTGCCGCTGCACCGGCTACGTCGCGATCCTCGACGCCATCGAGCTGGTGGCGCGCGCCAGGCGCGGCGAGCCGCTGCCGGCGCCGGTCGCGGACGGCGGCGTGGGCGCGCCGCTCGACCGCTACCGCGGGCGCGAGCTGGCGCTGGGCGCGCGCCCCTTCGTGGACGACCTGTCGCGCCCCGGCATGCTCCACGGCGCGGTGACGCTCTCGCCGCACGCGCGCGCCAGGGTCAAGCGCGTGGATGTCTCGCGCGCCCGGGCGCACCCCGGCGTGGTCGCGGTGCTGACCGCGAACGAAGTGCCGGGCGAGCGCTGGAACGGCATCCTCTACGAGGACTGGCCGGCGTTCGTGGCCGAGGGCGAGGAGGTGCGTTGCGTCGGCGACGTGCTCACCGCGGTGGCGGCCGAGAGCGAGATCGCGGCGCGCGAGGCCGCCGCCCTGGTCGAGGTCGAATACGAGGTCCTGCCTGCCGTGCTCTCCCCCGCCGCGTCGCTGGCGCCGGGCGCGCCGCGGGTCAACCCAAGACACGCGAACCTGCTCTCGCGCTCGGTCATCCGGCGCGGCGACGTGGACGCCACGCTCGCGGCGAGCGCGCACGTGGTGTCGCGCACCTGGAAGACGCAGCGGATCGAGCACCTGTTCCTCGAGCCCGAGAGCGCCTTCGCGGTGCCGCTCGCGGACGGCCGGCTCCACCTCTACACCCAGGGCCAGGGCGTGTTCGACGACCGCCGCCAGGTGGCGCGCCTGCTCGCCGTCCCCGAGGAGCGCGTGTTCGTCGAGCTGGTGCCGAACGGCGGCGGCTTCGGCGGCAAGGAGGACATGTCCATCCAGTCGCAGACCGCGCTGCTCGCGTGGGTGACGCAGCGCCCGGTCAAGCTCACGCTCTCGCGCCGGGAGTCCATCCGGATGCACCCCAAGCGCCACCCGGTGACGATCGAGCTGACCGCCGCGTGCGACGCCGCGGGGAAGCTCACCGCCGTGCGCGCGCGCGCCACCGGCGACTCGGGCGCCTATGCCTCGGTCGGCAGCAAGGTGCTGGAGCGCTGCGCCGGGCACCTGTGCGGCCCTTATGAAGTGCCGGCGGTGGACATCGAGTCGGTCGCGGCCTACACCAACAACCCGCCGTGCGGCGCGATGCGCGGTTTCGGCGTGAACCAGGCGGCGTTCGCCATCGAGGGCGCGCTCGACCTGCTGGCGCAGGAGTGCGGCCTCGACCGCTGGGAGATCCGCTGGCGGAACGCGGTGGACGTGGGCGGCATGCTGACGAGCGGGCAGGTGATCGAGAAGTCGGTCGGCATCCGCAAGACCCTGCTCGCGGTGAAGCCGCACTACGAAGCGGCGCGCGCCGCGGGCAAGGCGGTGGGCATCGCCTGCGGCCTGAAGAACGCCGGCCTCGGCAATGGCGCCACCGAATACGGCAAGGCGCGGCTGGTGGTCGAGGCGGACGGCACGGTCTCGCTCTACAACGGCTACACCGAGATGGGCCAGGGGCTGCTCACCGCGTTCAGCCAGATCGCCGCCGAGGTGACGCGGCTGCCGGCGGGCGTCTTCCGGCCGAAGGTGGACGCCACGTTCGCGCTGGGCTGCGGCCAGACCACCGGCTCGCGCGCGACGCTGATCGGCGGACGCGCGGTCGAGGCCGCGGCGCGCAGGCTGCGCGCGGACCTCGAGTGCGGGTTCGAGCTGCGCGAGCTCGCGGGCAACGTGTACGCGGGCGACATCGTCATCGAGGACACCACGCCGCTCGGCGCCCCGGTCGCGCGGCCCAAGACTCACACCAGTTACGGCTTCGCCACGCAGGTGTGCGTGCTGAACTCGGAGGGCCGGGTCGAGCGCTTCGTCGCCGCGCACGACGTGGGCCGCGCGGTGAACCCGGCGCTGGTGAAGGGCCAGGTGCAGGGCGCCATCCACATGGGACTGGGCTACGCGCTCTCGGAGGAGCTGCCGTGCGCGGACGGCATGCCGGTCACGTTCTCGCTCTACCAGCTCGGCGTGCTGCGCGCGAAGGACATGCCCGAGGTCGAGGTCATCATCATCGAGGAGCCCGAGCCCGAGGGCCCGTTCGGCGCCAAGGGCGTGGGTGAGATCGGACTGGTCCCGACCGCTGCGGCGGTGGCGGGCGCGCTCGAGGCGTACGACGGCGTGCGGCGCACCACGCTGCCGATGAAGGACTCCCCCGCCGCGAAGAAGCTCACGGTCGGGAAGATCCGCACGAAGACACCGAAGGAGGAATGGCGATGAGCGCTGCGGCCGGCCGCAAGATCCCGGGCTTCGTCAACGCCCACACCCACATCTACAGCGGCCTGGCGCCGCTCGGCCTGCCGCAACCCGCCGTGCCGCCCGAAAACTTCGTGCAGATCCTGGAGCGCATCTGGTGGCGGCTGGACCGCGCGCTCGACCAGGCGACGCTGCGGGCCTCGGCGCGGCTCTACGTGGCCGAGGCGCTGCTCTACGGCACCACGACGCTGGTGGACCACCACGAGTCGCCGGAGTTCATCGAGGGCTCGCTCGACGTGCTGGCCGACGCCTGCGAGGAACTTGGGATGCGCGCGCTCCTCACCTTCGGCGCCACCGAGCGGAACGGCGGCCGCGAGGAGGCGCGACGCGGGCTCGCGGAGTGCCGGCGCTTCGTGCGGGAGAACAGGCGCCCGCTGGTGCGCGGGCTGGTGGGGCTCCACGCTTCGTTCACGGTCTCGGAGGAGACCTGCCGCGAGGCCGGCGCGCTGGCGGCCGAGCTGGGAACCGTAGGCCACGTGCACGTGGCCGAGGATGGCGCCGACGTGGAGCACGCGCGCGCCGGCGGCCACGCCGGTCCGCTCGAGCGCCTGCTCGCGTGCGGGGCGCTGCCGCCGGGCTCGCTCATGGCGCACGGGGTGTTCCTCTCGCCCGAGCAGGTGCGGCTCGCCGAGTCGCGCGGACTGTGGCTCATGCAGAACCCGCGCTCCAACGAGGGCAACCGCGTCGGCTATCCGCCCGGCCTGTGGGCCAGCCACAAGGTGGCGCTCGGCACCGACGGCTATCCGTCCGACCTGCGCGCGGAGTCGGCGGCGCTCGAGCGCCTGGCGGCCGCGCACGGGGACGACCCCGCCGCGGCCGCGCGCCGGCTGGCGACCGGGCGCACGCTGGTGGCCGAGCGCTTCGCCGGCGACGGACCCGCCCCACCGCCCGACGACGATGAGGTGGAGGTCGCGAACGGCTCCGCCGGCGGTACGCCGCGCGTGGCGCGCGTCACGGTCGGCGGGCGCACCGTGGTCGGGGGCGGGAAACTCCTGACCGGGGACCTCGAGGAGAGCCGCGCCCACGCGCGCGAGCAGGCCGCACGACTCTGGCGCCGCATGGCCGAGCTGGCGTGAGCCCGCGCGGCATCCCGGCCGGCGCGCCGCGGCGCCGGCGTCCGTGCGGCGGTGCGTTCGCAAGCGGGCTGCGCCCGCAGGCCTACGCGGCACCGATGCGGAGCGCGTGCCCATGAGCGAGCTGCGTCCGCAGCCGTTCGCCGTGCTGCTTGCGCGCGCGCTGGCCGAGTACGAGGTGCAGGGCTCGATCTTCGACCTGCCGAAGCGCTCGTTCTGGCATGCCCGGGAAGGGCTCGACCTCTCGGTCATGCTCCCGTCCGGTCGCGCCGCCACGCCGCTCGGTCCCGCGGCCGGCCCGCACACCCAGCTCGCGCAGAACCTGGCCATCGCCTGGCTCGCCGGCTCGCGCGTGCTGGAGCTGAAGACGGTCCAGATCCAGGACCGCATCGAGGTCGCGAAGCCCTCGATCGCCGCCGTGCCACTGGGGACCAATGTCGAGTGGTCGCAGGAGCTGAGACTCGAGGAGTCGGCCGAGCAGTACACGGCGGGCTGGTTCCTGATCCACGCGCTGCGCGCGCACGCCATCGCCGGCGCCGCGGGTGACGGCGAGACCCGCTTCGAGGCCTCGGTGGGCTACGACCTGGCCGGCGTGCGCTCCGCTCCCGTCGCGCGCTTCCTGGACGCGATGACCGACGCCGCTCCCCTGCTCGCCCGGATGCGCGGCGCTCTCCCGCCCGGGCTGCGCGCCGCAGCGGACGTCGAGGTGCCGGCGCGCATGGTCCGCGGCGTCACGCTCTCCACCATGCACGGCTGCCCCGCGGATGAGATCGAGCGCATCGTCGAGCACCTGCTGGAGCGCCACCGGCTCGACGTCAACGTGAAGCTCAACCCCACGCTCTTCGGCTACGACGAGACCGACGCGCTGCTGCGCGGCGCGCTCGGCTACGAGGAGCTCCGGGTCGACCGCGCCGCCTTCGACGGCGACCTCCAGTGGGACGAAGCGCTGGCGATGTTCGAGCGCCTGGGGCGCACGGCCGCGCGCCACGGGCTCACGGTGGGCGCCAAGCTCATCAACACGCTGGCGGTGCGGAACCTGAGCCGGGTGCTCGAGGGCGAGACCATCTACCTGTCGGGCACCGCGCTCCACCCGCTCGCCATCCGGCTGGCGCACCGCGTCGTCGAGGCCACCGGCGGGCGCGTTCCCATCTCGTTCAGCGCCGGCGTGGACGCGGAGAACTTCGCGGACGCCGTGGCCTGCGGGCTCAGGCCCGTCACGGTCTCGAGCGACCTGCTGAAGCCCACCGGCTACCGGCGGCTGCCGCGCTTCCTCAAGGCGCTCGAGGCGGAGATGGAGCGGACGGGCTCACACACGCTGGATGAGTTCATCCTCGCGCGGGCGGGCAAAGCCCCGGGCGCCGCCGGCCCCGTTCCCGCGGGGGCGGACGCCGCGGGCGGAGCGGAGCGGCTGCCGGCAGCTCCTCCACCCGATCCCGCGCGGGTGCGGGCCGCAATCGAGAAGAACCTCGCCGCCTACGCCGATCGCGTGACCGCCGACGAGCGCTATCACGCGCCCGCGAACCGCACGCCGCCCGCGCGCTCGGGCGCCAGGCTCGCGCTCTTCGATTGCGAGTCGTGCAACGCCTGCCTGCTGGTCTGCCCCAACGACGCGTTCTTCTCGCTCCCCATCGGGCCGCTCGCACTCGAAGCGCCGGATCTCAAAGTGGTGGCCGGCGCGGTCGTCGTGCTCCCCGCCCGGCTCGAGCTACGCGCGGAGCGCCAGTGGGCCTACTTCGCCGACTTCTGCAATGACTGCGGCAACTGCGACACCTTCTGCCCCGAGCAGGGCGGGCCGTACCAGGCCAAGCCGCGCTTCCACGGCTCGCGCGCGGGCTTCGTCGCCGACGCCCCGCGGGACGCGTTCCTGATCGAGGACACCGGCGCGGTGACGCGCGCGCGCTTCGCGGGCATCGAGCACGTGCTGACGCGCACGGAGAACGGCGCGCGCTTCGGCGACGGGGCGATCGAAGTGGAGCTGGACGCAGCGCACCGGGTGGTCTCCACGCGCGTGAGCGGCGCGCACGAGGGGCACACGCTGCCGCTGGCCCGCTACCACGCGATGCGCCTGCTGCGCGACGCGGTGCTGGCGCGGGTGAACCCGGTGTCGGCCCAGTTCATGCCGGCGCTGCGGGAGGAATGAGCGAGGCGCGTCAGTCGCAGGGCGTACTGTTCGGCGTGCGTGTTGACAGCCTCGGCAGAAGCCCACCGTCACGGCCTGCGGCTGCATCTCATGGAATCGTTCACCATCGCATCCCGACCAACCACTCGATCCCCCGCGTCTTCCAGTCACTGAACCAGGCGTCCTTGTTGGCGGTGCCGGTCAGCCCGTGGGTGTAGCGCAGACTCATGACACCGACGTGGTTCTCCATGGGGAACTCGAACCCTGTTCCCACATCGAGAGTCAGGTTGGTCTTTCGCAGATGGTCCCTGATGTTGTCGTACTCGGTGCGCTCGTCTGGCACGCCACCGGTGATCAGGGTCTCCTCGACGATGAGTCGACCGGAGAGTAGGAATCCAATCTCCGGACCCACCGAGAGAATGATCCGTCGTGACGGCAATGGGCGACACTTCAGCAGCATCGGAATGGAGACGTAGTTCTGTACGACGCGGAATTCACCAACTTGCCGCAAGGAACCCGGCCCCGTGTCGTACTTGACGCGATTCCCTTGCTGGACGTACCGCAGCCCGGCGGCCAGAGCGAAACGCCCTCGGAGTGGGATCTCCAGGCATGCGCCGCCGGTGAAGGAAGTGCGCCACCCCGGATCCCATGGAGGCAGTTGGTCGTCGTATCGTAGCGACGAGAGGTTCAGTCCGGCTTCGACGCCCGCGTGGATTCGAGCGCGCCCCAGCGACGGTGCCACGATGAGCAGCAGAATGGCACACAACCAGGTACGGAGCGTACGAGACAGGATAGTCTCCATGGCATTCCTCCGATGGGTCTTCCGGGAATGGTGTGGCTGTAATCATGCGGTCGCGCCGACGGTCGCCGGATAGAGGTCGAGCCCGCCGCAGTGGAAGTAGATCGCGTTGCGGAACCGCTCGCGGTTGCGGAACCCGCGGGCACGGAACTTCACCG
>JACRPT010000126.1 GCA_016223045.1 Candidatus Eiseniibacteriota bacterium
GCATGGCGTACTACAATCGTCGGCGTCGTCACTCAGCCCTCGGCAACCAGGCTCCGCTGGCCTATCTGGCGAGCCTGAAGTCGCGGCGCTGACCACACAATCTGGGGGTCAACACTGTCCAAGAAATGGGGCGCAGCTCCGACGCTCTCGAGGTTCTCGATGAAACACGTTCCAGGAATCGCGCTCGCGCTGGCATGCAGTCTGGGTGTTTCCTGCGGCGGAGGGTCACCTCAGGAGCCGGAGATCGCGTCCCGTCTCCAGGTGTATGTGCACTGGGGGGACACGGGGCTGGCGGAGAAGCGACTTGAGGTATTGGAGCTCGGTCTGATGAGACTCACCGACAAGTCAGGCGTTGCCGAGTTCCTGGTGCCCGCAGGCACATACACCTTGCGGGCGCACGAGATCAACCGCCCAGGGCCACCCCCGGCGCACATTGATATCGCCGTGACGACGACTCGGGGCAACACGACACGCGTCGACGTGGTTGATTGCCTTCCGTGCGTCGCCGCGGGCGAGGGCGGATGACATCGCCCGGCGCCTGCCCTGGCAGCGTGCTGCACCTGCCGCGTGCCGCGGGTCAGCAGAGGTACTTCGAAGGGCCTGCGTGCGCCGTTCGCAGCTGAGCACGAGGTCGCCAGGCCGGCATCGCCCTGGGGCCTTGTCGCCCGACTGAGCCGGAGTCAATGTTCATCACAGGAAGGGAGAACCGCCCGTGGCGGTGCTCAACACCATCGGCCGAACGAGACTTGTCCCACTCCAGCACATCGTCCCGCAGGGGAGCGCCAGGGTCCTGGTCAAGCTGGAGTACGAGAACCCGACGGGGAGCATGAAGGATCGCATGGCGCTGGCGATGGTCGAGGCGGCCGAGGCGGATGGACGGCTGCGGCCCGGTGGGTCGGTGGTCGAGTACACCGGTGGAAGCACCGGCGTGTCGCTCGCCTTCGTGTGTGCCGCGAAGCGCATCCCTCTTCGCGTCGTGACGTCGGAGGCATCCAGCAAGGAGAAGCGGGCCCACATGGCGGCGTTGGGCGCACGGATCACGCTGGTCGCCAGCCCGACCGGCGAGACGACGAAGGCCCTGACTCTCGAGATGATCGAGACGGCGAGAAGGCTGGCCTCCGCTCCCGGGGGCTACTGGACGGATCAGCTGAACAATACCGATCAGCTGTCCAGCTACGAGCGGATGGGCGAGGAGATCTGGGAGCAGGCCAGCGGGCAGGTTGGCGCCTTCGTCCAGAGCGTCGGCACGGGCGGGTCGTTGCGGGGGATCTCTACGCGCCTCCGGGTCCATAACGAAGCGGTGCACATCGTCGCGGTAGAGCCCGAGGAGTCGGCGGTGTTGTCGGGCGGGCCGAGCGGGTCTCACAAGATCGAAGGCACCGGCGCGGGGTTCATCGTACCGCTATGGACCGGGACACTCGCCAACGAGATCCAGACGGTATCGACTGAGGAAGCGATTGCGACCGCCCGGCGCCTCGCCCGGGATGAGGGCATCTTTGCCGGCACCTCCACCGGAGGAAACGTAGCGGTGGCGTTGCGGGTCGCCGCTCGTCTGGGACCTGGCAAGACAGTGGTCACAGTGGCAGTTGATTCAGGGATGAAGTACCTGAGCACGGCGTTGTATGCCCAGACATGACAGCGGGGCGGCGCTGCGGACGACTCCGAGCGCCGCTCGTCGCTGAGCGGTATGACGTCGGCGGCAGGCCGAACCGTGTCCTCGGCGCCGCCCCGGCGGGCTGAGAGCAAGAGGGAGACAGCGTGGATCAGATGCCCTTCTATGTGCTGGTCGGCTTCTCCGCCCAGCTCATCGACGGCACCCTGGGGATGGGATATGGCGTCAGCGCCTCGACGCTCCTGCTGAGC
This sequence comes from Candidatus Eiseniibacteriota bacterium, assembly GCA_016223045.1. GTDB lineage: Bacteria > Eisenbacteria > RBG-16-71-46 > RBG-16-71-46 > RBG-16-71-46 > JACRPT01. Next base: position 1,864 of record JACRPT010000126.1, read on the forward strand.
CGCGGCCTCGGCCCGGCTGCGGTCAGCGCCACGGTGCATGCGGCGGAGGTCTTCACGACCGGCCTCTCCGGCGTCTCGCACCACTACTTCGGGAACATCGACCGCCGGCTCTTCTGGCGGCTGGTGGTGCCTGGCGTTGCCGGGGCGATCGTGGGCGCGTACGTGCTGGCGAGTCTCCCCGGAGAGCGCTTCAGACCGATCATCGCCGCGTACCTGCTCGCGATGGGGCTGTTCATCATAGTGCGCGTCTTCAAGACCGCGCCCCCGGTGAGCGTCACCACGCACCTGACGCCGCTCGGCTTCTTCGGCGCATTCATCGACGCCGTCGGCGGCGGCGGGTGGGGCCCGGTCGTGGCCTCGACGCTCATCGCACGAGGCAATCACGCGCGCCTCACCGTGGGCTCGGTCAACGCCGCCGAGTTCTTCGTGACGCTCGCGGCATCGTTGACGTTCATCGCGACCATCGGCCTGCAGCACTGGCGCATCGTGCTCGGACTCGCCCTTGGCGGAATGGCGGCAGCGCCGCTGGGGGCGTACGCGTGCCGGAAGATCCCCCATCGCCCATTCATGTTTCTCGTGGGGCTGCTCGTGGTCGGGTTGAGCATACGGACGTTCGTCAAAGCCCTGCACTGAGAGCGTTCGCACGGGCCCCGCGCCTGAGTGTATCTTCCGGCCCATGACCATGGTCCGGCTCTCGGAGCTGCTCGGCCAGCCCGCCGCGTCCACGTTCCTGCGCGGCGTGGTGGCGGGCGGCCGCTACGCCAACGCCTACCTGCTCCACGGACCGGCCGGCGTGGGCAAGGGCACCGCGGCGCTGGCGTTCGCGCGCGCGCTGCTGTGCGAGCGGCGCGGCGGCGTTCCGGCCGGGGCCGGACTGTTCGCGGCCGCGCCGCTCCCCGACGGCCCGGACGACGACGCCTGCGGCGCGTGCGCGACGTGCGCGAGGACCGCCACGCTCCAGCACCCCGACCTCAGGTTCCTGTTCCCGGTGTCGGGCGAGGAGAAGGACCTGGACACGACCGTGGCCGAGACGCAGCAGGCGCTGCGCGAGGACCCGCTCTACGTGTTCCGCTACGACAAGGCGGCTTCGATCCGGCTCTCGCTCACCCGCGAGCTGCTGCGCGAGCTGACCTACCGGCCCTACGAGGCGGCCCGGCGCGTGGTGGTGGTGCGCGACGCCGACCGCATGCGCGAGGATCAGTACTCGGCGCTGCTCAAGTCCATCGAGGAGCCCGGCGCCTCGACGGTGTGGGTGCTCACCACCGCGCGACTGGCGCGGCTGCCGGCTACCATCCCGTCGCGCTGCCAGAAGGTGCGCTTCGCGCCGCTCCCCGAGCCGCTGATCGTGGAATTCCTCGGGGCTCGCCTGGGGATCGCGGCGCGCGAGGCCCGGCTGCTGGCCGCGCTCTCGGGCGGATCGCTGGCACGCGCGCTGGTGCTGCGCGAGGGCCAGCCGCTCCAGGAGCGCGACCAGGCGCTGGCGCTGCTCCAGCCCGCGCTGCGCGGCGACGCGGCCGGGCTGTGGAAGGCGGTCCAGGGCTTCACCAAGTTCGGCCGCGCCGGCCGCGAGACGCTGCGGCGCATGATCGAGCTCCACCAGCTCTGGCTGCGCGACCTGCTGCGCGCCGGCGCGGACGCGCCACGCGAGCAGCTGGTGAACCGCGACCGCGAGAAGGAGATTCGCGAGCAGGCGGCGCGGGTCACGCCGGCCGAGGTGCGCCGGCGGCTCATGGTGCTCGAGGAGATCCTGCGCTCCATCGAGGGCAACGTGACGCCGGAGCTGGCGATGTTCTCGGGGCTCACCCGGGTGGCAGGCGCGCGCCTCGCCGAAGGCGAGTGGCCGCGGCACCCGGCCGCGCGCTGGGACTACTGAGCCGTGCGGAAGCCGTTGCTCGACACCCCGGGCCGCGGGCTCCACCGCACGCGCCAGGCACCGGAGGTCTGATCCCGTGGCCCGGGCGCGGCCCACGGGGCCTCTTGCCGGGCGCGCGGGCGCGCTTCCCGCCGCGCTGCTGGTGTTCCTGGTCACCGCGCCGGTCTATCTCCTCACCATGGCGCGCGCCATCGGCTTCGTGGACCGCGGCGAGCTGGCCGCGGTGGCGGTGACGCTGGGCGTCGCGCACCCCACCGGCTATCCCACGTTCACGCTGCTCGGGCACCTCGCCACGCGCCTGATCCCGCTGCCGCCGGTGCTGGCGCTGAACGTGTTCGCCGCGCTGCTGGTCGCGGCGGGCGCGGGCGTGATGGTGCTGCTCTTCGATCACGCGCTCGCGCGGCTCGACGCGGCACTCCCGCCGCGACGCGCGGGTCGCCGCGCTCCCGGGGCGCCCGCGTCCGGCGCGGGTCCCGCGTGGCGCACGGCGCTGGCCGCGCTCGCCGCGCTCGCCACCTCGCTCACCGCGACCTGGTGGCGGCAGGCGAACGGCTTCGAGGTCTACGCGCTCCACGCGCTGTTCCTGCCGCTGGTCACGCTGCTGTTCCTGCGCTGGGTGGACGGCGCGCGGACGGGCGCACCGGCGGGCGGGGATCCCGAGCCCGGCTCCGGGCACGCCGACGCGACTCGCGGGCGCGGCGCGGCGCCCCGGCCGGCGCCGGCGCCCGCGCGCTCCGGCGCGGTGTTCGCGCTGGTGCTCGGGCTCTCGTTCACGAACCACATGACCACCGTGCTGCTCGCGCCCGCGTTCCTGGCGACCTTCTTCGCGGCCAGCGGCGCGGGGCGCGCCGCGTGGGCGCGGCTCCTCGGGCTTGCGCCGTGGTTCGCGTTCGGGCTCCTCCCCTACCTGTGGCTGCCGCTGCGCGCGCGCATGCACCCGCTCATCAACTGGGGCGACCCGGAGACGTTCCACCGGTTCTTCGCGCACGTCTCCGCGTGGCAGTTCCGGGTGTGGATGTTCACCGACCCCGACACCTTCCGGCAGCAGACCACGTGGTTTTTCCGCCAGCTCCCCGGCGATCTCTCGACCGTCGGGCTGCTCGCCGCGCTGCCCGGGCTCGCGCTGCTCTTGCGCGCGCGCGCCCGGCTGGGCGTCTTCGCGCTGCTCCTGTTCGCCGCCACCATCCTCTACGCGGGCAACTATCAGATCCGCGACATCGACTCCTACTACATGACCGCGATCCTGGCGCTCGGCCTGTGCGGCGCGGCCGGGCTGCTGCTGGTGCTGCGCCGGCTGGGGCCGGCCGCGGCGGTCGCGTTCGGCGCCACGCTGGTGGCGCTGAACGGCTTCCTCCACTGGCGCGCGTGCGACGAGAGCGGCAACCGGCTGGTCGTGGACCTCACCGAGAACATGCTCGGCTCGCTCCCGCGCAACAGCGTGCTGATCTCCTCGCAGTGGGACTACACGAGCTCGGCGGGCTACTACGTGCAGGGTGTCGAGCGCTTCCGTTCCGACGTGCTGATGCTGGATCCCGAGCTGATGCGGCGCAGCTGGTACCTCGCCGGGCTCGCGGGCCGCGACCCGCAGCTCGCGCGCGCCGCCGCGCCCGAGATCGCGCGCTTCCAGCACGAGGTGCAGCCGTTCGAGCGCGAGCGTCCCTACGACGCCGATGTCATCCAGTCCGCCTACGTCGGGATGATCGACGCGCTGCTCGAGCGCGCCATGGAGCGCGGACGGCCGGTGTTCGTGACCCGCGAGGTCTCGCCGGAGATCGGCGCGCGCTGGCGCCGCATCCCGGTGCAACTCGCGCTCGAGCTCAGGCCCGACTCGAACTACGTGCCGCAGGAGTTCCCGCGCTGGCGCTTCCGGCCGTGGCAGGCGCGGGTGGACCCGTACGTCGCCACCACCCACCTGATCTACGGGCAGGCGGCGGCCGCGCGCATGATGTACGAGGGGCGCTTCGGCAGGCTCGAGCTGGCGCGCCGCTACGGCCGCTACGCGCTCACGTTCGACCCCGGCCTGCGCGCGCAGGAGGTCCCGCCGCTGCCGCTCGACGGGCCCGAGATCACGGCCCAGAGCATCCGCTTCTTCGACGTGCTGCGGGATTTCGCGCCGCTGCGGGCCCCGCAGCCGCCGGCCCTGCCGCCCGCGCGGTAGTTGTCCGTGCGCGGCATCAGCTCCGATGGGTCAGCGTCTTCGCGTCGTACAGGTGCGCCACCCACCGCGCGTAGCCGTTGTACGGGAGCGTCGGGCGCTTCTCGTTCGTTCCGATCATGGTCTCGGTCGCCTGCGACCAGCGCGGGTGCGGAACCTTCGGGTTCACGTTCGAGAGGAAGCCGTACTCGGTCGGCGCGACGTCGTTCCAGAAGGTCCTCGGCTGCCGGTCCGTGAACTCGAACCTCACCATCGCCTTCGCGCTCTTGTAGCCGTACTTCCACGGCGTCACGAGCCGCGCGGGCGCCCCGTGCTGCACCGGCAGGTCGTGGCCGTAGACGCCGAACGCCAGGAAGGCCAGCTCGTTCATGGCCTCGTCCATGCGCAGGGCCTCGTAGTAGGGCCAGCGGTACCAGGTCGCGATCTTCTGGTTCGGCGCCTCGTCGGGCTTGAGGAACGAGACCACGCGCACGAACCTGGCGGCCGACGCGGGCTCGGCCCACTTCACGAACGCGCTCATCGGGGCGCCGCTCCACGGCACCGCCATGGCCCACGCCTCGACGCAGCGATGGCGGTAGAGCCGCTCTTCGATCGGCAGCGCGCGCATCAGGTCGTCCACGTCGATCTCGCGCGGCCTGCGCACCAGCCCGGCCACCTCGATCCTCCACGGCCGCGCCCGGAACCGGTCCACCAGCTTACACACGCGGTCCTTCTGCTCGGTGAACTCGTAGTAGTTGTTGTGGCGCGCGGCCACGGTCTCGTCGGTGAGCGGGCGATCGAGCGCGAACCTCGCATCGCGCTTCGCCGGGTAGAGCGGGTGGCCCGCCGCGCGCGCCGGGGCGGCGCCGGTCGCCGGGCCGGCCGTGGCGGTCGCGGCGCGCAGCAGGCTGCCGCCCAGCAGCGCGCCCGCGCCCGCGAAGCCCAGCGCCTTCAGGAAGCGGCGGCGGTCGTGGTAGACCGGTTCGGGGGTCGCTTGCGATCCGGGGAGTTCCCAGGGGCGGCGGATCTCGAGGTGCATGGAGGCGCTCCGGCTGAGGGGTGGACCGTGGCGTGGCGGCCGGGCGCCAGGGCGCCTCACGCGGGACGGACCCAGCATACGCGAGCGATCGCCTATCGCAAGCGCTCACTGGCCGGCTGGCACCTCGGCGCGAGACTCCCCGTAACAGGCCTGGGAGGCCCGTTCCTGGCGGAGAAACCGCCGCCGCCCCCGGACTCCGGCCGGGCTCCGCCGGGCGCCCGGGCCGGCGGCCCGGGGCGAGCACAACCTGATGCATCGCGCGTGCGGGTGCGCTATCCTGCCGGTCAGTCGAGGCCCTCGGGTCGTCGAGGGTCTTTCACATAGCCGGCACCGGGCTCCGGTCCGCGAAGCATGCGGGCGGCCGGAGGGATTCCCCGCGGCGCCGGACGCTCACACCGACAAGAGCCGGCCCCCGGCCGGCCAGGGACGGGTCCCGCCCGTCCATAGAGGCCCACGATGACCGAGATCGTGCAGGTCGCCCTGCGCGGATCGCGCCGGGACTACTTCCTCAACTCCCGCAACCTGCGGCTCGCCCTGCGCGACAAGGTCATCGTCCAGGCGGAGCACGGCGAAGGCATCGGCCAGGTGTTCCTGCGGGACCCGACGCTCATCGCGCTCCGGAAGCCCGGCAACGTCACGCGCGAGATCATCCGCAAGGCCGCCGAGGAGGACCTCGACGTCGAGGACCGCCTGCAGGTGCGCGAGCGCGATGCGTTCGAATACTGCCGCGATCGCATCGCGATCCGCGAGCTGAAGATGGACCTCTCGGAGGTCGAGGCCGCATTCAGCGGCCACCGCATCACGTTCTACTTCTCGGCCGAGCACCGCGTGGACTTCCGCGAGCTGGTGAAGGACCTGGCGGCCCGCTTCCAGACCCGCATCGAGCTGCGCCAGATCGGCGTGCGCGACCAGGCCAAGCGCCTCGACGGCTGCGGGCCCTGCGGGCGGCCGTTCTGCTGCTCGACCTGGCTCCGGGATTTCCACCCCGTGACGCTGCGCATGGCGCGCGAGCAGCAGCTGGCCCTGAACCCGAGCAAGATCTCCGGCGCGTGCGGGCGGCTGATGTGCTGCCTCTCCTACGAGCTCGCGCAGTACCGCGACAGCGTCGAGCATCTGCCCCCGGTCGGCGCCGAGCTGAAGACCGGCAAGGGGCCGTGCCGCGTCATCCGCACCGAGGTCTATCAGGAGGCGGTGTGGGTGCGCGACAGCGAGGGCCAGGAGCACCGCATCACCTACGACATGCTGCCGCCGCCGCCCTACCACAAGTGCGGAGACTGCGGCTGCGGGAAGAACGCCGGCGCGAAGGGCGGGAACGGAACCCGCGGCGCACCCGGGAACGGCAACGGCGACGGGTTGCCCGACGACCCGGGCGAAGCGCCTCCCGAGGGCTAACGCCGGGCATTCGTGAGCCCGCCGCCTGCGAGCGCGGGCTGCGCGTCAGCCGCGCGCCCGCTTCCTCGACGGGTCCGCCGGCCCCGCAGGCTCACGATCCGTCATCGCCCCCCCCGGGGCGGGACTCACTGCGTGAGCCGCAGCTCCACGTGCGCCTCGCGCCCCGTGCTCACCGTGGCGCCACGCTGAGCGCGACGCCCGCCCGGGGCACTGAAGCTCACGTCGCAGCGGCCGGCAGGCAGGCCGGTCAACGAGCAGCGCCCGCCGTGCGTGGCTGCCGAGGCGATCCGCTTCCCGGCGCGGGTGACGGTGACGGTTCCATCCACCGGTCGTCCCAGCATGTCGCGCACCTCCACGCGCAGTGAGCCCCGCGCCGCCGACGCGCGCTCGGGCGTGGCGCTCTCCTGCCGGGTCTTCGCCCGGACCGACCGGTCGCTGCGCGACGTACCGGACGCAGGCGCGCTGCCAGAGGTTGACCCCGAGGCGCGCGGCACGCCCAGCACGCTGCCCGAGCTGGCCGCAGCGGCGCGCGGCGTGGCGGCTGTGGTGCCGGAACCGGCCGCGGTGGCGCGCGGCGTGCCCAGCACGCTGCCGGAGGCAGCTCCGGTGGCATGCGGCGTGGCGGCTGCGGTGCCCGCGCTCGTTCCCCCGGCGCGCGGCGTGCCGATCACGCCGCTCGCTGTCGTGCCGGTCGCGCGCGACAATCCGGCCACTCCGCTCGCAGTTGTGCCGGTCACGCGCGTCGCGCCGGCCGCGCCGGTCACGCTCGTTCCACTGGCGCGCGGCGTACCTGCCGGCGCCGTGCCCGCCGCCGCGCGCGCCGCTACCGCTCCGGCGCGCGGCGTGGCGGTCCCCGAACGCGCCGCGCTGGTCCGCCGCGTGCTCGTCAGCGCGCGCACCAGCTGCGATCCCGAGGGCTCGAGCCGGAAGTCGCGCTTCTCGGGATGCCCCGCCCGCAGCGCGATGCCCTGGCGTGCCGGCGCGTATCCGGTGCGGGTCACCAGCACGCGGTAGTTCCCGGGCCTGAGGTCGCGCAGCGAGTATCGGCCGTCGCCCCGCGAGCGGACCGCGGCGGCGCGTGCAGCCGCCGCCACGGGAACGGCGGACACCCGCGCGGCCGCCAGCGCCCGGCCCTCCCGGTCGCGGATCACGCCGCTCAACAGGGTGCCTGCGCCGCGCACGACCACGTGCGCCATGCGACGCGGCGCCGCGTCGGCCGCGGCGTAGCGCACCAGCGACTCGTTGCGGCGGTGGGCCTCGACGCGGACGCGTTGCGACCTGAGCTTGAGCCCGCTGCGCTGCACCGCGAGCTGGTGGTCTCCGGCCGGGACACGGGTGAAGGTATAGGCGCCGCGCGCGTCGGTGCGCGCCGCCACGCGGCCGTCGAGCCGCACCAGCGCGTGGGGCAGCGGATGCCCCTGGGCGTCGCGCACTACGCCGCGCAGCGTGCCGCCGTCGCGCAGGGCGGGAGCGAACGCCACCGCCGAGGCCATGACGCGCGCGCGGGCGCCGGCGCTGTCGGGGCGGCCCACCCGGCCCACCCGCAACGCGAAGTCCGCGATTGCGGCGCGACCGGCTCTCACATCCACCGTCCCGCCACCTACCCTGAGGGCGCCGCGCACCACCCGGAGCCGGGCCAGCGCCCCTGGAAGCAGGCCCTGCAGAGTGTAGGAGCCGTCGGGGCCGGTGGTCGCGCTCTCACCCGTCACCTCGTCGGTGACCACGGCGCCCGCGACCGGCTGCCCCTGCTCCTCGACCACTCCCTCCACCTCGCCCGACTCCTCCTCGGCGGGCACGACGCCCGCGAACGGCTCACCGCCGCTCTCCACGCCGGCCGCGGGACCCGGCGCCGCGGCTCCGTAGCCGCTCTCGTCGTACGGGGCCACCTCGGCCGCTCCCTGCGCCTGCTCCCCGCCTGAGCCGCTCAGCTCGGCGCGCAGCATCTGGATCTTCTGCAGCAGGCCGAGCGTGCCGTCCACGAGCTGGTTGGCGCGCTCGAGCAGGTCGGCGCGCGCGGCGCCCGATGCCGGCATCTCGGCCAGGCCCATACCCGCGACTTCACCCGCCGCGGCGTCCTGATCGAGGATGGCGCCGACCGCGGCCTCGAGCCCGGCGCGCGCCGTCGCCACCTGCTCCACGGCGGCCCCGGCGTCCTCCTGCTTCTCGAGCGCGGTCGCCTTGGCCTGAAGCGCGGCCTCCAGGTCCTGCAGCGCCTGATCGAGCGCGGCCGCCTGCTGCTCGCTGCCCGCACCGCTGTTGAGGACTTCCTCCGCCTGCGCCACGAGCTGCTGCAGCTCGTCGTCGGCCGCAGCCTCCGCGGCGTCCGCCTGCGCGCTCTCGTCGGCACCGGCCGGCGTCTCGCCTTCCGCGCTCCCGGTGACTTCCTCGGCCGGCCCCGCGGCCGCGGGCTCCGTCTCCTGCGCTGCGCCGAGCGCGGACTGGACGGCGGCGGCCAGGTCCACGACCGCGGCTACGAGTGCGCGGCCCGCCGCCGACTGCTCGAACGCCGCCGATCTCACGTCGCCGGCGCCCCACAGGCGCACGCCGCCCGCGGCGCGCTCGGTCGCGGACCCCGCGCCGCGCACGGTGGCGAGCGAGCCGCCTGCCACCTGGAGCACGTCAGCGTAGAGCTCGACGGTGGTCGCGACCTCGGAGCCGGAAGCCTCGGCGCCCGCCCGCAGCAGCCCTCCGCGCACCAGCGCCTGCGCCGCGTGGTCTCTGCCCAGCGCCGCCAGCTGGATAACGGTGAGGTCCGGCGCCGGCGCGTTGCCCGGCGCGGCCGCGATCACCTTCGGGAGCAGTCCGGGGTCCGCCGCGAGCTGTTGCTGGAGCATCCGCGCGATCTTCTCGCCCAGGGCCGCGGGCGCTCCGGTGCCGCTCTGGTCCTCGAAGGCCAGCACCGCGACGGTCCGCGACGCGGCGGCCTCCGGCGCCGGCGTCGTCGCGGTCACCGCGCTCGGGTCGTGCAGCACGGCCAGACCCAGCACCCAAGTCAGCACGATCGGAAACCGGCGCCGCGCTCTCATGGCGTGACCTCGACGCGCACGACGTTGCTGCTGGTCGTGTACGAGTCGTCGTAGTAGATGAGCACGCGATAGCCGCCGGGCCCGAGCCGGTCGGGCAGCTCCGCGACGATGTGGCGGCGGCTCCACGACGAGGTGCGCAGTCGGAACGTCCGTCCATTGCCGCTCCGGATCATCGCCGGGATCCTGCCGCCCCGGGACCGCCCGAAATGGTCGCCATAGATGTGCAGCGTGCGGCCCGGCTGCACCTCGCGCGGCCAGACGCGCTCGATCCACATGCCCGCAGCGGACGCCGGTGCCGCCAGGGGCGCCAGCCCGAGCAGGACGAGCAGTCCGACACCGACGATTCTCTTCATGGCCGCCCTCCGCGTGGGTGCCTGCCGTGTTCCGGTTCGGCCGGCCACCGGCCGTCGCGTACCAAGACGGTCCGGCCGGGGCCGGAAGTTGCAGCGGCGCTCCCGGGACCTCCCCGGAAGGTCGGCCTCAGCGCTGCCCCGAGCCCTGCGGCCGCGCGGTCGTCGCGCGGAACATAGTCGGCGCGAACCGGCGCGCCGTGGCGCGGAGCCGCACCTCCAGCTCGACCTCGTCCAGCACGTCGCCGTGCACCGGGAACCACTCCCGGATGACCACCCAGTCGCCGTCGCGGCGCGCCGCGGCCGCGCGCTCCCCGAGCAGGTAGTCGTACGGGTAGATCATCGCCACGCCCTGGTCGGCCACGCTCACCGTCCGCCCGGGCTGGCGGTCGAGGGTGATGCGCAGGCGCAGGCCCGCCCAGGCGCCGTAGGTGTGGCTCAGCTGCTCCCAGAGTCCTTCGACGTCGCGATCGGGGTGCGTGAAGTCCACGGCGTCGAACTGGATCGCCTGCCGCGCACCGGCGCGCAGGCGGTAGGGCCCGCGCTCGCGGATGCGGTTCGCCCAGAACGCGTAGGGAGTGCCCACCGCGGCGCTCTCCATGTTGAGCCCCTGCCCCGAGCTGCGGAGGCGTCCGCCCTCGCCGCCGAGGATGCCGACACAGACGCTCAGGTGACCGTTGAAGTCGTGGTTGAGCTTGAGCCCCGTGACCCGCACCGAGGCGCCGTCCACGAACACGCCGGGCACCTTGCGCACCCGCAGCGTGGCGGTGTGGCTGCGCCCCGAGTTCGCGCCGGGACGGAGCGCGGTGGCGAGCGCCACGGCACGCGGCTCCCCGCTGGTGGCCTGCACGTCCACCAGATCCGTAAGGCTCGCGCTGCCGCTGGTCAGGCTGTAGGGCTGGCGGTGGCCCTCGAGCCCCCAGCCCTGCGGGCTCGTGGACTGGAACGCGTTCACACCGAACGAGCGGTAGGGATCCTTCGCCCGCTGTTTGCTCGACTCGCCGACGAACGTGATCAGGTTCTCGACGAACGCCTTGGGGTCCTTCTCCCAGACCGCCTTGATCATCGCGAAGAGCCCGGTGTCGAACAGCATGTAGTCCACCTGCTCGAGCACGCCCATCTCGTGGAAGTAGTGCGGATCGGCGGCGATCGCCAGCGAGCTCTGGCGCGCCAGCGCCGTGTCCGGGAGCACCAGCAGCGGCAGGTGCGCGAGCACCGTCCCCGCGGAGGCACCCGCATGCGGGACCATCACCGTCGCGTCGAGCTGCTGGGCCACCGCGTCCGCCGGCAGGTCGTCCGGCGTCACTCCCTGAGCTTCCTCCTCGGCGGCCGCCACCGCCGCGCTGCGCACGTGGAGCCGGAGCGGGCCATCGCCCTCGTCGGGCACGGCGCTCAGCTCGATCTTCTCCAGCTCTGCCACGAAGTACTCGGGCGGCGTGTCGCCGCCGGTGAGCGCGAAGCTGGCCTCGGCCGTGATCGCCTGGAAACCGTCGATCGCCGCGAACAGCCCGTTGGCCTTGAACTTCGTCCAGTCCTCCAGGGTCGGCAGCCGTTTCCGGCCGTTGACATCACGCGAGAACTCGAGCGACGGGCTGGTCACGAACTCATAGGCGCCGGACTGGGTCACCTGGCTGGCGGTCACCCGGCGGCCGTCCCGGAGCAGCACGCCGCCGACGTCGGCGTTGCGCCGGCCCTCGAGCAGCGGCAGGCGGAACGCGCAGGCGAGCGCGGTGGGCCGGCTGCGCGGTCCGGGGCGCGGGAAGTCCACCTGCACCCGGTACTGGACCACGGTCCCCGCGTCGAGCGTGACCGGCAGCGCGCGGCCTCCCGCGCTCGCCGACGCCGCGATCGGCGCCGGGGTGCGAAAGTGCACGCGGCCCACGATGCGCGGCAGCGTGATCGCGGTGCGCTGCTGCGGCGCAAACTCGTCCACCGTGCTCTCGACCACCAGGCGCGCGGTGTCCTTGCGCGTGAACACGAACGACAGCGTGCGCGAGGCGTCGAGCCGGGCGAGCATCCCGGCGTCCACCCAGAACGAGAAGCGGTAGCTGGTGCCGGGCTCCAGCGTGCGCTCGGCGCCGAACCAGCGCAGCGGCCGCCCCGGGGCGGTCTCCGTGCGGCCGGGCTGTGGCCAGCTGCGGACTCCGAGCGCCACCCGGTCGTGGGTGCGTCGCGAATCGCGGCACTCGAAGCTGATCTCCGCGGAATAGAGCCCCGGCCCGCCGATCTGGAGCGCCACGCTCGCCTGGTCGCGCTGCGGCGCGATCTCGAAGTCGCTCACCAGCGCGGTCGGAAGACGTCCCGCGGGCGCGGGAGACGGAGCGGGGCGGCCGGCGCGCCGCGCCGCGCCGGGCGCGCGCGGCGTCTGGGCCGCAGGCTGCCCTGCGCCGAGCGCCAGCGCCAGCAGCGCGGCGGGGACGAGATGAAGCCGGTGATCGTGCATGGGGCCCTCCTCGGGCGGAAGCCGGGCCGTGCCCGGCGCGCCTAGCGCAGGTCGAACTCGGTGACGAAGAACTCCACCACCGCCCGGTCGTCCTGCGGCTTCCGGCCGGCCGACCGGAAGACCTGCGCCGCGCCGTCGTGGATGCCGGTCACGTCGCCCGAGCAGCGGTGGCTGTCGAGCGCGAAGGTGAACTCGAGGTCCCGGTGGTGTCTCGCCGGGTTGATGTCGCAGTGGTCGTCGTCCCCGCGGGTGCCGCCATCCTCGTCCCAGAGCGCGTAGCGGATGGACACTTCACGCGTGGCGGTGGGCACGAAGGTGATCGTGGTCCAGTGCGGGTTGACGCTGGAGCGGTCGCCCTGCATCGCCTCGACGAAGGTCTGGCCGGCGATCGTGACCTTCGCGAAGAAGTCGGCCCTGCCGCCCGGCGAGTCGATCACCTGCTCGAGCAGCGCGACGTCGTCCTTCTCCTCGACGTGCGTCGTGCGCAGCATCACGGCCTTGCGTCGGAACGTGAGGCGCGGGACGGCGGGCGGATCGGACGGTGGCTCCTGGTCCCCGGTCAACCCGTCGGTCAGTTGCCGGTAGACGTGGCGGTCCTTGAACTGCCGCACGAACCGGGAGTCGTGCGCGGCCGTCCACGCCAGCACGAAGGTCTCGAACTCGATCGAGCCGCTGCCGTTTCCCTTCCAGTGGCCGTTCCCGCCCGCGACGTTGATCCACTCGGAGAGCCGGTAGACCGCGCGCAGGTCGTAGTCGAGGTCCTCGCGGTCGCCGCCGTTCACCTCGTAGGTGCGGGCGCTCTCCCAGAAGCCGGGCCGGGCCTCCTCCACCCAGCCGTGCACCGCGTTCACCCACCGCCGGGACGCGGCGTAGCCGAACACGTACGCCCGCGCCCAGTGCGGCCGCACATAGGAGTCGTGGTTCATCCCGCTGTCGTAGTCACCGTGCAGCTCGGTCGCGCCCGGGCGCATGTCGGGATAGGCGCCGGTGTAGAGATTCGGCGTGCGCGGTCCGGGTGGATCGTCGAACCAGGTCTCGGTGCGGAAGCCGCTCCAGCCGGCCACCGGCGGCGGCTGGTGCGTCTCGACCCAGTTGGAGTGCGTGTAGAAGTCCTGCACCGCGTGCAGCGAGCAACCGAGCAGCGTCAGCAGCGCGAGGGCGTCCCGGTCGCGCGCCGCCTGCTGCACCGCGGCCCGCGTGTTGATGGCGAGGCGGCCCCAGTAGTTGCGGACCTGCCCGGTGGTGAACAGGTTGTCGAAGTGCATCCGCGCCAGTTCTTCGCCCATGGCGGGCTGGAGCGGCTGGCTGCTGTAGTAGTCGGTGAGCCAGTTCTCCACCTGGGCGATCTGGATCGCGGTGCTTCCGAATCCCTCCTCGGCCAGCGCCTCGCGCGTCAGATCGTAGTGGTGGCCGGTATCGAAGGCGCGCGCGCCCGGGGGCGACGCGAGCAGTGCCGCTGCCGTCAGCGCCGTCACGAGCGCCGGGAGTACGTACCGTCGAAGCATGGTGGTCGGGCCTCCTCTCTGGCAATCAACCCGGACCGCGCGACGCGACCCGCAGGCGGCGGATGTCCGACTGCGGCTATCTCGCGTCTTCGGTGAGCGGGTCATGGGGTTTCCGGGCTACCGGCGCGGATCCACACGCTCGCGCCGCGGCTCGGCGCTGGAGTTGTTGTACTCGCGCAGCTTGCTCGAGAAGCGGTCGCGCCACTGCTGCGCGTCGTTGCGCTGCCGTCTCTGGGAGTCCCAGTAGGCGATCTGGCGGTTCATGAAGGCGACGATGTCGGCACGCTCCTGCTGCGGGGCGGGCGGGTTCAGGAGCGCGTGCCGGGCGACGAGCTCGCCCAGCTCGATGTTGGCCGAGATGATCTCGGGCTCGAAGGCGGTCACCTCGCCGAGCGTGAAGGGTGGCTCGATCACCGTGTAGTACGGGATCATGAACGGCTTGACGGTGAACAGGTCGCGCGGCAGCGGGAACGAGCGGACGCGCGGCGCGATGCCCTGCCCCAGCTCGTGCAGCAGGTCCAACTGGTCGAGCACGCCGTTGATGTCGTCCTGGAACACCTGGTCGGCCATGATGTCCATGGACTGCATCAGCCGCTTGACCGGAGTGACATTGAAGTCCTCGGGCAGTGTCGCCAGCGAGGCCGGGGCGTACCTGCGCGGCGAGGTCAGGACGACGATCAGGTCGGTGGCGCCGAGCTCCAGCGCCTTGCGGATGGGGACGTCCTCGCGGATCGCGCCGTCCCAGTAGAGCTGGCCGCTGATCCAGCACGGCTCGAACACCAGCGGGATGGCCGAGGAGGCGATCACGCCGTCCACGATCGTGGGGCGCGGGTCCGGCTGCGGCGGGGGATCCTCCGGAGGCGGGGGTTCCCCATGCTCGTCCCGGCGCCGCATCGCCAGGATGCGGGTCTGCTGGCCGGATCCGGCGGCCACCACGCCCGAGGGGAAGATGCTGTAGCGCCCGTGCACGATCGGCGCGTCGTGGGCATCCACCACGTCGCCGCCCTCGGTGACGTAGCAGAGCTGACCCTTGTCGCGCGCCACGGTGGCGACCCGCAGCTTGATCCCCGAATTGGCGATCTTCTCGGGATCGAGGCTGGCGCGTAGCGTGCGGATCAGCGGCGACTGGCTGCCGAGGCTCTCGACGCGGTCCAGGCGCCGCATCCACGGCCCCAGCTCCGGCCGGTTGCCCTCGGCCAGCCCGGCCGAGATGAAGGTGCCGACGCCGGGGAACAGCACGCCGAGCACATGGCCGGCGGTCAGCGCGTCCTGGAAGTCCTCGATGTCCTCGTCGATCTTCGACACGAACTCGGTGAACGCCGGGGAGTCCACGTAGATGTCCTCGTTCCCCCGGATCCCCCTCCACAGCTCGAGCATGCCCGGGATCACGTGGGTATCGCCCTCGGCGAGCTTGGCGGCGTTGAGCGAGCCCACCGAAGTCCCCGTGATGATCGCGGGCTTGAAGTCCGGCTGGTGCTCGTAGAGATACTTGAGCACGCCCACCTGGAACGCGCCCTTGGACCCGCCCCCCGCCAGCACCAGTCCGGTGGCGCGGTAGGTGCGCCCGCGAGTCGGCAGGCCGGGCAGCACGTCCGCGAGCTGGTTGGGACCGAGCCGCGCGCCGGCCAGCACTCCGCTGGCCCAGGGACCGCCGAGCGCGGCGCGCGAGCCGGTGCCGGGGGCGAGCTGACTCGCGCGGGCCGTGGTCGTGCCGGTCCGGATGCTGAGCGTCGGGGCCTTCGCCACGACCTGCGGCGCCCGGCCCGGCTCGCCTGCCGGACGCGGCGCCGCGGTTGCGCCACTCTGCGGCGCGGGGGCCACCGTGGCGGCGCGTTGCGCGCCCTCCCCGGTGGACGTCTCGAGCGCGAACGCGTCGGGCGAGCGCGCCAGCTCGCGCCCCCGCGGGTCGAGCAGCGCGACGTGGAGCGCGGCGCCCTGCAGCGCGGCGTCGCGCGGGATGCGCGCGCGCACCTGCGTCGCGGTCCAGCGCAGCACCTCGAGCCTGACCGCGGCGCCCGGCCTGCCGGGCGCGACGGCCGTGAGGACCAGGCGGCGCGTGCTGATCGAAGCGCCGAGGCCACTGCCGGTGACGGTCAGCACGGTCCCGGGCGGGCCGGCGGCGGGCTTGACCGCGAGCAGTGCCGGCCGCCCCTGGGGCGTGGCGGCTGCGGCGCACAGCAGCGTCAGGGTCGCAGCCCCGAGCCAGGCGCGCGACAACCGGCGGGCGGCGGCGCGCCCCACCGCGCGCGCGGACGAGACAATGGAAGCGACCCCACCTCGGGGACCGAGCACTCGTGTCATGGTGTTCTCCTCCGCCTGGGGTCCGCGCCGCGCGCCCCGCCCGGGGACCTGGACGGACACGGGACTCACGGGTCTGCGGAAGCCAGTGCGCGATGAACACGGGGGAGGCGGGGCTGGAAGTTGCAGGTCGTGCGGCGGAGAATGGTGGTGGCTGCGGGCGCCGGCGGCGTGACGTGGCTGCGGGCGGGGCTCGATGGTCACAGCGCCCGCGGGCGGACGACGTTTCTCCCGCCGCCGACGCGGGTGGTAAGGTCCCCCCGTCTTCCGGACCCACTTCCACCCGGAGGTGTCGCATGGTCCTCCTCCGCCCTCGACCCGGTGGTTTCCCCGCGCGCACCCTCCGCGCTCCCGCGCACGCCGGCTCGGGATCCCGCCGGCTCGCCGTCCTCGCGATGGCGGCCTCGTTGCTCGCCTCCGGTGCTGCGGCGGACGGGATCGCCGGGGCGACGCGCGGGCCTGCGGCCTTCTGGGACCGTTACGTCGCGGCCGACGCGCTGCTCGAAGCGGCGCCGGACTCGGCGCTCGCCCTGGCGGAGCGCCTGATCCGGGAGGACGAGGCCGGTTTCCTCGGCCACTGGGTCCGCGGGGCCTGGCTCGCGGTCCACGACACCTCGCGCGTCCCGGACATCCTGCGGCGCGCGGACGCCGCGCCGGACTCGACGGGACTGCAGGTCGAGGCGGGCACCCTCCACTTCGCGCTGCGGCACGGGGCGGCAGGCCGCATGGCGTTCGACCGTGCGCGGGACGGCTACCTCGCCGCGGAGCGCGCGGCCGATGCCAGCCGCGCCGCGCTCTGGAAGGTCATCAAGAACCGGGACCGCAGCGATGTCGCCCGCATGGCCTGGGATCTCGCGGCCGCCGACAGCCTGGCCCGCTCGAGCGGCGACCCGGCCGCGATCGCGGACGTCCTGATCCATCGCGGGTCCTTCCTGGCGCGACGCGACGAGGCCGGGGCGGTCGAGCTGCTGCGCGAGGCGGTCGCGCAGCTGGCGCCGCTCGGCCCGAGCTATCAGCTCGTCAACGGCCAGCGGCTCATGGCGAGCTCGCTCAAGCAGCAGGGGGCGCTCGATGAAGCCCTCGAGCGCTACCGGAGCGCGATGGAGGCGGCCCACGCGCTCGGCGACAGCGCGCAGGAAGTCCAGGCCCTGCTGGGCATGGGGCTCGTCCAGCAGGCCCTCGGGGCGATTCCGCAGGCGCTCGAGATCGCGATGCGCGCCCTGCCGCGGGCGATCCGCACCGGCCGCACCGCGATCATGGCCAACGCCTACGACAACCTCTCCAGCGCCTGCCTGGCGTCGGGACGGTACCGGGAGGCGCGCGACCAGGCGGATTCCGGCCTCGCGGTGCTGGAGCGGGCGGGCGCCGACCCGGACTCCAAGGTGGCGACGCTCGACAAGCTGGGCGCGGTCGAGGCCCTGCTCGGGAACTTCGACGCCGCCCGCGCGCGCTTCGAGCAGGCGCTGGCGATGTGCCGCGCCCGCGATCTCAAGACCCGGCTGAGCGTCATCCTGCTCCACCTGGCGACACTCGAGACCGACCTGGGTGACGCGGCGCGCGCCCGGCCGCTCGTGGAAGAGGGCCTGCGTGCGGCACGGGAGTCCGGGCAGCGGCGCTCGGAGACCTACCTGCTGGTGCTCCACTCCCGCATCCTGAGCGCGCTCGACGACGACGAGGGCGCGCTGCGGACCGCGCGCGAGGGCCAGCGCCTGGCCCGGCAGGTGGAGCCGCGCACGCTGTGGGGGCTGTGGCAGGCCGAGGCCGAGGCGCTCGATCGGCTGGGGCGGACGCGCGAGGCGCTCGCGGTGCTCGACAGCGCCATCGCGCGGCTGCCCGAGCTCCCGGACTCCTCGAACCTGGCCCGCGTGCTCACGCTCAAGGGGCGGGTCCACCTCGAGCGGCACGAGGTCCAGCCGGCGCTGGCCACGCTCGAGCAGGCCCTCCTGGTCACGCGACGGTTCGCGGGACGCGAGCGCGAAGCCTACGTCCAGATCGTGCTCGGCCCGGCTCTGCTGGCGGCCGGACGCGGGCGCGAGGCGATCGCCGCGCTCCAGGCCGGGCTGCGCTGGTTCGAGGGAGCGCGGGCCAGCGCGGGCGCCAGCGAGGAGCGCAGCGGCTTCCAGTCCACGTTCCAGGACGCCTACGTCGCGCTGGCCTGGGCCTACGCGCGGTCCGGCAGCCCGCGCGCCGCCTTCGCCACCATGGAGCGCAGCCGTGCGAAGGAGATGCGCGCGCTGTTCGGGGTGGACTCGCCGGGCCTGCGCCACAAGGTGTCCACCCGGCTGGCCAGCAGGCTGGAAGGCGTGGAGTCGGAACTCACCGCGCTGCAGGGCGAGCTGCGGCGCGAATATTCGACCGGCTCCGGCCAGCGATCGCGGCGGCTGCGCGCCCTCGAGTCGCGCTCGGACTCGCTGAAGGGCGCATGGACCGAGCTCGAGCGCCGCGTCGAGCGCGAGGCCCCCGCGTACGCCCGCGAGACCGGGGTGCTGCCCCCGGTCACGGCGGCACGCGTGGAGCGCGCGCTCGGCCCCGGCGAACGGCTCATCGCCTTCATGGTCGGGCGGGACGACGCCACGCTGCTCTTCGACGTGCGCCCGGGGCGCACCGAGGTGCACCGGCTGCCGTGGGACGAGGCCGCGATCGCGCGCCGCGTCGCAGCGCTCGCCTCCCGGATCGAGCGCGGCGATTCGGCCGGCTGGCGCACGCTGGCCCGGGCGCTGGCGGACACGCTGCTCGGCCCCTGCCGCCTGGCGGAGCGTCCGCCGCGCACGCTGTTCGTCATCCCCGATGCGGCGCTGCACTACGTGCCGTTCGAAGCGCTGCTGGTCCCCGGCGCCGCAGGCGTGCGCCGGCACGTGGTGGAGCTGAGCGAGGTCGTGTACGCGACCTCGGCCACGCTGCTGTTCAACCCGCCGCACCTCGGGCCGCGCCGGCCCGCCGCCGGGACGCGGGTCCCGCTGGTGGCGTTCGGCGATCCGGCGGTCGGCGACACCTCGGCCCTGCTGGCGCGGCGCTCGCTGGATCCCGGGACGCTGCCTTCGATCGGTCCGCTGCCGCACGCGCGGCGCGAGGTCCTCGCGCTCCAGGGGCTCTACCCCGGCGCCCGCATCCACGTAGGAGCCGAGGCGACCGAGGCGCGCTTCCTCTCGGAGGCGGCGGATGCGCCGATCCTGCACGTGGCGGCGCATGCGTTCGTGGACGACCGTCATCCCAAGTTCTCGGGCATCGTGCTGGCGCCCGACATCGCCGGCGACGGCCACCCGCCGCCGGACGATGGGCTGGTGCAGGCCTACGAGGTGCTCGAGCGGAGCTACGACCTGGATCTCGCCACGGTCTCGGCGTGCGAGAGCGGGCGCGGCGCACTGCTCCGCGGCGAGGGACTGATCGGCCTCTCACGCGCGTTCCGCCTGGCCGGAGCCCGGAACCTGGTCGTCAGCCTCTGGAAGGTGGACGACGCGGCGACCGCGGACTTCATGGCGGAGTTCTACGCGCGCCTCAGCCGCGGGGCCACCCCGGCCGCGGCGCTGCGCGGCGCCAAGCTCGCGTTCCTCGGCGGGAGCGGCGGCGCGGCGGCCGCCGCGACGACGGCAGAGGAGGATGCCACCCGCGGGGTCGGCCGCCGCCCGCGCGCGGCGTCGCACGCCGAGCCGTCGGCCTGGGCGGCGTTCGTCCTGATCGGCACGCGCGAGCGCTGATCCAGTCGTCAGGGCTGGTGCGTGACCTCGATGGCCCGTACCGGTCCCATGCGCCTCTCGAGCAGCTCGCGCAGCGCCTTCACCCGGGCCGAGCGGTCCGTCGCGGGGAGCGCGCGCGCCTGCGCGAGCAGCTCCGCGAGTCCGGGCGCCGGCCGGGACCGCGCGCCCACCACGAAGGTCTCCACGCCCGGCTCGCCCTCGAACCTCCACTCGATGCCGCCCGCTTCGGGCGGGAGCGTCACCGGTCCTGCCGGCGACTTCTCGAGCGCAGCGCCCGGATCCTCGGGGTAGAGCAGCGCCAGCTCCCCGGAGGGGCCCGCGTGGAAGACCACGGGCTGCGCGGGCGCGGCGAGCTCGAAGCGGAGCACGAAGGCGTCGCCGGTGTGCCAGCCGCCCTCGCCGCCGCCGCGCATCTGCGATGCGGGGAGCAGCCGCAGGTCGCGGACCAGCACGTGGTCGCCCGACGGCCGGGGCCACAGCACGAGCAGCGCGGCCGCCACAGCCGCCGCGGGCACCAGCACGCGGACCCAGTGCCGCCTCCACGGCCGCGCGCCGGTCCCGGCCGTCGCGGCGCGGGCGCGGCCCGCCGCCGGTGCCGCCCCCTCGAGCCCCAGGCGCACACGCAGGGCCAGCAGGCTCGCGTGCGCCTGCTCCGCGTCGCCGGCGCTCATGCGCACGGGCTCGCCCCGCTCCAGGCGCGCCAGCACGCTCTGGAGCCGCGCGCCGCGCTCCACGCCCTGTAGCCGGACGAGCAGCGACCGGCACTCCGGGCAGGACGCCAGATGCGCCTCCGCCTTCTCCCGCTCATCGCCTTCCAGCTCCTCCAGGACGAGGACGAGATCGCGCCATGCGTCGTGCTCGGCATTCATGCGTGACTCCATCGCATCAAAGACCGCGCCGGAGGGAGATAAGTTGCACGGGGATCACGCATCGGCGTCCCCGGCCCGGGCCAGCCCCAGCGTGGCCCCCAGGCACTTGCGCACCGACAGCCGCGCGCGCCGGATCCAGGCGCGCACCGTGTTGAGCGGAGCGGTCATGGCGCCGGCGATGTCCTGGTACGTCATGTCCTCGAAGAGCAGCAGGCGCAGGGCGCGGCGCTGGTCGTCGCTGGGGAGCCGGCCGAGGCAGGTCTCGAGCGCGTCCAGCAGCTCGGCGCGCTCGGTGTCGGCGACCGGATCCTCGACGCCCGGGAAGCGCTCGAGGTCGCGCGTCTCGCCCCGCTCGTCCGTCGCGCTCTCGCGGGCCGAGACGCGGGCACGGCGCCGGTACTGGTCGAGGAGCCCGTAGTAGGCGCGCTTGCGGAACCACGCCCAGAAGCTCCCGGGGCGCTGGTAGGTGAAGCGACCGCGCGCGAGGTCGTCCAGGATGGCGAGCAGCACGGTGTGGGTCCACTCCCGGCGCAGCTCGGGGTCCGCGGTGAGCCGCGACGCCATGCAGAAGACCGGGTGGTGCGTGCGGTCCAGGAATCCCGAGATCGCATCGTGCGACCCCGCGATCAGACCCTCCACCAGCCGGCGTTCGTCGGCGGGGTCCGGCTCCGGCCGGGTCGCGACGGGGCGGGGAGCGGCGCGTTCCATTGGTAGATCCTACGTGACACCGCTGAACAAGCGGCTGGCGGTAAGACCCCCGCTCAAACCGTGCATGCCGATTTCCAGCACACGGCTTACCGATGGTCTTCGTGACGGAGCGTGCACGACCCCACGCCCTTCGAGC
>JACRPT010000127.1 GCA_016223045.1 Candidatus Eiseniibacteriota bacterium
CAGCGTCGCCATCTCCTCGCGCCGCACCGGCGGGCGGCGCGGGTCGGCGCGCAGCGCGTCGAGCGCGAGCGCGCGCACGCACTCGGCGAGCGCGCCGCGCGGCGGCACGACGCTCCCCACGCACGCGCGGGTGGCGCGCCCGCGTGCCAGGCTCACGTAGAGCGCGCCGGGCTCGCCGGGCCAGTCGGGAACGCCGGCGGTGTCCACCGGCGCGCCGCTCCAGTAGCTCTCCATCGCTCCGCGCGCCAGCGCGAGCAGCCGCGCGGCAGCCGGAGTGCGCGCGAAGTCGCGGCAGGGCGCGAGCGCGTCGCCGGCCCGCGCGCCGCCGGCGCACGCGAGCAGGGCCGCGGCGGCCAACGCGACCCGGTGTGCGACGGCGCGGGCGCGCGCGGGGCGGACCGGGCGAAGGCGCGACATGCGGGACACGCTCAGCGGCTCCCGTCCCGGGTGCGCGACGGCGCGGGCGCGTGGCGGGCGGACGCCCCGGATGTTCGGCACGCGGGACACGCTCAGCGGCTCCCGTCCCGGGTGCGCGACGGCGCGGGCGCGTGGCGGGCGGACGCCCCGGATGTTCGGCATGCGGGACACGTTCAGCGGCTCGCGTCCCGGGTGCGCGACGGCGGGTAGTGGTCGCGGTGCACCAGCTCGCGCGCCGTCTCCTGCGCGCCGGTCCGGCGCACGCGGTAGAGCTCGACGTCGCGCCCCGGCAGCCCCGCGGCGTCGTCGGGCGCGGGCGATTCCAGCTCCACGGTCTCGAGGTCGAAGGACTCGGGCCCCTCCTGCTCGCCATCGAAGCGTGCCGCGAGCGTCGAGCCCAGCACGTCCACCCGCAGGCGCACCTTCTGCTCCAGATCGTTGCGGATCCTCAGGTCCTTCGCGCCCCAGGCGATGGTGGCGTCCTCGCCGAGCGGGATGTAGTCCACCGGCGAGGAGTGCCGGTGGCGCTCGTCGGCCGAGAGCCCGGCGAGCAGCGCCGCGACGAACACGGTCGAGGCCACCTGGCACACGCCGCCGCCCACCTGCACCTGCCGCGCCTCGCGCAGAATGACCGGCGCCGGCTGGTAGCCACGCTCCGCGGAGCGCGGGCCGACGCGCCGGTTGAAGGAGAGCACCTCGCCCGGAAAGAGCACGACGCCGTCGAGCGCCTGCACCGCGAGCCTCACGTTCTGCGTGCGCGCCGGCGACGATCCGGCGAGCGTGGTGGCGAAGGAGCCGAGGGCGGCCGGGAATTCCTCGACGGGCGGCGCGGCGGCGCCGATGGCCAGGCGCGCGGAGATGAACGCGAAGGCGAGCGCAACGGGGACCGGGGAGCGCATCGCGGCGGATAGTAGCCGCAGCGTCCCCCGCTCGCTACCCCGAACCCGCGCGGACGCTCGCGGGCGTCCACGCGCGTCCGCGCACTGCGTCTGCCGCGCGCCCTGCGGGCGGTCCTACGCCGCCGGCGGGGCGCCCGGCTTCGCCGCGAAGCGCTCCTCCCAGCGGATGCGCCCCGTCATCTGCATCACCACGAACAGGGTGAGGATCGCCCCGATCGTCACCGTGAGCCCCGTCACTCCCGGGAGGAAGAACGCGTACGAGAACAGCACCAGGTAGAGGAGCTGCGCCAGCCCGGCCTCGACCACCGCGAAGCGCATTCCCACGACGAGCCTGAGGTAGCTCACCACCAGAGCGATCGAGACCGCGGAGCAGATGGCGAACGCCAGGTGGATCGTGACCTGGTCCGCCAGGTAGGCGAGCAGCAGGTGGAACGAGAAGAACGCCCCCGCCAGGAAGAAGTAGTTCATGGGGTGCAGCTCGATCCGGCGCAGCGTCGTGATGATGAACATGAGGAAGAAGAAGAAGAACAGCGAGACCGGAGCGAAGAAGCTGATGCGCCCGGCGAGCGGCCCCGGCTGGAGCTTCTGCGGCATCACCAGGCCGATCTGCGAGCCCGTGACCAGGTTGCGGTAGGACCACTCGAGGTCGAGACCTCCGGGCGAGGCGCGTTTGCGCGTGGGCGAGAGCGTGTTGTCTCGGAAGTCCACGCCGCGGAAATCGGTGGCCATCGCGAGGTCGAAGTCCCGGACCTGCGCCACGTCGCCGCCGAAGCGATAGGTCCACGCGTCAAGCCCCTGCGAGCGGTAGGCCACGCGCAGCACGGCCGTGGCGCCGGGCGCGGCGCGCGCGGTGCCCGTGGCCGCGCCGTCGCGATGCACGAGCGCGACCGGCGCCCCGTCCACCGTGAACACCAGGTCGTCGTAGATGGTGCCCGCCGCCGGATAGGGAAACGTGAACGAGACGTCCGCGGCGCCGCTCGTGTTGCGGAACGCGTAGCTCCCATCGAACGCCACGCGGTAGGTGGCGTACCAGAGCAACCCCTTGCGCCTGGGCTCCAGGTTCAGCGTCGCGCGGATGCGGCTGCGCTCGAGCGGCAGGAAGGTCGTGACCTCGTTCCCGGCGGTCCGCGCCGCCCTGGTCCCGGCGGAGTCGCTCGCCGGGCCCGGCTCGCGCGCCCGGCGCGACACCGCGGCCGTGGGCGGCGCCTGGTCGTGGGGCGCGCCCCAGGTCGAGGCGACGCGGCCCGAGAGGGTGGACGACGCGTCACGCGTGCGCGCCACGATGGTGGCGCCGAGGATCATCCAGGCGAACGAGGTGCACACGAAGATGAAGGCGAGGGCGGCGATGTGCCGGGCCATGAGGACCTCCGGGTCGGACTGACGGAAAGTGCTTTGCAATGCAAAGTATGGGGGCGCGGCCGGGCGCCCGTCAAGCGCGCGGCCCTGTGGGAGCAGGCGCCCGGCCGGCTCGATCTCGGCGGGCGGTGTAGAATCCGCGCGCTCCCCACGACCTGGAGGAATCACTGGCCGTCTCCTCTGCCCTTCCGATCCCACCGCGCTCACGAGCGCTCTGGACCTGGCTGCTCGCCGCCATCCTGGCGTTCGCCGTCCTGGTCCGCGTGCGCGAGGCGCTCGCGACCCGGTTCTGGTTCGACGAGATCTTCACCCTCTCGATCGCCCGCGCGGGGCTCCCCGGACTGTTCGGTCTGGCCGCGGCCGATGTCCATCCGCCGCTCCACTACCTGGCGGTGTGGGCGTGGCGGGCGCTGGGCGGCGAGGGCGACCTGTGGCTCCGCACGCTCTCGATCCTCTTCGGCGCCGCCACTGTCGCGGTGACCGCCGGCCTGGCGCGCGGGATGTTCGACCGGCGCACCGCCCTGGTGGCGGCGGCGCTGCTCGCCGTCCATCGCTCCCACGTCTATTTCTCCGCCGAGTCGCGCATGTACGTGCTGCTGTGGCTCTGCTACGCGCTCCTGCTGTGGTTCGCGTGGCGCTGGATCGAGCGCGGCCGGCGGTGGGACGCCGTCGGGTTCGCGCTCGCGGCGACCGCGGCGCTCTACACGCACTACCAGGCCGCCATCGTGCTGAGCTGGGTCGGGATCTGGGGGCTGATCGCGCTGCACCGCGACCGCCGCCGGCTCCTCCAGTGGATCGGGCTCTCGCTGGCGGTGGCGGTGCTGTTCGCGCCGCAGCTGCCGACGTTCCTGGCGCAGCTCCACCGCGTCCAGGTGGCGCGCTGGGCCCCACCGGCCAGCCCGGGCGGCCTTCACGACTTCCTCAGACAGATGTCCTTCGGCGCGAGCTACCTGATCCCGCCGCTGATCCTGCTCGCCGCCCTCCCGCTCTTCAACCGCCAGCGAAGGCGGGGCGCCTCACTCCTGTGGATGTTCGGATTCCCGCTCCTGCTCTACTCCTACGTGGACTCCCTGCGGGCCGGGTATCTCTTCACGCCGCGCTATATGTTCTTCATCCTGCCCGCCTGGTGCGCGCTCATCGCCGCCGGCGCTACGGGGCTGCGCTGGAAGTGGCCGCGCCGCGCGGTCACCCTGGCGGTCCTGGCGCTGGGCCTGCGCTCGCTGGCGCTCCACCAGCCGCATCTGGAGAGCGTGTCGCTCGACCAGGCCGAAGCGTACCTGGAGAGGCGCGTCCGGCCCGGCGACCTGGTCTTCCATGCCGAGACGCACAGCATGCTCTTCTTCACGCACTACATGTCGCGCCTCGGACGTCACCGGCTGCTCCTCGCCGATCCGCCGCTGGCGTACTACGAGGGCGCGCTCTTCATCCCCGACTCGCTCCGCGCGACGCCCGGGGATCTCGCGCGGGCGCGCGCGAGCGGCGCGCGCTGGTGGGGCGTGCACACCCGGCACGCCAGCCGGCACGCCCCGCCGGCATTCAGGCTGCTCCTCGCCGGAAGCCGCGGGGTGCCGCTCCGCTTCGGGCTGACGACGGTGATGAGGGGGATGGCGTCGGATTCGGCGGATGCGGAGGGCCCGGCTCGCGTCGCGCGGTAGGCGGCGGGCGCGGCCGGCGGCTCGCTCGGCCCGGGGCCTCGCGACGGCGAGGCCCCCGGGTCTCCGGTCCTCACTTCACCACTATCATCTTCCGCGTGGCGGTCGCGCCTCCGGCCACGAGCCGATAGAAATAGTAGCCCTCGGGCCAGCCGTCGGTGCGGACAAGCACGTCGTGCGCGCCCGCCGGCCGCGGTTCGCGCTCGAGCAGTTCCGCGACGCGGCGCCCTTGGAGATCGTAGACCGCGAGGCTCACGGGTTGCGCGGTCGCGAGGGTGAAGCGGATCACCGCGCTGGAGCGGACCGGGTTCGGAGCATTCTGCGCCAGCGTGAGCGATTGCCCCGGGGGAGCTCGCGGCACGCTCCAGGCCGGGGTCCCGGCGGCGCTGATGGCGGCAAGCTCCGAGCGGGGAACAAGCCCCATGCGCGAGAAGCTCCCGCCGGCATAGACGGTGTCCCCGTACACGGCCAGAGACCAGACGGCGCCGTCCGGCTCCGGGTTCCAGTCCAGGACAACTCCTGTCGTCGCATCCATGGCAGCCAGGCAGAAGCGCGACTGCCCACCGATGCTGCTGAATCCACCGCCGGCATAGACCGTGTTGCCGCTGACCGCCAGGGCCAGGACCTGACGGCTCGCGTTGGCGATCCACGGTGTGGGCGCACCGGTGACGAGATCCAGGGCAGCGATCCCGTCCCGACCCTCTCCGTTGACGTAGTTGAAGTTCCCGGCTGCGAACAGAGCGCTCTCGCCCACGGCCAGGTCGTTGGCCCAGCCATTCGCGTTCGCGGTCCAATCGGTGGCGGATCCGGTCGTGGCGTCGAGTGCTGCCAGAACGTTGCGCGCCTGTCCCCCGATGCGGGAGAACCAGCCGCCGGCGTAGACCGTGTTGCCGCTCACCGCCAGAGCCTCGACGATGTCGTTGGCGCTCGGATTCCATGCGGTCGCGGTCCCGGTCACCGTGTCCAGGGCGGCGATGTTCGCCCGCGGCTGTCCCCCGATGCGGGAGAACCAGCCGCCCGCGTAGACCGTGCTTCCACTCACCGCCAGCGTCCAGACAGAGCCATTCGCGCCCGGATTCCAGGCGGTGGCCTTCCCGTCCGTGGCCCCCAGGGCGGCGATGTTCGCTCGCGGCTGCCCGCCCACGAAGGAGAACTGCCCGGCCGCGTAGACGGTCTTGCCGCTAACCGCCAGCGACCTCACCAGGCCGTCCGGGTTCGGATCCCATGGCGTGACCCTTCCCGTGGTGAGGTCCAGCGCTGCCAGCCCGCGCCGCGGCACCCAGTCCCAGACGCTGCTGAACTGCCCGCCTGCATAGATCCGGTTGCCGCTCGCGGCCAGCGCATACACTTCCTGGTTGGGTCGGGGACTCCACTCGGCCGCCAGTCCGGTCCTGACGTCCACCGCGCCGGCGAAGCCGATCCGGCCGGCGTAGTCCCCCGCCCTTCCGCCGAGGCCAAGAAAGTATCCGCCCACGTACACCGTATGCCCGTGCACCACCAGCGTGTTGAAGTAGGGATAGCGGGTGTACTCCCAACCCACCGCCTGAGGGTCCCAGGCAGTGGCGTCCCCGGTCTCGAGGTCCAGGGCTGCCAAGCCCGGCCGGCGCACCCCGTTGATGGTCGTGAACGAGCCGCCCGCGTACAACACGCCCCCGTGCACCTCGAGGGCCGCCACGTACGGCCCGTTGTCATAGTCGAACTCGGGAATCCGGACCACCACCGGATGCCACGGCGTCGCGGTCCCGGTCGCGAGGTCCACGGCGGCGAGGTATCTGCGCTCCTGCCCGCCCACGTGCCAGAAGTACCCGCCCACATAGAGCACGTTCCTGTGCAGGGCCAGGGCACGGACCCAGGAGTCCGCCCGGGGGTCCCAGGCCGTCGCGCGCGCGGTCGTTGCATCCAGCGCGGCCAGGAAGTTCCGCGCCTCCCCGCCGATGCGGGTGAAGGTCCCGCCCACGTACACGGTGCGGCCACGGACCAGAATCGTCCACACCCGGTTGACCGGCTCAGTGCTGCTTGCCTCTGCGTCCCACCCGGTCATGCACCCACTCGTCAGATCGAAGGCGGCGAGGGCGGGCCGGCTCTGCCCGCCGATGCGGCTGAACTCGCCCCCCACGTAGAGCCTGCTTCGGCTCAACGCCAGCGCGTAGACGGTGCCGTCCGGGCTCGGATCCCAGGCCGCCACCGTGCCATCCGCCAGGATGTGCGCCAGGTTCGTGCGCGGCAGCCCACCCACTCCGGCGAACTCGCCGCCGAGGAACCAGCCCCCCGTGCCATCGGCGACCACGGCAAGCACTCTGCCGGCCACCTTGGGATAGGGTCGGAGCGGCGCGCCATCGTTGATGTCGAACGGGACACCCCCTCCACTCGCAGGTCCGACCTTCCGAAACGAGCCACCGATGTAGAGCGTGCTGCCGGACCGGGCGATTGACGTGACGGTGCTGCCCCGGTCGAGGGTCCAGAGGCTCGTATCCACAACCTGGGCCGCAGCCGGACCGACCCAGAGCAGGAAGGCGCAAGTGACGAGCCGCCACCTGCCGCGGGAGTCACGATGGCGACACGCGTGCATCGGCGGCTCCGGCCTGGCGAGATCTGGTGAGCTTCCCCGTTGCACGATGCCTGGCCTCCAGCGGCGGTGCCGCCGCCGCGTGTCCTCGACGCCTACCGAACGAGCGGGACCCGGATGACTCGCTCGCCTCCGCCCCACGACAGGCGGGCGAAGTACATCCCGGTTGGCGCGGGCGACCCACTCGCGTCATGTCCGTCCCACACCACCGGCGTTCTCCCCGCCGGCAGGTCGCGATCCAGCAGGTTCCTCACCCGGCGCCCCATCACGTCGTAGATCGCCAGCCGCGCACGCGTCGGCGCGGGCAGCTCGATCCGGAAGCCCACCCTGCGCGTCCCCGGCACCAGCTCCGTCACGGCAAGCCGCACGTCGCCGCTTCTCGTGCGCCCCGGGTCTTCCACCGCCACCAGCTTCCAGGTGCCGAGGATGAACTCCGTACCACTCCAGTACATCCTGCGGATGCGAATCCCCGCCCCGTCGTACGCGGCCAGGAAGTCCACTGCTCCCGCGCGCAGGTATTCCGTGGCCTCCCAGCCCCACTCGGGTGAGGTCGGATTCCCGTCCAGATACGACAGCAGCCGCGTCGCCGGCCTCGTCCAGTTGTCCAGCGTCGTGTCCGACAGGGCCTCGCCGACCGTCTTGTTCTCGAAGAGGATGGAGCGATCCGGGTCGGCCGGCCCATCGGTGAGCATGAGCCGCCAGGTCGCCTGGCTTGCCGTCTTGTACCGCGGGTAGTCGGGGTCCGGGAAGACGTGCGGCGACTCGGCGCGCACCACGCCGCCGCTGTGGGCGAAGTCGGTGCTGCGGTAGTAGCCCAGATCAGTCCAGCGGTCCATGGTGCCGGCCATGTTGCGCGCCACCCCCACCGCGTAGTAGGGCAGGTTGGAATCGTTCAAGGCCGCGTAGAACATCAGGAACCGCCCGGCACTGTCAGGTTCTGCCATGACGAATGGGTCACGAAACTGCTGCGGCGTCTCCTTGTGCGCCCAGTTCGTACTGTCCGCGGAGAACACCCACGTGTCCTCGCGGTGCCACGAGGTGTTGGTCGTGTCAATCAGCGTGGTCGTCGCGTACCCGATCCGTTGGTTGTCGGCTGCATCCACCCCGGTGTAGAACACGAAGCTCGTGGTGCCCACCTGAAGGACGGTCGGCGCCCAGATATGTGCACCGTCCCAGCCGGCCCGGACCATGAACCTCGTCGTGTCCAGCCCCCAGTTCTTCAGGTCGGAGGACCATGCGTGCCCGAAGACCCTGGTGTCCTGCGGGTAGGGGAGGTTCTTGTGATGCCGGGTGTAGATCAGGTGGAACATCCCGCGCCACGGGTCGGGCACCGTGTTGTAGATGAAGGCGAAGTCCTTGGGATAGACCTGCGGGTTGGGATCTTTGTAGTAGGTGGAGTCGTCCGTGACGAACTCCGGCTCGAGGATGACGTCCGCGGGCATCGCGGTCGTCGCGGTGCCGCTGCCCGAGGTCGAGAGCTGCAGGACGGAGGCCGGCAGCGGCGCGGGCACGTCCGCCACCGCGGTCAGCGTGGAGTCGCTGCGCTCGACGATGGTGAGCGGCACACTCCAGGAGCCCGGGGTCTCCACGGTGGCGGAGCGAGTGGCGGCGAGCCCGGTGCCCACCGCCGTGACCGAGAGCTGGATCCCGGGATGGGACCGGATGGCCCGGAAGATGACTGGCGAGTACGGGGCGTCCACTCCGCCGTTGAACGTGACGGCGTTCGACTCGACGACGGCATGGGAATCCGGGTCGGCCGGGTCGAGCGCGACGATCTTGAGCTTGCCCCGACTCCCGGCCGGGAGGTCGAGCAGGTACCGCGCGGATTCCGCCGCGCCGCTCCCCGCCGAGCAGAAGCGCGCGGTGATCAGATGAGCTGCGCTGTCGGCGAGCGTCGTGGCGAACTCCACCTCGGCAACCTGGGCCTCCGGTTCCTGGCAGGCCGCCTGCGGATCGATGGGCAATGGCTGGATCGAACAGCCGTCGGTCACCCACAGCAGCCGCCACTCTCTCGGCAAGGTTGCCTCCTCGGGCTCGGCAGCGACGACAAGTGTACATCGCGTTGCCATGGAGAAGGTCAGGTCGGTCGCACGCGAACTCCAGTGGAGTTGGATCGCCTGCGATGCTGCGGGGACGAGCAGCAGGACGATAGCGGGCAGGCACGCATACATGGGCGCGCGGCGAACGGCACGGCGGATCAGGCGTCTCAGCGGTCCTTGCGTCATGACGACACCCCCAAGCGCAGCCCCGTGGGGGAGGTGCAGCCGTAAGACTGCACCCGGACGCCCCCCCCCGTTCAGCTATCCGAAAGGACCATGCGGATGGCGGATGGAGAGAGACTTCGACGGGCGTAGGGTGCCGGAGCCGGGCGCGCCGCGCGGGCGCGCGAGAGCGGCGCGCGCTGGTGGGGCGTGCACACCCGGCACGCCAGCACGCACGCCCCGCCGGCATTCAGGCTGCTCCTCGCCGGAAGCCGCGGGGTGCCGCTCCGCTTCGGGCTGACGACGGTGGTGAAGGGGATGGCGGAGGATTCGACGGATGCGGAGGGCCCGGCTCGCGTCGCGCGGTAGGCGGCCGGCCCTCCGGCACCTCACTTCACGAACAGCATCTCGCGGTACTTGGGCATCGGCCACAGCTCGTCGTCCACCTGGGCTTCGAGCCGGTCCGCCGCCTCGCGCGCCTGCGCCATGAGCGGGCGCACGCCGTCGGCCAGCCGCCGCGCGCACGCCGGCTCGTCGTGAATCGCGAGCACCTCGTCCAGCAGCCTCTCGAGCTGGTGCGTGGCCCCGGCGACATCGCCCAGCGCCGTGGCCACCGCCTGCAGCCGGCCCTCGAGCGCGCGCGCCGCGCCCGCCGCCGGCCCGCCGGACGCGCTGCTCCACGCCGCGGCCGACTGCGCGAGCTGCTTCTCCCCCGCCGGGATCACCAGCGTGCTCAGCATCTCGAGCAGCGTCTCGGCCTCGAGCGCGACGTGCTTGATGTAGCGCTCGAGCGCCACGTTGTAGCGGCTCGCCAGCTCGACCTCGGAGAACACGCCCTGCTCGCACAGGAACGCGTTGCGCTTCGGGTCGCGCAGCATCGCGAGCGCCGCGGGCGTGTCGGTGAAGTTCGGCAGCTTGCGCCGGGCCGCCTCCTTGCGCCACTCCTCGCTGTAGTTGTTGCCCTCGAAGCGCACCGCGGTCGTCTCGGCGAACACCTCGCGCAGCAGCTCGAGCACCGCCTGGTCGCGGCCCCCCTTGCTGCCGCCGAGCTTCGCCTGGAGCCGCGCGCCCATCTGGCCGAGCGCGTCGGCGACGCCGGCGATCAGCATCATCAGCGGCCCGGCGCAGTTCATCGAGCTGCCCACCGCGCGGAACTCGAACTTGTTCCCGGTGAAGGCGAACGGCGAGGTGCGGTTGCGGTCGGTGTAGTCCCGGGCCAGCTGCGGCAGCTTGCCCACGCCCATCTCGATCACGAAGTGCTCGGGGTCCTCGCCCGCGCTGCCCGCCACCGTCTTCTCGATGATGCGCGTCATCTGGTCGCCCACGAACACGCTGATGATCGCGGGCGGCGCCTCGTTCGCGCCGAGCCTGAGGTCGTTGTTCGCGGTGGCGATGCCGGCGCGCAGCGCGTCGGCGTGGTCGTGCACCGCCTTCAGGCACACCGCCATGAAGGCCAGGAAGCGCAGGTTCTGGTGCGGCGTGCGGCCCGGGTCGAGCAGGTTCTCGCCGCGGTCGGTGACCAGGCTCCAGTTGCAGTGCTTGCCGCTGCCGTTCAGGCCCTCGAACGGCTTCTCGTGGAACAGGCACACGAAGTGGTGCTTGAGCGCGACCTTGCGCGCGACGTCCATGGCCAGCGCGTTGTGGTCGTTGGCCATGTTCACGTCCTCGAAGATCGGCGCCATCTCGAACTGCATCGGTGCGACCTCGTTGTGGCGGGTCTTCACCGGGATGCCGAGCCGGTGCAGCTCGAACTCCATCTCCTCCATGAACGCGAGCACGCGCGGCGGGATCGAGCCGAAGTAGTGGTCCTCGAACTGCTGTCCGCGCGGGGACGAAGCGCCCACCAGGGTGCGGTCGCACAGCACCAGGTCGGGCCGCAGCGCGAAGTGGTCGCGATCCACCAGGAAGTACTCCTGCTCGCAGCCCAGCGTCGCCCCCACCGACTGCACGTCCACGTCGCCGAGCAGCTTGAGGAACGCCACCGCCTGGCGGTTCAGCGCCTCGAGCGCGCGCAGCAGGGGCGTCTTGTGGTCGAGGCTGTGGCCGTGGTAGCTGATGAACACCGAAGGCACGCACAGCGTGCGGCCGTTGACGCTCTCCACCAGGAACATCGGCGAGCTGGGGTCCCACGCGGTGTAGCCGCGCGCCTCGAACGTGGTGCGCATCCCGCCCGAGGGGAACGAGCTGGCGTCGGGCTCGCTCTGCGTGAGCTGGGAGCCCGAGAACTTCTCCAGCACCTTGAG
This sequence comes from Candidatus Eiseniibacteriota bacterium, assembly GCA_016223045.1. GTDB lineage: Bacteria > Eisenbacteria > RBG-16-71-46 > RBG-16-71-46 > RBG-16-71-46 > JACRPT01. The sequence continues at coordinate 11,335 of JACRPT010000127.1, forward strand.
CTCGCCGGGGATCTGCACGTTCAGGTCTATGAAGCTGTCGTGCTTCTCGGCGGTGAGCCCGGTCATGGGCTGGAACCAGTGCGTGAAGTGGGTCGCGCCGTGCGAGGTCGCCCACTCGCGAGCCGCGGCGGCGATGGTCTCGGCCACCTCGCGCGACAGCGGCGCGCCGCCGCGCAGCGTGGCGAGCAGCGCCTGGTAGGCCTCGCGCGGCAGGCGCTCCTTGAGCTTGATGAGGTCGAGGACGTGGCGCCCGAAGTAGGCGCTCACCGGCGAGCGGTGGCCGTCGGGCAGGCGCGGGGAATCGAAGGTGCACGGCTGGCGCTGGTGCACGGCGAGGCGCGCCGCGCGGCGAGAAGGCGAGGGCATGCGTTCCTCCTGGCTTGCGACCCCGCCCGAGCCTGCCGGCCCGCCGGGATCGTCCGGGACACGGGCCTCGCCGAGAGCTGTGCCCGCGGGAAGCCCTGCATCGAACCGCGGCCATTATATCGGCTTTCGTCGCGCCGGTCTTGCCCCTTATTCTCGGGCGGCGCGACCGCGCCGGGCTGGGGGGCCCGTCGCTCCTCTCCTTATCCGCGAGGGCTGCATGCCAGGCCACATCCGAGTCCGATTCGCGGCGCTGGTCCTCCTCCTGCTTCTGACGCCTGCCGCGGGCTGCCGCAGGAGCAACCCGGCGGCTCCGGGACCCTCCGGATCCGCACTCGACACCCTCTGGCCGAACGAGGACGGCAGCTCGTGGACCTACCACGCCGTGTGGCGTCGCGGGTCGGGGTACGGGGGCCCCGTCTATTCCACGCCGGACTCCGTGCCTCCCGCGCCCTCCATGACGGACATCGCCGCCGCGCTCGGCGACCCGTCGTTCATCGCGGTCAGCGGATACGACTCGGCATCCTACGAGCTGAGGTTCATGGGCATGATCACGACCGAGTCGGGCGCCAGGAAACAGAACCTGTACGAGACGCTGGTCCGGCCGGGCCAGCCCATCGCGGTCGCGACCTCCCGCCCCGGCGAGGCGGCGTTCCTGACGCAGCTCTGGCGCGCCCGGCCCGACCTGCGGCCGCGCCTCGCCGCCCGCGTGCCGCCCGCCGGCATGCTGGCCGACACCTCGCACACCTACGCCTCGACCTTCCTCCACGGATACGCCTGGGAGAAGACCGCGCGGTGGATCGGCACCTACGGCGACCTGGACACGCTGCTGGCCTGGAAGTACCTGGGCGCCGACCTGTGGCCCGGCAGCCAGTTCACGCACCAACTGGTCCCGGCGCTCGCGAGCGACATCTTCCTGTACGGTCGCATCCTGCCCCCTCGGTCCGTGCGGACCCCGGCCGGGACCTTCCGCAGCGCGACGGTCTGCGCCTATCTCGTGGACTTCGGGGTGAGCGCGCTCACCGACTCGTCGGGAAACCTGGTCGGCTACACGCGCTACTACTCCTACGCGCGCGTCTGGTACGTGGACGGCACGGGGCCGGTGGCGTGCTACGAGCGGTCGCTGCTCACGGTCGGTGGGGACCCGACCGGATACGGCGACATCACGCTCGGGCTGACTTCGCTCCCGCCGGTGCTCTGGGCGAGGAGGGCGTGGTAGGCGCGAGCGCCGCGCTCAGGCGGTGTTCAACAGCGACAGCACCACGCCCGCGGCGGTGAGCGCGAGCAGCGCCAGCGCCAGCGCCTGCACCAGCACGCTCTCGCGCTTCTCGTCGCCGAAGCGCATCGCCGTCGCGGCGAGCCAGCCGCCGGCGAAGCCGCCGGCGTGGGCCCAGTTGTTGACGTGCATCCCGGGAATCAGGCCGATCACGAACAGCGCGATCGCCCACTGCCAGAGCTGCGCCGTCATGTGCGTGCCACCGCGCCGGCGGCCGTAGACGATGAGCGCGGCGAGCAGGCCGAAGATGCTGCCCGAGGCGCCGACCGACGGGTAGGGGCTCAGCCGGTCCGAGAGCATGAAGCCGGCGACACCCGCCAGGCTGAAGATGACGAAGGCGCGCGCCGGCCCGTAGGTCTCGGTGACCGCCGGGCCGAGCTGCCGGATCCACATCACGTTGAAGAAGATGTGGAGCAGCCCGCCGTGCAGGTAGATGGCGGTGAGCAGCGTCCACCAGCGGCCCGTCGCGAGGTCGTAGGCGCTGGTCATGCCGAGCCGCCCGAGCGCGCCGTCGCTCGGCGAGAGCAGGTTGAAGAGCCCGCCGCCCATGATCGCGCCCGGGTCGAGCGCGAGCGCGAGCACGTAGAGCGCGACGCAACTCGCCACGATCACGCCGACCAGGTCGAGCCGCCCGCCGAACAGGCGCTGGAGCCGCGGCGTCACGCCGTAGAGCCCGGGCCGCCACGCCCCGCAGAAGGGGCAGCGCGGCTCGCCCACGCCGATCAGCTTGCCGCACTCGGGGCAGATCATGGAGCCGCGGGACATGGGCGGAGGATAGTGCAGAGCGCGCCGCGCGGCGAACGACGAGCCGGGGGCCGCACAAGGGCCCACACGGAGGGCGACGAGTCGCGCCGCCCGCGACGCAGAAGGGCAGGTGTCCTAGCCGGCCGTGCCGGACGAGCGCCGGCGTTGCCATCCCCGGTGCTCCGCGTACGCCGTCTTCTCGAACGGGTTGCCGCGGCCGGCGGTGGTCACCGCGTTCCACGGACCGCGCCGCGCGAGCGCCATCGCCGCGCCCACGATCACGTAGGTCGGGTAGAACCCCCACTCCCCGAGCGCGGCCACGGTGCGCGCGTGCAGGGCCTCGTGCCGCACCCATACGTCGGGCACGCGGCCGCGGTCGTCGAACAGCCCGCCGCGCGTCCAGATCACCGCGCCCAGCGTGAGCGCGGCGGCACCGCGGCCCACCTCGATGAAGAGCGTGCCGCGCGCGAGCCGCGCGTGGCGGCCCCAGGTCGAGAGCAGCAGCGCCGCGAGCAGTCCGGCGCTGGTGAAGAACGGGGACTGGAGCCACTTGAGCGCGAAGCTGCCGAGCGAAGGGGCGATGCGGCCGGCGCGGTCCAGCGCCGGCGTGAGCGACGAGGCGAGGAGGGAGCCCGCGCCCCACAGGACGAGCGCGAGGGTCGAGCCGGCGGCCGGCGCGGCGCCGAGGCGCGGCGCGAGCGCCGCGCCCGCTGCCAGCGCCACCGCGGCGCCGAACGCTCCGCCCGCCGCCCAGACCAGCGCTTCATCGACGAAGCGCACGCGGTTGCGCCACGCGCCGAACAGCCCGAGCAGGACGCCGAGAGCGCAGGCCTCGACCACAAGCGAGGACGGCGGGATCGCCAGCGCGGACGCCATTGGTAGATCCTACGTGACACCGCTGAACAAGCGGCTGGCGGTAAGACCCCCGCTCAAACCGTGCATGCCGATTTCCAGCACACGGCTTACCGATGGTCTTCGTGACGGAGCGTGCACGACCCCACGCCCTTCGAGC
>JACRPT010000059.1 GCA_016223045.1 Candidatus Eiseniibacteriota bacterium
GCGCGCGCACGGCGCGGGCGCGGCGCGGGGCGCGAGCGTGAGCGCTGCGGGCGGCGTGCTTCGCGCGCGCGGCGCGGGCGGGGCGCGAGCGTGAGCGCTGCGGGCGGCGTGCTTCGCGCGCGCGGCGCGGGCGGGGCGCGAGCGTGAGCGCTGCGGGCGGCGTGCTTCGCGCGCGCGACGCGGGCGCATCCCGGGGTCGGATCAGGAGGCCCGCGTCGCGGCTGCTCGCGGCGCTCGCGGGGCTCGCGCTCCTCGCCGCGCTCTCGTGCGCGCGCTCGGCCGGGGTCCCGGCGGCCCGGCCGTCACCGACCGCCGCGCCGCACCGGGACACGGCGGCCGCCGGCGCGCCCGCGTCCGACTCGGTGACCGTCGCGCTGTGGCGCTTCGACGAGACCGGCGGCACGCGCGCCGCCGACGCCGGGCCGTTCCGGCTCGACGGCACCGCCGGGCTCGACACCCGCACCGACTTCGGCCGCTTCCGCGGCGCGCGCGTGTTCGCGCGCTCGATCAACTCCTTCGTCCGCGTGCCCTACAACCCCGCGCTCGATCTCCCGTCGGGGCTCAGCGTCGAGGCGTGGATCAACCTGGCGGCCTACGGCTCCTACGAGGACACGCCCATCGCCGCGCGCTGGACGCCGCTCGCCAACCAGCGCAGCTGGATGTTCGGCATCGTCGGCCGCCAGCTCAAGCGGACCACCGAGGGCGTACCGCCGCAATGGCACCGCGACCTGCTGATCTCGGGGCTCCGCGGGCGGCTGATGTTCGCGTTCGTGCCCGAGGACGCCGGCACGCCGCGCACGTTCTTCTCGCAGCGCGCGGTCGAGCCGGGGCGCTGGTCTCACGTCGCCGTGACCTACGACGGGCAGGTCGTGCGCTTCTTCCTGGACGGGATGCCCGACGGCTTCTACGCGGCCACCGGGCGCATCCGCACGAGCGAGGCGCCGCTGCTGATCGGCAACTTCTTCGATCCGCGCACGCTCAGCGACTTCGGCGGCGACCTGCGCGCCGGGCCCTCCGCCGACCCGGTGCCGTGGTACGCGCTCGAAGCCACGCTCGACGAGCTGCGCCTCTCGAACACGGCCCGCACGGAGCTGGGCCAGCGGTACCTGCGGTAGCCCATGGCCGGCGTCGCGCGGATGCCGGATGGTCGCCGGGGCGCAGGGAGCGCGGCACGCGCCTTGCGATGACCCCGACGGCCCTCGGCGCCCCCGCCTGAACCACCCGCCCCCGGCGGGACTCCCATGCGTGCGCTCCTGCTCCTCTCCGCTCTCGCCCTCGCCGCCCCCGCTTCCGCCGATCCGGCGCGCGAGCTGGTGGTCGAGGTCGCGCCCGCGCTCCCCGGCCGCGCGACGCTCTCCCGGCACGAGCGCCTCGCTGAGCGCTTCGCCGCGCTCGGGCTCGCGCCGCGCGGCACGCTCGCGCTCGGCCTCGTGCTCCTGCGCGACGACGATCCCGCGAACCCGTTCACCCTCCATCCGGACCGGGTGTGGAAGCTCGAGGCGCGCGACGCGGCCGCGGCGGCCGCGGCGCTCGACTCGCTCGCGGACGACCCCGACGTCGTCTGGGCCGAGCCCAACCGGGTGCGCGAGATCGCGGCGCTGCCCCTCGCTCCGGCATTCCCGGACGACCCGCTGTTCCAGGACGGCCGCCAGTGGGGGCTGCGCAACCTGGGGCCGGCCGCGGCCTACGGCGGCATCGCCGGCGCCGACATCCACGCGCTGGCGGCCTGGCAGCGCTCGGTGGGCGCCAACGACCTGAGGCTCGCGGTGGCCGACACCGGCATAGACCCGGACCACCCCGACCTGCAGGCGGCGCTGCCGGGCGGGGCGTCGCGCGTCGAGCTGGGGGTGAACGTGACCGGCGTGGACCCGGCGGGCGCGTTCGCGGACTCGTTCGGCCACGGCACGCCGGTGGCCGGCGTGATGGCGGCGCGCACCAACGACGGCGCCCACTTCGACTCGCTGGGCGCGGCCGGCGTGTGCGGCGGAGACGGCGCCGCCAACTTCGGCTGCCGCATCGTGCCCATCAAGATCACGCCCGGCAACACCGGTTACGCCACCACGCTCGACATCGCGCGCGCCGTGGCCTACGCGGTGAGCGTGGGCGCGCGCGCCCTGAACCTGTCGTTCGCCGGAGACGGGCCGTCGCGCGTCGAGCGCTCCGCGCTCTACTACGGGCTCACGCACGGCTGCGTGGTGGTGGCCGCCGCGGGCAACAAGGGCTATTCCTTCGGCGACAAGGCGCAGTACCCGGCCGCCTACGCCGCGGACGGGCTGTGCATCCAGGTGGGCGCCAGCGACGAGTACGATCGGCGCGCGGTGTTCTCGTCGCACGGCCCCGGGCTCGACCTGGTCGCGCCGGGCGTGGACGTGTGGACCACGTTCATGACGTACCCGAGCGCGGCCGGCGCGTCGTACCCCGGTTACGTCCCGGCGGCCGGCACCTCGTTCGCGGCGCCGTTCGTGACCGGCGCGGTGGGCCTGCTGGCGGCGGCGCGTCCCGAGCTCACCGACGTGGACTTCCAGCGCGTGCTGCGCGAGAGCGCCGACGACATCGGCGCGCCGGGCGTGGACCGCGAGACCGGGTGGGGCAGGCTCGACGCGGCCGCCGCGCTCGACGCGGTGCGCCCGGAGCTCGGCATCTGGCACGACGAGGCGGCCGGCGCACGGTTCCAGGCTGTCGATCTCGACACGCTGCGGGTCGGCGAGGGCGGCCCCGGCACGCTCGAGCGCTGGCGCGGCATCCACCGCGCGGAGCGGGTCGAGGTGACCACGACGGTGGCACTGCCCGACTCGTTCCTGCCGCCGGTGCGGGTGTGGCCGCGCGTGGGCGGCACCTTCACCGTGCGCGGGGGCTTCCAGCTGCCGTACTTCGCGCCGTGGGCCGAGGTGGCGCAGGTGGACGACGGCAGCTTCACGCTGCGCGGGAACCTCTACCGGGTGATCGCGGACAACTGCCCGGACTGCGTGGACGACTGGTGGGTGCCGCTGCCGCCCGACCAGGCACGGTTCGGCTTCACCGTGATCGGCCGCGTGGACCGCCCGCCGGCGGTCGCGGTGCTGGCGCCCGCGAAGGGTGACACGGTCGCGGCCGGCGACACGATCCGCGTGCAATGGAGCGCGACCGACCCGGACCAGGTGACGGCGGTCGAGATCGCGCTGGTGCCGGCGGCGGGCGCGGCCGTGCCGCTGGCGCGCGTCCCGGGCGACCAGACCGTGGCCTACGTCGGGATCCCGTGCGGCCTGGCGCCCGGCCCGGCGAGCCTGACGGTGACCGCGTTCGACCAGCACGGCGCGCGGCACGACCAGGCCACCGCGACTGCCGCGCTCAGCGTGCGCGCCGGCCCGTGCGCGGGCGGACCGCGCACGCGCCTGACCTGCGCCCCCAACCCCTTCCGCGACGCGACCACCATCACCGGGCCACCGGCCGCGCGGCTGCTCATCGCCGACCTCGCGGGCCGCGTGGTGCGCTGGCTCGCGCCCGTGGCGGGCGTGGCGCGCTGGGACGGCGCCGACGCGCGCGGGCGCCGCGTCCCGCCCGGGCTCTACCTGGTGGGCGCCGAGGGCACGCGGCTCACGACGCGCGTCGCGCGCATCGAGTGAGCCACGGGCGGAAGGACCGGGCGCCGTGCGGGCGCGCCTGATCCCACATCCCTCCCCACGCATCCCCAGCAGTTTCGGAAGCCCCCTGAGCCCGCCGCGTTCTGAGCCCTGATTTCCGGGGGTTCGGCCGGTGGTGGCCGGTCGGCAGCGCGGGCTGCTATTTTCGCGCTCATGCAACGCCCTTGCTTTGTTTCGTTTCTGCAAC
>JACRPT010000129.1 GCA_016223045.1 Candidatus Eiseniibacteriota bacterium
GCCCTGGTCGCGTGTATGCGGAAGCTGCTGCTCGCGGTCTACAGCGTCGCCAAGCACCGCAAGCCCTTCGTGCCGATGCTCGCAGCCGCAGAGGTGCCCGCATGAAAAAAGCCCTTGACGGACGTGACGGTATCTCACCGAGCGGCGAGAGCACCACCACGCCGCCATCGGGGCCGCGGTTGAAGCGTTCCTTCGGCATCGCGGGGCCGCCCGGCTCGAGCTCGACGACCACCACCGCCGGCGACGACCGCACCCAGGCGCGCGCCACGCACGGCCGGTCCCTCAGGTGGAGGTCCACGAACAGCGGATTCCCCTCACCGAGCGATCCAACCACGCAGGCGTGGCGCAGGAAGTCCTGCGCGAACCAGCGCTCGGCGATCGCCGCGTCCCGTACTTCGCCCGCCAGCGGCCCCCACCGGCGCGGCCAACCCGAACAGCAGGAACACCGGCCAGGTCCTTCGCAGGATGTCCCTCCTACCTGAGCTTCAGCTCCGCGGCGCGGATGCGCGAGGGCCTCCCCGCCTCGGTCCACGCCAGCACCAGCCGGCCGCCGCTGCGCGCCATGCGCGGGAAGCCGCTGGCGCGCGCGCCCGAGGTGCTCGCGATGGTCGCGGCCTCTCCGGCCACACCGTCGCGGCCGATGCGGCGCAGGCGCACCAGCGCCTCCTCCTGGCCCTCCTCCAGCCACAGCACCAGCGCCGCGCCGTCGGCCAGGAGGGTCACGTCCACGCGGCCCTTCGGCGTGCCGTCGTCCACGCGCGCCGGTTCCCCGAAGCTCGCGCCACCGTCGCTCGAGAGCGCGGCGAACACGCGCGGCGTGTCGGCGACGCTCGTGAACCACGCCACGGCCACGCGGTCGCCCGCCGCGTCCAGGGCCGGGCCGTTCACCGGGCAGCCGGCGATCTTCCAGCCGTCGGGATGGAGCGGGTACGGATCGCTCCAGCGGTCACCGTCGCGGCGTGCCAGGTGCATGTCGCGTACCTCGTCGGCGCTGCGGTCGCGCCAAGCCACCAGCGCGCCGCGCGCGGTCTCGACCAGCCCGGTCTGGCAGCACTCGCAGGTGCGCGCGTCCAGCTCCCGCTCGTCGGAGAGGCCGCCCTGCGCGTCCACCAGCGCGGTGCGCAGGGTCATGTCGAAGGCGCCCTCCTCGGCCTCGCCTTCGGGGGTCTTCGGCGCGGATTCGGCGTTGCGGCCGTCGAGCCACACCGCCCGCACGCTCCCGGCTTCCGCCGCGAGCGAGACGAAGCCGTGCTCGGTCGCGACGCCGTCGCGATGGGGCGTCAGCGGCGCGGACCAGGTGGCGCCGCCATCGCCCGACTGCGCGAGGCGCACGTCGTAGGCGTAGGTGCCGCCGGGTCGCTTCCACGGCCAGCTCGCGGCGAGGTGCTTCGCCGTCACCGCCACCAGCGCCGGGAAGTCCGCCCAGTTGACGAAGAACGAATCGCCCTCGGCCACCGTGCGCGGCCTGGACCAGCGGCGGCCCTCGAGCTTCGCGAGCTTGAGCGCGTGCCCGCCCGCGGCGCGCGGCTCGAGCCACGACATCCACACCGCGCCTCCGGGTGCGACGGCGAGCGCGGGCTCGCCGCTGCCGGGAGCGGCCGGCGAGGGAAGCTCGCGCAGGGCGCCGAGCGGCGTGGAAGTGGTGGCCGCGCGGGCGGGCACGGCAAGGACGGCCAGCAGACCGGACAGCAGGACGAGTCGCTTCATGGAGGCTCCATGGGTGAGGAAAGTCGAAGAGGACGCGCGCGACTCTAGCACGGACCGCGTCCGGCCCCGAGGTCCTCCACGATCCTCGCCGACGAGCCAGCGGGGGCGTCCGCCACCGACTTGCGGACGCTCCGGTGCCACCGCGGACCCATCCCTCCCACCGACCGGGTGCCCGTCGCGCGTTTCCCTCCCGTGCCCGTCCGTGACATGATGCCCCGGTCTGCCGACCGCACGCATGCCGCTTCCCCCCACCCCGAATCGGAGGTCCTCTTGCCGTTCGCCGCCCTCGGTCTTCCCACTCCCATCCTCAAGGGCATCCGCGCGGCCGGCTACGCCGAGCCCATGCCCATCCAGTCGCGCGCCATCCCGCTGGTGCTCTCCGGCCGCGACGTGATCGGCGGCGCCCAGACCGGGACCGGGAAGACCGCCGCCTTCGTGCTGCCCATCCTGGCGCGGCTGCTCGAGGGCGCCCCCGCACTGCGAGCGCTGGTGCTGACGCCCACACGCGAGCTGGCCGCGCAGGTCGAGACCAACGCCCGCGATTACGCGCGCTTCACCAAGCTCAGGGTCGGCGTGGTGTTCGGTGGCGTGCCCATCCCGCCGCAGGAGCGCATGCTGCGCCAGCAGGGCCTGGACCTGCTGGTCGCGACTCCAGGCCGGCTGCTCGACCTGCACGGCCGCCAGAGCGTGACCTTCGAGGACATCGAGGTGCTGGTGCTGGACGAAGCCGACCGCATGGTGGACATGGGTTTCGCGCCCGACCTCAAGCGCATCCTGCGGCTGCTGCCGAAGGACCGCCAGACGCTGATGTTCTCCGCCACCATACCGCCCGAGCTGAATCGGGTCGCCAACGAGGCGCTGCACGACCCGGTGCGCGTGGACCTCGCGCCGCCGAGCCGCCCCGCGGCCGGCATCACCCAGGCGGTCTACCCGGTGCCGCGGAACCTCAAGACCGACCTGCTCCACGCCCTGCTGAGCGATCACGAGGTGCGCGGCGTGATCGTCTTCACACGCACCAAGCACGGCGCGGACCGGCTGGCGAAGCAGCTCCAGCGCCGCGGGCACTCGGTGGCGGCGCTGCACGGCAACCGCACCCAGGGCCAGCGCGAGCGGGCGCTCGGCGACCTGAAGCGCGGGCGCGTCCAGATCCTGGTGGCCACCGACATCGCCTCGCGCGGCATCGACGTGGAAGACCTCTCCCACGTCATCAACTTCGACGTGCCGCACACCCCCGAGGACTACGTGCACCGCATCGGCCGCACCGGCCGCGTGGACGCGGCGGGCGACGCGTTCACCCTGATGAGTCCCGAGGAGAGCAAGGACGTCGCGGCCATCGAGCGCTTCCTGGGCCGCTCCGTCCCGCGCGTGATGCTCCCCGACTTCGACTACCGTATGAGGCCGTCGGAGATCGGCCGGGCGATGACCTCGGAGCCACGGCGCGAGCGGCCGCGGCCCGCGGCCCCGACACCCCGCGCCGCGCCGGCCGGACCGGCTCACGGGCGACGGCCCAAGCCCGACTCAGGGCGGCGCCGGCGGCGGATGTAGCGGACGGCTTCCGCGACCGCCGTTTGGAACCGCGCCACCTCATCGCTTAGAATCTTCCCCGGCCGGTGCAGCCCGGCATCGCGCGGTCCACGTCCCCTCGCTCCACTCCTTCACGCCGCGTGCGAAAGGGTCCTCGATGCGTCACGGCCTGTCCCTCCTGCTGATCCTCGTCCTCGCCTCCCCCGCCTCCGCCGTCCCGAAGAAGGCCCTGTTCGACAACACCCACGCCGAGACCGCGGGCAACGCGGACTGGATCATCGACACCGACCAGCCGCTCCCGCTCCCCGACCAGAGCACGGTCACGCCGGCCACGCCGCGCACCTACTGGCTGGGCGCCATCTCCTCGTGGGGCATCGACCTGGTGAAGCGCGGCTACTCCGTGGCGACGCTGACCTCCGCCTACGGGATCACGTACGGGAACGCGGGGAATCCCTACGACCTCTCGAACTATGACGTGTTCATCGTGCCCGAACCCAACACGAAGTTCTCGGCGGCCGAGTCCACCGCCATCCTCAACTTCGTGCGCGAAGGCGGCGGGCTGGTCGGGATCGCCGACCACTACGTCTCGGACCGCAACAACGACGGCTGGGACTCGCCGATGATCTGGAACGCGATCGGGTCCCAGCAGTACTGGGGCATCCACTTCGGGGTCTCCGGGGACGCGAACAACAACATCGTCCAGACCTCGACCAACGTGAACGCCGCGGTCTCCGACTCGGTGACCCGCGGGCCGTACGGCACGGTGACCGGGCTCGCCTTCCACAACGGCACCACCATGACCCTCTACCCGGCGAACAACCCGAGCGTGCGCGGCGAGGTGTGGATGAACGGCCTCGCGCAGACCAGCACGACCGGGCTGATGGCCGCCTCCGCGGTCTATGGCAACGGGCGCGTGGTGTTCGTGGGCGACAGCTCGCCGGCCGACGACGGCAGCGCCCAGCCCGGGAACAGCAGCATCTACGACGGCTGGGGCGAGGCCGGCGCCACCGACAGCACGCTGTTCCTGAACGCCACCTTCTGGGCGATGCGGCGCGATCCGGCCGGTGACACCACGCCGCCCGCCGTGACGGTGACCGCGCCCAACGGCGGCGAAACCTGGAAGGCGGGCTCGACCCGCAACATCACGTGGACGGCCACCGACGCGGTCGGCGTCATCGCGGTGGACATCGCCTGGTCTTCCGACGGCGGTGCGACCTTCCCGAACGCCATCGCCACCGGGATCGCGAACAGCGGCAGCTACGCGTGGCCCGTGCCGGACGCGCCGACCACGACCGCACGCTTGCGGGTGATCGCCCGCGACGCGGCGGGCAACGCCGGGCGCGACTCGAGCGACGCGAACTTCACCATCAACCGCTGGATCATCACCGCCTCGGCCGGCGCGAACGGCACGATCACGCCGAGCGGCGCGGTCGGAGTGGTGCAGGGCGCGAGCCAGGGGTTCTCCATCCGGCCCGCGACCGGCTACCACGTCGCCACCCTCACCGTGGACGGCTCCACGGCCTCCCCCGACACGGCCTACACCTTCAGCGCCGTGAGCGCGGACCACACCATCGGCGCCACTTTCGCGGCCGACGCCCACACGCTCACCGTGAGCGCGGCGGGCACGGGCACGGTGACCAGGGACCCCGACCAGCCGAGCTACCTCCACGGCTCGGGCGTGCAGCTCACCGCGGTGCCCGGGACCGGCTGGGCGTTCGCCGGCTGGAGCGGCGACACCAGCGGCACCGCGAACCCGGTCACGCTGACCATCACCGGCGACCGCAGCGTGACCGCCGCGTTCGTGGACGTGGCCCCGCCTACCGTGCTGCTCACCGCGCCCAACGGCGGAGAGCAGTGGCTCGAGGGCAGCGCCTATCCCATCACCTGGGGCGTCTCGGACAACGGCACGGTGGACTCGGTGAACGTGGACTGCTCGCTGCACGGCGCGAGCGGCCCGTGGATCGCGGTCGCCCGTGGTCTCCCCAACTCCGGGAGTTACTCCTGGACGGTCCCCGCTCCCGCCTCGGACAGCGCGCTGGTGCGCGTCACCGCCTTCGACCACGCCGGCAACAGCGCGGCCGACCCGGGCGACAGCCTGTTCCGCATCGTGGATCCCAACGCCGGCGTGGAGGACGGCCCGACGGCGTTGTCCCTGGCGCGGCCGGCGCCGAACCCGAGCCTCGGCGGAGTCGTGCTCCGCTTCACGCTGCCGGCAGCCGGGCGGGCGCGGCTCGAGGTGCTCGACCTGGCGGGTCGGCGCGTGTGGCAGGCGGGAGGGAACCTGGAGGCTGGCCCGCACGCGTGGCGCTGGGACGGAACCACGACCGGCGGCGACCGCGCGCGCGCCGGACTCTACTTCGTGCGACTCGCCACGCCGTGGGGCGAGCGCGGCGCGCGGCTCATCCGCATCGAGTAGGGCGGCGCTGATGGCGCGGGCGGCGGTTCCCGACCGCCCACGCCATCGGCGCATCGGCGCGCCGGCAAGAACCACTGTGGACGTGCGCGCGTCCGGCCGAAACTGGTAGGGTAGCCGCCTCCCGTACCCCCATGACGCGCGTCCTGATCTTCGCCCTCGAGAGCCACTGGGTCGGCATCCCCCGCCTGCCGAAGGCGCTCCGGGAAGCCGGCTTCGAGGTGGCTGCCCTGTGCCCGCGCTCGAGCTATCTCTCGCTCACCCGCTTCCTCGATCAGCGCTTCGACCTCGAGAGCACGCGGCCCGGGATGGCGCTGCTCGGCGAGCTCGCGCGCACGCTGGCCGACTGGGAGCCGCGCCTGGTCGTGCCGGGTGACGACGCGACGGTGGCCTTCCTGCACCGCGTGTGCGAGCGGTGGCTGGACGGCCGGCTGCGCGAGGCGCTGCCCGAGCCCGCGGCGCGCGTGCTGCTCGCCTCGCTCGGCGACCCGGAGCGCCACGACGAGACCCTGAACAAGAGCGCGTCGCAGCGCGCCGCAGCGGAGCTGGGAGTTCCGGTGCCGCCGCAGACCGCGGTGCGCGACGTCGCCTCCGCGCTCGACTTCGCGCTCCGCGTCGGCTGGCCGGTCGTGCTCAAGCGCCCCTTCGGCACCGGGGGCGCCGGGCTCACGCTGTGCCACGACGAGCCCGGGCTCATGCGCGCCGTGGAGGAAGCGCTGGTCCGCGGCGCCGCCCACCACCCGCTGGTCGGGGCGATCCCCGACCTGGCCCGCGCGCCACGGCAGGTGAAACGCTACGTGCGCCACCTGCTCGAGGACCCGCAGGCGCTGGCCGCACCCCAGCCGCAGGACGGCGTCTCGCTCCAGCGTTTCCTCGACGGCACGCCCGCGATGTACGCGCTCGCCGCGCTGGAGGGCCGCATCCTCGCCGGCTTCGCCGCGCTCAAGGTGCGCGTGCATCCGCCGGTGACCGGCCCGAGCAGCGTGGTGCGGTTCTTCGACCACGTCGGGATGGCCGCGACCGCGGCGGCGCTGATCCGCCGCTTCCGCTTCAACGGCTTCGCCAGCCTCGACTTCGTGATCGAGCCGGGGAGCGACCGCGCCGTGTTCCTGGAGTGCAACGCGCGCCCGAGCCCGGTCTCGCATCTCGGGGCGCTGGCCGGGCCCGACCTGTGCCGCGCTCTCCACGACGGCCTCGAGGGTCGCGAGCCAGCCCCATCACCGCCAGTGCGCGAGCAGACCGTGGCGCTCTACCCGCAGGAGATGCGGCGCGACCCGCAGAGCCCCTTCCTCAGGGAGTGCCTGCACGACGTGCCCGAAGACGACCCGGAGCTGCTCGAGGCCTTCCGCCGCCAGGGGGAACAGGGAAACCCGCCGCCCCGGGACGGGCGGTAGCAGGGGCTCGTGCCGCCGGCGCGGCCGGACAACGCGGCCGTCAATGCGACGGGCGATAGTACGGGTTCGTGCCGCCGGCGTGATCCGTGGTGTCCACGACCGCGCGGATGCCGGGCACCATCTCCTTGAGGCGCACCTCGATGCCCTGCTTGAGCGTGACGTCCACCATGCCGCAGCCCTGGCAGCCGCCGCCGAGCTGGACGTAGACCACGCCGTCCTTCACGTCGAGCAGCGAGACGTAGCCGCCGTGCGAGGTCACCGCCGGGTTGATCTCCTCGTCGAGCACCTGCTGCACCGCGGCCGCCTGCGGGTCGGACCACAGCGGATTGGGATTGTCGATCTTGAACCCGCTCTGGCCCTCCAGCTCGACGAAATCTATGACCGCGCCCGCGACGTGCGCCGCGCTGGCCTCGTCCACCACGACCTCGAAACCGCCGGCATCCGTCACCGAGTCGGCGGGCGAGCGCTCGTCCGGACCGACGAAGGCCAGCCGGTAGTGGAAGCCGCCGGGGCCGCGGCCCGCGATCCCGAAGCGCAACGCCAGTCCGGGACGGCCCTCGGCGCGCAGCAACTCGACGACCTTCGCGCGGGCGAGGTCGGTGACGGTGATCATGGCGTCCTTTCTCCGGCGCCCTCCACGGGCGGCAGGGCCATGAATGTACGCAGGGCGCGCGCTCCGCGCAAAGCGGCCTCGACCGGCCGCGGGGAGTGCCAGGTCGCGCTCCTTCCCCCGCGGCGGCTGCTTTCCTCGGCAAGCTCTTTTCGCTGCTTCGCAGCGAAAAGCCTTGCCTCGCGCCGCCGGCCGCGAGTGCCGGCGGGGCGGCCCCGGCCGGGCGGCACCAGCGGGTCCCCCGGCGGGAACGCGGCGGGCACGCGTTTCGGATGCCGCGGGGTGATTGTGCTATTTTGCCGCCGCGATCATCCGGGTGGTGCAGGGGCTCAACAGGGATCCGCCGCCGCCGCGTCGGCGGCCCGACCGGTCCACGCCGCGCGTGCGACACCTGCGGCAGGACGCTGAGGGAGGAAGGCGCATGAGAAGGATGGCTCGAGTCCTGCCCGCGGCCGCGGCCGTCGCCGGGATCGCCGCGCTGCTGTTCTCGCTCCCGCCCGCGCGCGCGGCGCTGTCACCGGCCCGCCAGGCGCGCGCGCAGCAGGCGTTCCTGGCGTACTGCGCGATGTGCCACGGTCCCGACGGGGCCGCCGACGGCGAGGTCGCGGTGGCGCTGCGGCGCTCGGGCATCGTGGTCCCGCACCTCGACGACGCCGCCCGTCTGCAGACGGTCGGCCGCACCGGCGTGCTGCGCGTGATCATGCAGGGCGGCGGCCATACCGGCCGCTCGAACATCATGCCGTCGTGGGGCACGCTGCTGGGCCCGGGCCTGGCCGAGGACATCACGGACTACGTCCTGGACATCCCGAACCGCAGGCCGGGCGTGCCCGAGGCCACCATCCAGAAGTACCTGAAGTCGCCGCCGGGCGTGCCGGCCGAGGGCAGGAAGCTCTACGTCTACCACTGCTCCGCCTGCCACGGCGCCGGCGGCAGGGGCGACGGTCCGAGCGGCGAGGTGCTGCGCCGCAAGCGCAACGTGCGGCCGCGCGATCTCACCGATTCCCGGTACATGGCGACCCGGACGGACAAGGACCTGTTCGTGGTGATCTCGCTGGGCGGCGGCCACCTGGGCAAGTCGGTCTACATGCCCGCGTGGACCGTGGACCTCACGCCGGCGCAGATCAAGGACCTGGTGGCCTACCTGCGGGCGCTCTCGAAGACGCCGGCGCGGCCGTAACGCGCCGCGAAGGACGCCGCCCCGCCTCGCGACCGGCGAGGCGGGGCGGTTTCGCTTCCGCGGTGCCTGCGACGCGGCGTCCGCCTACTCCAGCACGTGGATGTTCTTCTTCCGGCAGATCTCCCGGAGCGCCCTCGGCCACACCGTGACGCTCACCTCGCCGAGGTGGGCCTTGTGGAGCAGCAGCATTGTGCTGCGCGACTGCCCGATGCCGCCGCCGATCGAGAGCGGGATCCGATCGTCCAGGATGGCCTGGTGGTAGGGCAGCTCGAGGAAGTCCAACTGGCCGGTGATCTCGAGCTGCTGGCGGAGCGTCTGCTTGGTCACCCGGATGCCCATCGAGGTCAGCTAGTGGCGGCGCCTGGTCACCGGGTTCCACACCAGGATGTCGCCGTTCAGCCCGTGCATGGGACGGCCGTCCGCGGACATCGTGGGCGTGACCCAGTCGTCGTAGTCGGCCGCGCGCATCTCGTGCGGGTAGCCGTCCTTGAGGACCCAGCCGATGCCGATGATGAAGATCGCCGGGTGCTTCTGGAGGATCTCGGTCTCGCGCTGCTTGCGCGGCAGGTCGGGGTAGGCGTCGAGGATGTCCTCGGCGTGGAGGAAGGTGAGCTCGTCGGGCAGCTCCGGATAGCGCCGGTCGCGCAGCTTCGGGTATTCCCCGTGGAGGAAGGTCTCGGCGCCCTTGATGACCTTCCAGAGCCTGCGCACCGTGTCCTTGAGGGTGGCCAGCGTGCGCTGCTCCGCGGTGATGACCCGCTCCCAGTCCCACTGGTCCACGTAGGCGCTGTGATCGTGGTCGAGGAAGTAGTCCTTGCGCACCGCGCGCATGTCGGTCAGCAGCCCCTCGCCCGCCTTCATGCCGAACTGGCGCAGCGCCATCCGCTTCCACTTGGTCGCCGCCTGCACGACCTGGGCGCGGATGCGCGGCTCGATCCCGAGCCCGCAGGGGAACTCGATGGGCGTGCGCGAGCCGTCGCGGTCCAGGTAGTCGTTGACGCCGCTCTCGTGGTCCACGATCAGCGGCACCTCGACGCGGATCAGGTTCAGCTCCCGGCACAGGCCGTCCTCGATGAAGCGCCTGACCGCGGTGAGCGCGATCTGCGTCTCCTTCGGGTCCAGCAGGGAGCGGTAGTCGTCGGGCAGGCTCCGCTCCACCTCTTCGTACGTCCCGATGCCCGGACCCGCGAGGTCGGCCCTCTTGTCGCCAGCGGTCTTCACTCCCATGCTGCCCTCCCGTCGTGAGTGCGCCGGCTCGCGCATCGCGGTCCTGCCGCGCCAGCCGGTCGGTCGTCCGCAGTCCGACGCAGGATACACGAACGGCCCGCGCGCGCGCCGGGACGGAACGTTACCCGGGGTATACCCGGGACGCAACGACGCATCGCCGGAGTGCCCTTGCCTCCGTGGACCTCCCCGATCCCTATCGCGTCGCCGGCTGGGCGACCACGCTCTCGACGCTGGTGACGTCCACCAGCCCGCGGCAGCCGTAGAGCGCGGGGAGCAGCACCTGCGGCGGATGCCTGCGCCTGAGCTCCGCCACGCGCTCAGTGCCCGCGCGGTAGGCCGGCAAGTACATGCGGCCGAGCAGCGGGTGGCGGGCCCAGGCGCCCGAGAGCTTGTCGGCGCGCTCCTCGGACACCAGGTAGTCGCGGCGCAGCGCCTCGGCCACCGCGGGCCGCGGGGTCCCGAGCTGCCAGGTCAGCCACGAGGCCTGGTTCTTGGCGTCGTCCTGGAGCAGCGCGAGCAGCACGCCGATCTGCAGGTCCTCGTCGGGGAGCTGATCCACCTCGGTCACGCCGTGCGCCATCAGGATCGCGTTGTTCGCGATCCCCTCGAACAGCGTGGCGGCGCGCGTGTTCATGGTCAGCACCGAGGCCTCGAAGCCCACCTCGCCGCGGTGATGGAGGTCCTGCAGGTAGGCGAACGTGGTGACGTGGCCCGGCACCACTTCGTGCGAGACCAGATGCTGGAACTCGGGCACCGAGATCTGGAGCGAGGCGTTGATCTCGTAAGTGGCCTCGTAGCGCGGCGCGCCGCCCGCGCCGCGCGCACGGCCCAGGTAGTTCATCGAGCCCGAGAACCAGGCGTCCCGGATCGGCAGGAACGTGATGTTCGCGCGCGGCACCCGCGCCAGCTCCGCCGGCAGGTGGGGCACCAGGTTCCGCGCGCTCAGCGCGTCGAGCTCGGCGATGGACGCGCCGCCCAGCGCGCGCACCGCGGCCATCGGCACCAGCCGCTCGCGCCGCCACGCATCCACCGCGCCGAGCAGCCCGGCCGGCGGGCCCGGCGGGTGGCCCGCGCGCGCCAGCAGCTCGGCGACGCGCGCGCGC
>JACRPT010000130.1 GCA_016223045.1 Candidatus Eiseniibacteriota bacterium
GCCGCGGCCAGTCCCGGCTCGAGGCCCACGCGGAACCAGGCAGCCCCGGGCGGCCCGCCCCCCAGCGGCTTCGCCCAGCAGTGCCCGCGGCTGTAGAGCCGGTCGCAGGCGATCCCGTGGCGGGCCGGCGGGCCGGGCGCGCCGCGCGGGTCCGGCGCCGCGCTCTCCCCCGCCGGGGCGCCGCCGCGCGCGAAGTGCATGCGCAACGCGGCGTCCAGCGGGCACTGCTCGCAGTCGAACTCCCGCTCGCACAGCTGGTACGAGAGGATCCCCGCGGTCATCCACACGCACTTGAGCTCGTCGCTGGGGACGAGGCGGCCGCCGTGTTCCGGTCTGCTGGCGGACATGGCGCCTCCGTTCAGCGCTCCGGCGCGGAGCGCGGCGGGCCTTCGCCGCCGACGCTCGGCCCGACGGTCATCGCCGCGCCGAGCGCGTCGCCCCGGGTCCGCCTCGAGAGGTCAGGCACTCGCATCCTGCGTGTCATCCCGTCCTCCCGCGGCGTGCCGCGCCACTCCCCGGCTGAGGAGGAAGTCCCCGGCGATCTCGTCCCACAGGTCCGGTGACAGCGCGCGCGCGATCCCGCTGACCGGGACGCCGCCGTCCTGCATGGCGAGGCCGAGCTCGTCCGACATCCGCAGGCGCAGGGCCTCCAGCGTGGTGTCCATCCAGGCCCGCGCCACGTCCCCGTAGAGCAGGGTCCTGAGGTTCGGCTTCATCCGCGAGGCCCGGACCTCGAGCAGCCAGCCGTTGCCGTAGGGGTCCTGGTTGACCAGGTCCGGGGAGTCGAGGACCGCATCGTTGCGCGCCACCACGACGCCGTCCACGGGCGACAGCAGATCGATGGTCTTCGAATCGGCCCGCACGCTCCAGCCGCCCTCTCCCTGCACCACGCGGTCGCCGACTTTCGGCAGCTCGATACGGGACGGGCGCCCGATCAGCTTCTGCGCGAAGTAGTCCATGCCGATCCGCACCAGGCCATCCTCCGCGGGCAGCGCCCAGCTGTGGCCCGGGTGGTAGTAGGCCTCGGGCCGGACCTGGAACCACTGGCCGAGGCGGACGCGGGCGGGCGCCCCCGCGGCCTGCGCCAGGACTCGCACCGGTCCGCGCAGCCAGCGCCAGAACAGCACCAGCGAGGGCAGGAACCCGATCACCAGCAGGTACTCGAGGCCCTTGGTGACGAACGGATCGGCATGGACGGGCTGCGGCATGGTCAGGCCTCCTTCAGGAGCTCGGCGTGGCCCGTCGCCGGGACCGGCGCGCGGACGACCGAGACCCACCCGGGAGCCTCGCTCAGCACCGGCATGCGTTCCACGACCCAGCGGAGCACCCAGATCTCCGCGAAGATGACGGTCAGCGTGACGACGACCTCGCCCCAGGACGGGACGTACCGGACCGGGTCGTACCAGCGGAAGGCGACGATCGAGACGTTCAGCCGGTTCAGCACGATCCCCACCAGGGTCATGGCCGCGGCGACGCGGCAGAGCGCCAGGCTCTCGCGCCGGACGGCCAGCGCGAAGAGCACGCACGGCACCAGGACGAAGCCGGCGACCTCCACGAGGAACCACAGACCCAGGGGCGTGGCGAGCAGCGGCACCTGCTGCCCGTGGATGAAGACCAGGGCCTTGAGGAACAGGTAGACGAACAGGGTGCCCGCGCACACCCGCGACAGCCCCAGGACGATCCCGCGGTGCGAGGTGTGGTGGACCGGGCTCATGCGCGCGCCGAACACCTTCCGGCTGATGGTGCCCTCGAGGATCACCATGGAGAGTCCGGCGAAGACGCTCGAGACCAGGAACAGGATGGGGATGAACTCCGAGTACCACAGCGGGTGGATCTTGCTCTTCGCCATCAGGAACAGCGCCCCGAGCCCGGACTGGTGCAGGGTGGAAAGCGTGATCCCGAAGATGGTCGCACCCAGCGTGAGCGACCCCAGCACGCGCGCCGCCCGCCTGCGGCCGACCCATTCCGCCACGGTGGGCGAGAACTCGATGAACTCGGCCAGCATGTAGAGCAGGAAGTGCCAGGCCACCAGGAACATCACCGAGCTCACGCCGAAGGAGTTGCCGATGATCGGGTTGACCACCTTCCAGGGGCGGCCGAGATCGAGCAACAGGGCGCCGGCGTAGAACACGTAGGCGAGCAGGCCGTTCAGGACCGTGATGCGGACGATCGGGTGGTACTTCTCCTGCCGCAGCACGTAGACCATGAAGGTGACGACGTACGCGCCCCCGGCGAACGCCACGCCGGTGATCACGTCGAAACCGACCCACAGCCCCCACGGGTAGTCCTGCGAGAGGTTCGTGATCGCGCCGAGCCCACGGGCGAAGCGGATGACCAGCAGGACCACGCCCAGCAGCATGATGGGCGCCGAGAGGAGATTGAACGGCGTGAGCAGCTTCCCCTTCGGCTTCAGCTCCCGAAGGAAGAAGCGCAGGAAGCCGCCCGCTTCCCTAAGCGCGGTTCCCGGTGTGAGCGTCGAGACGGCCATGGGTTGCCTCGTGATGAGAGGGGTCCTGGTTCTCTTTCGTGGCGTTGCTGATCGCCAGCAGGAGCGCCGGCAGCAGGGTCAGGACGACGGGGACGCCGTAGAGGAACTCGCGGGTCAGCAGCGGATAGGCCGTGTCGCCCAGGTCGGCGCGGAAGCCAAGCTGGTCGAAGGGGACCGCGGCCAGGTAGAGGTAGCTCGTCCCGCCCACCTCGCGCTCGCCGTAGATCTGGTGCACGTAGGTCTCCGGGCTCCCCTGGATCCGGCGCTGGGCCTCCTCGAGCAGCTGGCTCCGCTTGCCGAAGACCAGCGCCTCGGCCGGGCAGTTCTCGACGCAGGCCGGCCGCTGGCCGGCCTTGAGCCGGTCCCAGCACAGGCTGCACTTGACGATCCTGGGCACCGGGCTGTGGTACTCGAACCTGGGCACCTCGAAGGGGCAGGAGACCATGCAGAACCTGCATCCCATGCACTTCTTCTCGCGCCAGACCACCGGGCCCTCGGGCGTCTTGAACATCGCCCGGGTCAGGCAGGCCGAGGCGCAGGCCGGGAGCAGGCAGTGCATGCACTGCCGCTTGACGAACACCTCGCCCGCGCGGGTCTCGTAGCGATTCACCACGGTGAGCGCGCGCTCCGAGGGGCTGCGGACCACCTTCATCACGTCGTCCGACTCGTCGGGCGCCGGCAGTCCGTGGGCCTCGGCGCACACCCGCTCGCAGGTCCTGCAACCGGCGCAGCGGGTGGTGTCGACCAGGACTCCGCAGGGCTCCTCGTCGGGGCCCGCCGGAGCCGCCGCGGCATGTCCCGCGGTCAGGGCGCACGCGCCGGCCGCCCCCAGCGTCTTCAGGAAGCCGCGCCGGTCCATGCCCGCCCGCTCGCTCTCCGCCTGCCCGGCCGGGACCGCGCCGGTCACGGCGATCGCGTCATTCTCGCTTGCCATCGTCTCCCCCTCCGCCCTCGGGTTCGCCCTTGCCTGCAATCGCCGGGGTCCGTAGGGAGACCGCCGGTCCGGTCCGGCCTCCGCGCGCCGGGCCGCCGTCGGCGGGGAACAACTCCCGCCGCAGCGCCTGCCAGGCCGTGTCCTCGAGCAGGTCGCCGAATCCCGGCAGCCACAGGCCGCCATCGTTCGCCAGCCGGCCGAGCGCCGGGCGCAGTCGAGCGTTGACGCAGGATCGTGTCGCCTCGACCCACAGCTCCGCCGGCTCTCCGTGCAGCAGGTTGAGCAGGTTCTCCCGCAGCCGGCGCGGCCGCACGCGCAGGATCCAGCCGGCGTGCGCCCCCTGCTGCCGCGCCAGCGCAGGGGAAGCGCGGAGCGCCGGGTTCACCGCGAGGACCTCTCCGTCCACCGGCATCACCTGGGTCAGCCGCCGGTCCCCCGCGGACACCAGCGTCCAGGCCGGCTGGCCCTAGCGCAGCCGCGCGCCCGCCCGCGGCAGCTCGATGGCGGCGAGGGCGCCGGCGAAGCTGGCCGCGAAGTCGGAGGCGCCGACCAGCACCGCGCCGTCGGCGCCGATGCGGACCCAGGTATGACCCGGGTGCAGGAAGAGCCCCGCCTCCGCCGCGACGGCGGCGGCTTGCGCGGCGTCCTGCCGGCGGCGGATCAGGTACCAGTCGGCCAGCAGGAAGGCCGCGACCGTGAGAACGACCAGCACGACGACCATGGTGACCTCCGGTCCGCGCTCAGGTGCGGACGGCGCCCGCGCGCCGGTGAACCAGCCAGTCGATGCCGAGCAGAAGGGCGGTGGTCAGGGCTGCGATGAGGACGGTCATGTGCGGACTCCGGTCAGTGCGTGTCTGTCGTCTCGAAGCGCGACGCCGGGGGGAAGAACTCGCGCACCAGGCGCTCCCACTCGTCGTCGCCCAGGCGGTCGCTCAGGTCGTCCACGGCCGGACCGCCGTCGGGAAGCGCGGGCACCGGCGTGGGCGCGAACCAGCGGATCAGCTCCATGCGCGCCGCCTCCTGCCAGTGCTCCGCCAGCGCGCCGCTCATCAGACCGGTCAGCTCGGTGCCGAGGCCCGCCGGCTCGACGCGGGCGACCCACCCTCGTTCGTAGGGCGAGTCGTTGATCAGGGTCGGTTGAGCGGCGAGCGCGCGGTTGACCTCACGGACCACGCCCGAGAGCGGCGCGACCGGACGGAGCGACTTCGTGCCGCGGTGCAGCGTGATGAAGGGCTCTCCCTGGCGCACCCGGTCCCCTACCCGCGGCAGGTCCACCCGCTCGATGCGTCCAAGCAGCCGCGGCGCGAGATCGGCGATACCGAGCACCGCGCTGCGCGCGCCCTGCAGCGCCACCCACGCGTGACCGGGGTGCAGGTAGCGCGGCCGGCTCGCCGCGAACGCGGGCGCGCGCGGCCGGGCGAGCGGCTGGTCCAGCGCTGCCTCGGCCGGGAGCAGGAAGCGCTCGACCAGGAGGAAGATCGCGACCGTGAGGATGACCAGGATGAGGACCATCGGGACCTCTGCGTTGGGGCCTGAGCCCACAGTTCCGGCTTTGCACTATTGGAAGAGCCGTGCCGGATGCGATGCCGGGGTGCGAGAGCGCTGCGCGGCATGAGGTTGGGCCGCTCGTGGTGACGGAGCCGCGGCCCGCGCCGCGGCCGCAGCTGCCGAGGAACCCCACACCTGCCGCCTGCCCGGGTGTGGAGAACCTCGACGGGACCCGCGAAAACCGCGGGGTTAGGGGCGCTGTGGAGTTCCTCCACAGCGGGTGTTGAGAACCTCGGCATTCCGGCGGCCCACCCGGGCGCCCGAAGAGGCCGGGACCGCGCCCGGGACGCCGGCGGCGTACCAGACGCGCTCGGCCCCCACCGGCCGGACCACGCGCCTGACGTGGCCGGAATCTCGCCCGGGACGCCGGCGGCGTACCAGACGCGCTCGGCCCCACCGGCCGGACCACGCGCTTGACTTGGCCGGGATCGCGCACGTAGGTTGCCCGCATCGGCTCCCGAGGCCCGTGCTTCGGGAGCCGTTTCGTCGCGCCTCCGCCGTCCGCACCCCCGCGCGAGGACCTGATGCTCAGCCGCGTGCGCACCGCGGCGCTGTGGGGGCCGGAGGCCTTCCCGGTCGAGTGCGAGGTGGATGTCGGCCCCGGCCTCCCGGGCTTCGTGCTGGTGGGCCTGCCCGACCTCAGCGCGCGCGAGGCGCGCGACCGCGTGTGGCCCGCGCTGCGCAACGCGGGATTCCAGCTCCCCGACCGCAGGGTCACCGTGAACCTCGCGCCCGCCGAGCGCCGCAAGGAGGGCGCCTCGGCCGACCTCGCGGTGGCGCTCGGCGTGCTGATCGCGACCGGTCAGGCGCCGCCGGTGCGGCTGGAGAACGCGGCGGCGGTGGCCGAGCTGGCGCTCGACGGCCGGCTGCGCGGCGTGCGTGGCACGCTCCCGCTCGCCGAGTCGCTGTGGCGATCCGGCGTGACGGCGCTGCTGTGCGCCGCCGACGCCGCGCCCGAGGCCGCGCTGGTCGAGGGGCTCGCCGTGCATCCCGTGCGAACCCTCCACGAGGCGGTGGACTGGCTGCGCGGCGCCGAGCTGCCGCGCCAGAGCCCCGCGCCGCCCGACCCCGGCGCGGCCCCCGGCGGCGACCTCGTGGAGGTGCGCGGCCAGGCCATGGCGCGCCGCGCGCTCGAGATCGCGGCGGCCGGCGGACACCACCTCCTGCTCGTGGGACCGCCCGGGGTGGGCAAGTCCATGCTGGCCGCTCGGCTCCCCGGCATCCTGCCACCGCTCGAGCCGGACGAGTCGCTCACCGTGACGCGCCTCCACTCCAGCGCGGGCGTGCGGCCGCCCGGGCGCGGGCTGATGACGCAGCGGCCGTTCCGCTCCCCGCATCACTCGCTCACGCGCGCGGCCCTCATCGGCGGCGGCAGTCCGCCGCGGCCGGGCGAGCTCTCACTGGCGCACCACGGCGTGCTGTTCCTGGACGAGTTCTCGGAATGCCCGCGCGGCCTGCTCGACGCGCTGCGCCAGCCGCTCGAGAGCGGCACCGCGTGCATCGCGCGCGCCACCGGCACGGTCGAGTTCCCGGCGCGCGCCCTGCTCGTCGCGGCGATGAACCCCTGCCCCTGCGGCTTCCTCGGCCACCCGAAGAAGGGCTGCGGGTGCACCCCCACCCAGCTCGCCCGGCACCGCGCGCGCGTCTCCGGGCCGGTGCTGGACCGGCTCGACCTCCAGCTCGAGGTCCCCGCGTTGACCGGCGCCGAGCTGCGCGGCGCGACCCACGGTGAGACGACCGCTGCGGTGCGCGCGCGGGTCTGTGCGGCGCGCGCGGTGCAGCGCGCGCGCGGCACCCTCAATGCCCGGCTGCCGCCGGCGCGCCTGGAGGCGGTGTGCGCGCTCGACCGCACAGCC
>JACRPT010000131.1 GCA_016223045.1 Candidatus Eiseniibacteriota bacterium
AGCGCCATCGTCACCTGGTTCGACTACCGTAGCGGCACGAACCACGACATCTACGCCCAGCACGTGCTGGCGAGCGGTGCGGTGGACCCGGCGTGGCCCGCGGACGGCCGCGCGCTCTGCACCGCGGCGAACGATCAGCTGGCTCCCACGATCGTCCCGGACGGCTCGGGCGGCGCCATCGTTACCTGGTACGACCTTCGCGACGGCGCGAGCTACGACATCTACGCCCAGCACGTGCTGGCGAGCGGTGCGGTGGATCCGGCGTGGCCCGCGGACGGCCGCGCCCTCTGCACCGCGGCGAGCAGTCAGATGGATCCCACGATCGTCTCGGACGGCTCGGGCGGCACCATCGTCACCTGGTCTGACAATCGCAGCGGCAACTGGGACATCTACGCTCAGCGCCTGGCGCGCTTCGGCTACCTCGGCACGCCCGAGGCCCCCATATCGGGCGTGCGTGACGTGCCCAACGATCAGGGCGGGAAGGTGAAGGTCTCCTGGAGCGCCAGCTACCTCGACCTCCAGGCCGATCCGAACCTAGCGGCCTACGACGTCTACCGTTCGGTGCCGCCCAACGTCGCGCTGGCGGCGATCGCACGGGGGGCGCTGCGACTGTCTCGTCTCGGTGAGACTCCGGCGCCGCACGTGCGCGCGTTCTACATAGGGCCTGCGGGGACGACCGGATACGCCTGGGAGTACGTGGCCACGCAGGTCGCCGCGCACGCGTTCGCCAACTACAGCTACGTCGCGTCCACCACCAGCGACTCGTTGCCCGGATCGAACCCGAAGACTGCGTTCGTGATCCTGGCCCGCAACTCGAGCGGCAGCATGTTCTGGCTGTCTGCCGCGGACAGCGGCTACTCGGTGGACAACCTTGCGCCCGTCGCTCCGTCGCCGTTCACCGGCCAGTACGCCGCGGGCTCCACCACGCTCCGCTGGAGCCGGAACACCGAGGCGGATCTCGCGGGCTATCGCGTTTATCGCGGACAGTCGCCGTCGTTCGTGCCGGGGCCGGGGAACTTGGTCGCCGCGCTCAGGAGCACCGGTTACGTGGACGCCGCGGGCGGGCCCGCCTACTACAAGCTCTCGGCGGTGGACACGCACGGCAACGAGAGCCCCTACGCGTTCCTGCTGCCCGGTGGCACGGTGGGGGTGGACGACGCCGCGCTCGCGATCCAGATCTCCTTCGCCCGTCCCGCGCCGAACCCGGCACGCGACGAGGTCGCGTTCCGCTTCGCGCTGCCGCGGGAGGCGCGCGTGGAGCTGGCGATCTTCGACGCCGCGGGCCGGCGGGTGCGGACGCTGGTGGCGGGGGTGCGCGCGGGGGGCGAGCACGCGCCGCGCTGGGACCTGAGCGACGAGGCGGGGCGGTCGGTCGGTGCCGGGCTCTACTTCGCGCGCCTCGAGGCCGAAGGCCAGCGCCTCGTGCGGCGGCTGGCGGTGACGCGCTAGCCGCGGGCGCGCCGCTCGGCGCGCCGGTTCAAGCCGGCGCGCCAGGCCGCGCCGCTCGGGCTGCTAGAAGCTCTGCGTCCAGGTGTGAACCTGGCCGGTGACGGTGAGGCTCAGGCGCCGGCAGGTCTCGAGGAAGACGCCCGAGTTCGGCCACGAGTGCTTCCCGCAGGCGCACAGGAGTCGCCCGTTCGGCTTCTCCGTGACCGTGCAGGGCTTGCCGTCGTGCTCTTTGCAGTAGGGGCACATGTCCGATTCCTTTCTTCGTCCCTTCCTTCGAGTGGGCATCGGAGACTAGCGCGGCATCCCGCGCCAGTCCATGCGCTGGCGTCCGGGCTGACGCCTGCGCGCCCGCGCCGGCGCCCGCACCGCGCTCGCCACCACGCTCACACCCGCGCGCCGACCTCCGCGGCGAGTGTGCGCTCGACCGCGTTCGCCCGGGCGATGCGCGCGAGCACGCCCGCGCTCGCGCGCGGCGTGCGCGGGCGCGCGGGGTCGTCGAAGTCCACGCGCTCGAGGCCGAAGCGTGCGCGGGTGCCGTCGGCCCACTCGAAGTTGTCCATGAGCGACCAGTGGAGGTAGCCGAGGACGGGCGTGCCGCGTTCGATCGCGCGTCCCAGGTGGACGAGTGATTCGACCACCGCGCGCGGCCGGAACTTGTCGGCGGCGTCGGCGAAACCGTGCTCGGTGACCAGCACCGGCGCGCCGCACGCGGCGGCGCGCTGGGCGGCGGCGGCGAGCCCGCGCGGCCACACCTCCCAGCCCAGGTCGTTCAGCGGCACGCCGCGCCGCGTGACGTGCGGATCGGGAGCGAACATGCGCACGCGCCAGCGCGTGTAGTAGTTGAGGCCGAAGAAGTCGAGGCTCCGCTCGAGCTCGGGCACGCGGCGCCGGACGCCCTTCACCCCCGGGATGCCGAGGCGGATCTCGCCGGAGACGACGGCCCGCATGACAGCCTGGTTGAACACCGCGTCCTCGGCGCGCGCGCGCAGGGCGTCGAGCGGCATCCACCAGCGGTCGGGGACGAGCTGCACCAGGTGCTTGGCGAATCCGGCGCGCACCGCCTGCCCGTCGCCGTCGGCATCCACCCGGTCCTCCTCGTGGAGGATGCGATAGGCGCGCCCGTGGGCCTCGAGCAGGTTCGCCATCACGGCGAGCGCCGCGCCGTCGTCGCGCTTCGCCGGCGGCCACACGCCCTCGGAGTACGCGCGGAACGCGTAGACCTCGGGCTCGTTCACCGTGCACCACCAGTCCACCTCGCCGCCGTACTCGCGCGCGCAGAAGCGCACGAAGTCGCAGAAGCGGTCCACGGTCGCGCGCTCCTCCCAGCCGCCGGCATCGGCGATCCACAGCGGGTTGGTGAAGTGGTGGAGCGTGACGAGCGGCACGAGCCCGTGGCGCCGCAGCGAGGCCAGAACCTCGTGGTAGTGCGCGATCGCCGCGCCGTCACGCCGCCCGCGCGCGGGCTCGATGCGGCTCCATTCCAGCGAGAGCCGGTGCATGGTGTGGCCGTAGCCGCGCGCCCGCGCGAAGTCCTGGTCGAAGCGTTCCCAGTGGCGGCACGCGTCGCCGCTCGCCGTGCCGTCGCGGATCGCGCCGGGCCGCTGCTCGAAGCGCCACCAGTCGTTCCAGCGATTGCCGCCCTCGACCTGGTGTGCGGAAGTCGCGGCGCCCCAGAAGAAGCCCGCGGGGAACCGGCACACGGATTGGCTCATGGCCGGGCGACCGTAGCAGGGCGCGCGCGGTCCCGCCAGCGCGCGCCCGTCACGCGCATGCGGCGCGCGGCGTCGCCTGCGGTGCCGTGACGCGGCCGCGCGGTGTCCCGCGCGACGCAGGGCACGCATGCCGTGACGCCGCCGCGAGCGCCGTGATAGCGTGCGGCTCTCATGTCCGCCGTCCCTGTTCGCCCCTCGCTGTCCTCGCGATTCTCCGCGCTCCGGCACCGCAACTTCCGCCTCTACTGGTCGGGCCAGCTGATCTCGCTGGTCGGCACCTGGATGCAGAGCGTGGCGCAGGGCTGGCTCATGCACCGGCTCACCCACTCCGCGTTCTGGCTCGGGCTGCTGGGGTTCTCGCAGTTCCTGCCGGTGATGCTGTTCTCGCTGTGGGCGGGCGTGATCGTGGACCACATGGACAAGCGCAGGCTGCTCGTCGTCACCCAGAGCGCGGCCCTGCTCCAGGCGGTGGCGCTGGCCACGCTGGTGAGCACGCGGGCGGTGGAGCCGTGGATGGTGCTGGCGCTGGCCGGCGTGTTCGGCACCATCAACGCCTTCGACCTTCCCGCGCGGCAGTCGTTCATCATCGAGCTGGTGGGGAAGGAGGACCTGGGCAACGCCATCGCGCTGAACTCCGCGGCCTTCAACATCGCGCGCATGGTGGGGCCGGCGATCGCGGGCGTGCTGGTGGCGACCGTCGGCGAGGGCGGATGCTTCTGGACCAACGCGGCGTCGTACCTGGCGGTGCTCGCCTGCCTCGCGCTCATGGACCTGGCCAGGCGCGAGCCGCAGGCCGGGCGCCTCACCGGCACCACGCTGGCCGAGGGCGTCCGCTACGCCTGGGACACGCTTCCCATCCGCAACCTGCTCCTGTTGCTCGGGCTCACCGCGGGGCTCGGCTTCCAGTACCTGCTGCTGCTCCCGGTCTACGCGCGCGACATCCTCCGGGCGGGACCGAAGGGCTACGGCTTCCTGGTCACCGCGTTCGGGATCGGCGCGCTGGTCGCCGCGGTGCGCCTGACCGGGAAGCTCGACCGCCGTGCGCTGCGGCGGAACCTCCTCATCGGGCTCGGTACCGCGGGGATCGGGCTCACGGTGTTCGCGTGGTCGCGCACCATGCCGCTCTCGCTCGCGATGGGCGCGCTCGCCGGCTTCGGCCTCATCGTCTACGTGGCGAGCACGAACACCATGCTGCAGCTCACCACCGAGGACCGCTTCCGCGGGCGCGTGATGAGCCTCTACACCCTCATGTTCGTGGGGAGCGCGCCGATCGGCGCGCTGTGGTCGGGCTCGGTGGCGCAGCGCTTCGGCGCGCCGGTCGCGACCTCGATCAGCGGCGCGGTCCTGCTGATGGGCGCGGCATGGGTGCTGTGGCGGCTCACCACCATGGCGCGGCTCCAGGCCGAGCGCCCCACCGAGCCGGTGGTGGCGGAGCGCGTGGGGGGAGACTAGATCGCCGCCGTCGCGCCGCGCAGCCGGCGCAGCGCGCCGTCGCGATGGGCGAGCAGCGAGGAGAGCGCTGCGGCCCAGAGCCGCGCGCGCGGCAGCCGCGGGCGGCGCGGCCCCCACGGGAACTCGGGGTCGCGGCGCGCGTGCTCGAGCGAGGCGAGCGCCCAGCGCGCCGGCCACAGGCAGAAGAGGCGGATGCGCAGCGCTCCCGCGGGCAGTGTCTCCACGTAGTCGGGGACCCGGGCGAGCGCCGTGCGCGCCAGCGACTCGAGACGCCGGGCCAGGTCGCGCACCCCGGGACGGTCCGCGCCCACCAGGTCGGCGGGGGAGAGCCCGCGCTCCGCGAGCCACGTGGCGGGCACGTAGCAGCGTCCGCGGCGGACGTCGGCGGGCCAGTCCAGCAGGATGTTCGTGAGCTGGAGCGACTCGCCGACCGCCGGCGCGAGCTCCAGCCGCCGCGCTGCGCGCGCGGGGTCGGTCTCGGCCAGCCGCGCGGCGAAGAGCCGGGTGAGCATGACACCGACGCAGCCCGCCACCACCCAGCAGTAGTCGTGGAGCTCGGCCTCGCTGTCGAGGTAGGGGGCGCCGGCGGGACGCGCCGCGGCGCGCGCGGCGTAACGGCTCATGCCAGCGGCGAGCGTGCACACGCACTCGGCGAGCGCCGTGCGGTCGTGTTGCGGCAGAGCCCGCCAGACGCGCCACACGCGCGGGAAGCTCGCCACCAGCTCGAGGTCGTCACGGCCGGCGGCGAGCGCTGCCGCGCCGCGCGCCAGCTCCTCCGCGGCCGCGGCGTCGCCGGCCATGGCCGCGAGCGCCAGGTCGAAGCGCGCCGAGATCTCGGCGGGACTGCCGGGCCACGAGTCCTCGAGCGCGTCCGCCGCGCGGCACAGCAGGTAGCCCGTGCGCACCGCTTCGCCGAGCCCGCCAGGGAGCAGGCGGATGTTGAGGGCGAAGGTGCGCGAGACGCGGGGCAGCACGGCCCGGCAGTAGGCGCGGTCGTCAGCGAGCGGGGCGGTCATGGGACGCCGCAGGGTAGCATCGCCCGGGCGGATGCTCTACGCTGCGCGCGGTCCTCACCGGCCACCGGGCCGCGCCGGCGTTCAGCTCGATCGCCACGGCCCGCTGGTCCGGCAGACCAGCGGGGCCGCGCCGGCGTTCAGCATCATCGGGGACGTGCCGATAACCCCACGGGCCACCGCATGACATCTCCCGCCTCGCTCCTCCGCCCCGCCTTCGTGACGCTCCTCGCGCTCTCCCTGTCGGGCGTCCCCGTCCCCTGCGCAGCGCAGGACTACCCGCGGCTCGGGCTCTACGGCTCGATCAGCGGGACCGCATCTCCATACGTGACGGCGGGCGGGCAGGTGGACCCGGCGACGGCCGACCAGGTCGCGCGCTACCACGAGGTGATCCTCGACGCGAGCCCCTGCTCCGAGTACCGGCCCGACGTGCTCTCGGCCCTGCGCGCCCGCCGCCCTGGGTTCCGCCTGCTCGCCTACGTGCTCGGCCACCTGATCTGGGACGTCAACGCCGCCGATTCGCTGGTCCACTTCCCGACCCGCTACAACCACCTGGTCCGCGACCTGGGCGGCTACCTGTACAACAAGTTCGGCGGCTGGTACTCGATCGCCAACGTCAACCTGGCGAAGCAGGACGGGTACGGCCACTACGTGGTGGCCGAGTCGCTGGCCGTGCTCTTCGACCGGGCGATCCTCAGGACCGGCCTGTGGGACGGGCTGTTCCTCGACGTGTACTGCGACGACCTCGGGTGGAGCCAGTCCCCGTCCGAGAGCATCGACGTGGTGCGCGCGGGCTACCCGGACGTCGCCACGTTCGACGCGGCGTGGCGGGCGGCGAGCGACACGCTGGCGATCCGGCTGCGCCGCTTCGCCGGTCCGGGCGCGATCCTGGTGGGGAACTGCGGGTTCGGCACCAAGTACGCGTGGTTCAACGGCTGG
Source organism: Candidatus Eiseniibacteriota bacterium (assembly GCA_016223045.1). GTDB lineage: Bacteria > Eisenbacteria > RBG-16-71-46 > RBG-16-71-46 > RBG-16-71-46 > JACRPT01. The sequence goes on from JACRPT010000131.1 coordinate 6,566, forward strand.
ATGCGCGAGAACTTCCCGTACCAGGACGGCGGCACGTGGTACGAGAACATGTTCCGCACGCCGGGCGGCTACTTCACCGACGACGCGAACTTCCGGCCGCCGCCGCACAACTACATCTTCACCGCGCAGGGGAGCGCGAGCCCCTACGACGCGAACAACACCCGCAAGGTGCGCTACGGGCTCGGCAGCGCAGCGCTCGGCGACGGCTACGGAGTGTTCGGCGCGAGCGACCGCTCATGGCAGACCACGCCCTACCACACCTACTGGTACGACGAGTACGCGGTGGACCTCTCGAACGGGCACGCCACGCCGGACCTCGCCGGCACCGGCTGGCTGGGGCAGCCGCTCGGCCCCGCCTGGCAGATGATCTGGGCGGGGACCGCACCGGACGCGGTCTCCAACCCGGACTTCGAGAGCGACGTGACGAGCGGCTGGCGGCTGTTCGTGAATCCTCCCGCGAGCGCCACGCTCGCGCGGGATGGCACGACCGCGGCGAAGGGCGCGGCCTCGGCGCGCATCGACATCGCGGCGGCGGCCGGCACCTCCTGGTACGTGACCCTCTCGACGCTGGGCTCGATCCCGGTGACGGTGGGGGGCACCTACTCGGCGACCTTCTGGGCCAGGGCCTCGACCCCGCGCACCATCACGGTGGTGGCGGGGCTGCTGGGCCAGGCCGGGCTCGCCTACCGCCCGCTGGCGATCGGCACCGCCTGGAAGCAGTACCAGGTGGCGCTGCTGCCGGCCGCCTCGGGGAGCGCGGGGCTCCAGTTCTACCTGGGGCTCGACGCGGGCAGCGTGTGGCTCGACGACGCCCACTTCCAGCCCGGCGCCACCAACCTGTACCGCCGCGACTTCACCAACGGGTTCGTGCTCGTGAACCCGTCGGACGCCGCGCTCACCGTGCCGCTCGGCGTCACGGCGCAGAAGATCCTCGGCACGGCGGACCCGGCCACGAACGACGGCTCGCTGGTCACGCAGGTCACAGTGCCCGCCGCGGACGCGCTCTTCCTGCTCTCGCAGGACCGCGTGCCGCCGGCCGCGATCCGGGACCTGCGGCTCAACCCGCTGGCCTCGCCGGGGGCGGTCCCGCCGCGCTAGCCGTCGTCTTGTGCCAGCTTCCCCCGCCATCCGCTTCCTGGCTCATCGACCTCCCCCACAGGCCCGTGTCGAGCCGCACATGGGCATTCCCGGAATCTGAGCCGTCGAATCGTCATCTGATTGTGCCGGCGGGTGCATGTCAGGCCCGGCCGCACAGGAGGAGCATGACCTACGCCCGCGCGTTCCGCGGGGCCTCGCGGCTGGGCCTCGCGACCACGGTCCTGATGTTCGGGTTGATCGTGATCGGCTCGGTGGTGCGCACCACCGGGTCGGGCCTGGCCTGCCCGGACTGGCCGCTGTGCGAGGGCCGGCTCGTCCCGCCCCTCGAGCCCCATGTCCTGATCGAGTGGTTCCACCGCCTGGTGGCGCTGGTGCTGGGAGTGCTGCTCGCCGGCACCGCGGGCCTGACCTTCGCGCGCCGCGAGCTGCGCGTGCGCCTCGGGGCGCTGGCGGCGCTCGCGCTCGGCCTCTACCTCGCGCAGGCGCTGCTCGGCGCGCTCACGGTGTGGAAGCTGCTGAGCCCCGCCGTGGTGAGCAGCCACCTGGCGGTGGCGCTGTTGCTGTTCTCGACCCTGCTCACCTACACGCTGGTCGCCCAGCGCGAGTCCGACCCGGCCGCCGTGGACGCGCCGCAGCGCCCGGCCGGGCTGCTGCCGACCTTCGCGATCGCCACCGGGCTCGCCTACGGGCAGATCCTGCTCGGCGGGCTGGTGAGCACGAACCACGCGGGGCTCGCCTGCCCCGACTGGCCGACCTGCGGCGGCAGCTGGTTCCCGCCGCTCGAAGGCCTGATCGGCCTGCAGATGCTCCACCGCTGGGGCGCCTACCTGCTCGCCGGGTTCCTGCTCTACGCGGCGGCCCGCGCCCGCACCGCGCCCGACGCCGGCATTCGCGCCGGCGCGACGATGGCGCTGGGGCTCACGCTCGCGCAGGTGGCGCTCGGCATCACCAGCGTGTTCCTCGGCACGCCGGTGTGGCTGTCCGCCGCGCACCTCGCGACCGCTGCCGCCATCCTGGCGATGCTGGTCGCCACCACCTTCCGCGTGGCGGGCCTGGGCGCCGGCGCTGCGCGGCTCGCGACGGCGGCCGCCCGATGAGTCTCGCGGTCGCGCGTCCCACGGTGAAGCGGCTGGCGCTCGGCTACCTCGAGCTGACCAAGCCGCGCATCACGTTCCTGGTGATCCTCACCGGCGTGCCGGCGCTGCTGCTCGCCGCGCGCGGGTTTCCGCCGCCCGCGCTGTTCTGGGGCACGCTGCTCGGCACCGCTCTGGCCGCGGCTTCGGCCTCGAGCTTCAACCACTACTGCGACCGCGACCTCGACGCGCTCATGCGCCGCACCGCGGGGCGCCCTCTGCCCTCCGGCCTGCTGCCGCCGGCGCACGCGCTGGGTCTGGGCTTCCTGCTCGCCGGGCTCTCGTGGGCGGTGCTCGCCGCCAGCGCGAACCTGCTGGCCGCGGCGCTCGGGATGATCTCGATCCTCTACTACGCGGTGGTCTACACGGTCTGGCTCAAGCGGCGCACCCCGCAGAACATCGTGATCGGCGGCGGAGCGGGCGCCGCGGCGCCGCTAATCGCGTGGGCCGCGGTCACCGGGTCGCTCGACCTCCCGGCCGTACTGATGGCGGCGATCGTGTTCCTGTGGACGCCGCCGCACTTCTGGGCGCTCGCGCTCTACCGCCACGAGGACTACGCCCACGCCGGCATCCCGATGCTGCCGGTGACGCACGGCGGACCCGAGACGCGCCGGCAGATCCTGCTCTACACCCTGGCCCTGGTGCCGGCGTCGCTCGCGCTCGCGGCGGTGGGCGTGTCGGGGCCCGTGTACTGGATCCCGGCGGCGCTGCTCGGCGGCGCGTTCATCCTCCAGGCCGCGCGGCTCCACCGCAGCGCGAGCATCGCGCACGCGATCCAGCTGTTCCGTTTCTCGATCCTCTACCTGTTCTGCCTGTTCGTGCTGCTCACCCTGGACGCGGTCGTGCGCATCGCGGGCCGCGGCGCCGGGCCGTGAGGCCGGCGGGGGGGACCGGGCGCCCGGACCGGGCGCGCGCAGTGGCGCCCGCGACCCGCGCGGGCCGCCGGTTCACGCGGCCGCAGGCCGCATCGAGGCACAGACCCGTCCGAGGGGAGTCCATGGTGGCTCGCAGGCCCACGCGTACCGTCATGCGGCTCGTCGCCGCGCTGGCGCCGGCAGCGCTGCTGGCGGCCGCGCTCGCCGGCTGCGCGCCGAACGATTTCCCGCAGAGCACGTTCAACCCGCGCTCGGAATTCGCGGGGATGATCCAGAGCCTCAACCTGCAGCTCATCTTCTGGGTCGTGCTCATCTTCATCGTGGTCCAGACGCTGCTCATCGTCGCGATCGTGAAGTTCCGCGCCCGGCCGGACTCGCCCGAGCCGAAGCCGGTCCACGGCAACACCGCCCTCGAGATCGCCTGGACCATCGCGCCGGCGATCATCCTCGCCTTCGTCGCGGTGCCCACTGTGCTCACCATCTTCAAGACCCAGGCGAAGCCGGTGCGGACCGACCTCGTGGTCAAGGTGATCGGCCACCAGTGGTGGTGGGAGTTCCAGTACCCGGACCTCGGCGTCGTCACCGCGAACGAGATGCACGTGCCGGTGGGCCGGACGATCGTGGTGGACATCGAGACCGCGGACGTCATCCACAGCTTCTGGTTCCCGGCGATGGGCGGCAAGCGCGACGCGATTCCGGGCCGCCCCAACCGCATCTGGTTCACGCCCGACACGGTGGGCGTGTTCCCCGGCCAGTGCGCCGAGTTCTGCGGGCTGTCGCACGCGAACATGCGGATGAAGCTGATGGTGGAGACGCCCGCGGCGTTCGCGGCGTGGGTGGAGCTGCAGCGGCGCCCGCCCGCGGGCGGCGGCGCGGCCCCCGATTCCACCGCCGCCGTGTCCGCCGCGATGGCCCTCGCGCCGGCGCCGGCGCCGCCCGCCGGCTCGCCGGCCGCGCGCGGCAGGGAGATCTTCGGGCAAAGCGCCTGCATCGGCTGCCACACCGTCGCCGGCCTGTCGGCCGGCGTGCTCGGGCCCGACCTCACGCACTTCGCGAGCCGCACGACGTTCGCGGGCTCGCTGTTCGAGAACACTCCCGACAACGTCGCCCGGTGGCTGACCGACCCGCCCGGCCGCAAGCCGGGGGCCCTCATGCCGAACCTCGGCCTCACGCCGGAACAGGTGAACGCGCTGGTCGCCTACCTGGAAAGCCTCAAGTAACCGACGGAAAGGAAGACACGGCACATGGCCTCCACCATCGCCACCGCCGCCGCCGTCCACGCGGTTCCCCGGTCCGAGTCGGGACTGTGGAGCTGGATCACCACCGTGGACCACAAGCGCATCGGCGCGCTCTACGGGGTCACCGCGTTCATCCTGTTCCTGGTGGGAGGGATCGAAGCGCTGGTGATCCGCCTCCAGCTGGCGCAGCCCGGGAACCACTTCATCAGTCCCGACGTGTACAACCAGATGTTCACGATGCACGGAACCACCATGGTCTTCCTCGCCGTGATGCCGCTGTCGGCGAGCTTCTTCAACTTCCTGGTCCCGCTCATGATCGGCGCGCGCGACGTGGCGTTCCCGCGCCTGAACGCGTTCAGCTACTGGGTGTTCCTGTTCGGCGCGATCTTCCTGCACGTGAGCTTCCTGCACGGCGGCGCGCCGAACGTCGGCTGGTTCGGCTACGCGAATCTGACGGCGAAGGGTTTCTCGCCCGGGTCGGGCGTGGACTTCTGGGCGATCGGCCTGCAGATCCTCGGCATCGCGTCGCTCGCGGCGGCCTTCAACTTCATCGTCACGATCATCAACATGCGCGCGCCGGGCATGGGCTTCATGCGCATGCCGCCGTTCGTGTGGATGACGCTCGTCACCTCGTTCCTGATCATCCTCGCCTTCCCGGTCATCACGGTTGCGCTGGTGTTCCTGCTGTTCGACCGCTTCACCGGCACGAACTTCTTCGTCCCGGCCGCGGGCGCCGACCCGCTGCTGTGGCAGCACCTGTTCTGGCTGTTCGGCCATCCCGAGGTCTACATCCTCATCCTGCCGGCGATGGGCATCATCTCCGAGGTGCTGCCGGCGTTCTCGCGCAAGCCGCTGTTCGGCTACCCGGTGGTGGTGTACTCGGGCATCTTCATCGGTTTCATGGGCTGGGGGGTGTGGAGCCACCACATGTTCGCGGTGGGGCTGGGGCCACTCGCCGACTCGTTCTTCGCGCTCACCACCATGCTCATCGCCATCCCCACGGGCGTGAAGATCTTCAACTGGCTGGCGACCATCTGGGGCGGGAAGCTGCGCTTCACCACGGCGATGCACTTCGCGCTCGGGTTCATCGCGCTGTTCACCATGGGCGGCCTCTCCGGCTTCATGCACGCCTCGCCGCCCGCCGACCTGCAGCAGACCGACACCTACTTCGTGGTGGCGCACATCCACTACGTGCTGTTCGGCGGCGCGCTCATGGGGATCTTCGCGGGGATCTACTACTGGTTCCCCAAGATGACGGGCCGGCTCATGAACGAGCGGCTGGGCAAGCTCCACTTCTGGCTCATGGTGACCGCGATGAACGTCACGTTCTTCCCGATGCACTTCGTGGGCCTGCTCGGCATGCCGCGCCGCGTCTACACCTACGCGCCGCACATGGGCTTCGACTGGATGAACCTGACGTCCACCGTCGGCGCCTTCGGCATCGCCGTGGGGCTGCTGGTGTTCATGTGGAACTGGTGGACCAGCCGGCGCCACGGGGAACCCGCGGGGAACGACCCGTGGGGCGGCGCGTCGCTGGAGTGGGCGCTGCCCTCGCCGCCGCCGCCCTGGAACTTCGCCACCATCCCGGTGGTCAGGAGCATCGATCCGCTCTGGCACAGGGAGTCGCGCGCGGCCGCGCTCGCGGCGAACGAGCCGAGCGGCCCGATCCACATGCCGCCGAGCTCGCACTGGCCGATCGTCAGCGCGCTCGGCGCCACGCTGCTGATGTCCGGGATGATCTTCGGCTGGGCCATCGGCATCCCGGGCCTGGTCGTCACGCTGGCGGGCATCTACGCGTGGGCCTTCGAGCCCTGCACCTGAGCTGAACCGAGGAGGAACGAACGTGTCCGTCGCCGTCGCCGTCCACGCCCACGCGCCCGGGGCGCACCGCACCAGCACCGGGCTCAACAGCCGGAAGATGCTGTTCTGGGCCTTCCTCGGCTCCGAGTGCATGTTCTTCGGGTCGCTCATCGCGACCTACCTGGTCTACCGCGGGCGCGACCAGGTGGGCCCGCACCCGCACGAGATCCTCAACATCCCGTTCACGTCGGTGAGCGCCTTCGTGCTGCTCATGAGCTCGCTCACCATGGTGCTGGCGCTCGCCGCAGTGCAGCGCGGCGACCGGCGCGGCTCCGGGATCTGGCTGGCCGCCACCGCGCTGCTGGGGATGACGTTCGTCGGCGGGCAGTTCTACGAGTTCACGCACTTCGTGCACGAGGGGCTCACGCTCCAGACCAACCTGTTCGGCTCGACGTTCTACGTGCTCACCGGCTTCCACGGCACCCACGTGACCGTGGGCGTCATCTGGCTGTGGAGCCTGTTCGCGATGGCGGTCCGCGGGAAGCTGCCGCAGTCGCGCGCACTCGACGTCGAGATCGCGGGGCTGTACTGGCACTTCGTGGACGTGGTCTGGATCGCGATCTTCACCCTGGTGTACCTGATCCAGTAGGAGGGCCTGATGGCGGACACCCACGCGCACGAGGAGCAGGACGCGCAGGCGCCGGAGCACGCGCACCCGGGCGCCCGGGAGTACCTGGCGATCGCCACCATCCTCACCGTGATCACCGCGGTCGAGGTGGCGGCGTTCTACATCCCGGCGATGAAGTCCGTGCTGGTGCCGGTGCTGTTGACGCTCTCGGCGCTCAAGTTCTCGCTGGTGGCGATGTTCTACATGCACCTCAAGTTCGACCACCGGCTGTTCTCGTGGCTGTTCGTGACACCGATGATCGTGGCCGCGCTCGTGATCGTCGCGCTGCTCAAGCTGTTCGGGCACTGGTAGGCGCGCGGCGGGACGCCCGGGCCCCCGGGGACGCGGGTTCCGGGGAACGGCGTGCCGTGCCGGTCGTGAGGGCGCCGGCAGGGGAAAGAGGGTCGGGCCCCGGGGTCTTGCGGACCCCGGGGCCCTGTTGGTAGCGGGGGCTGGATTTGAACCAGCGACCTTCGGGTTATGAGCCCGACCGGCACCGCAGCGTCCGGGCGGGCCCCCGGCACGGAGGCTCGGATGCCCCACCGCACGGCATCCATGCTTGCGTGCCCCCCGCGCCATGCGGGCACGAGGCCGAGAGCGATGGGCTGTCAGCCTACACCATGGTGAAGGCCGGGTGACATGCCACAAGCGCCGACAGACTACTTGACATGGCAATTCGTGCCGCTCCATCTTGTGGCTTAGCTGAGCCGACATCCACACGAAACGACCACCATATCCCATCCAAGATGGCTCCCATCGGGCAGAGCCAGCTTGGAGTGTGAGGAATTCATAAGGTGAGCGTCGGAGTCGCCGTCGTGCTCGTGGTCGTTGCGGCCGGGTTCGCTAGGCCGCACGCGGCCGCGGCCGTCGCGCAGTTCTACGAACAGCCGATCGCGACCATCGCCTACGGCACCCGGCCCGAGCAGATGGCCGTAGCGGAGTGTGGGGACTGCGGGGACGAATCGTGCTCCGGGTTCGCCTTCCTCGACGAGCGGGACGACATCTACGTCTATGACGTCCCTGCCAATGCGCTGAAGGTCCTGCGCTTCAAGAACGGGAAGGCGCTGTCCATCCAGGTCGTCCGTGGCCCGGTGCTCGAAGCGCAGAACGAGCACCCCTACGACGGCTGCGTGTCCCCGGATGGGACCGTCTACCTGCTGGCCGATCGCGCGACTCTCCGCGGGCGCTACCTCGTCTTCGCACGGGGCGCGCGAGACTCAGCCTGGTCGCGCGCCGAGCCGCTCGATGACGAGACCCTGGGGTGGGCGGCGCTGAACGGTCACCGCCAGCAGGTGGTCCAGGCCGCCCGCATCGACGTCGAACCGGACGGCACCGTCGCGGTCTACGACCTGGACCGGCGCAGCAGCGGCGCCGTGGTGGTGGCGCGGGGAGACAGGTTCGTCCCGACATCGGCCCGCGTGCGGCTTCCCGCCGGGCTGCGCGGCCGCAGCGGACTCATCGCGCGCGCGCGCGCGCGCGGGCTGGCCACCGAGCTCCACGTTGGGGAGGACCCGGTCGCGACCGCCCGGGTGGCGATCCCGGGCGCGTTCCTCGGAATGGACGACGCGGGCAACACGTACCAGGCCACGTACGGGACCGGCAACGTCTACGAGTTCCAGCGCTACGATCGCGCCGGAACGCTCACCGCCTCGTCGCCGGTTCCGCGGCGGCGGATCACCAAGCTCGTGCTCGGGAAGGGCCACCTCCTTATGGGCAGACTGGGTGACGTGTTTCAGTTCCGCTTCACCGATGCCGGGCTCGTGATCACGCGCTGGACCGCGCCGGAGTGAGCGATGAAGACCGATCGGCGATCGTCGTGCGGCTGTACAGCCACTCTCTTGCTCGTTGCGGTTCTCGCGTCACCAGTGCCCTCCTGGGCGCTCAGTCGCACCCAGGCCCTGCAGACTGCAGAGTCCTACATGCTGGTGGTCTACGAGGTGACCTCGGCCAACGTGTATCCGGCGGTGTCCTGCTACCGGCCGGACCTGGGTCCGGACGGACTGTCGAAGCTCGTTCCTGGCACGTACACCGGCCTGCCGTATTCCTATCGTGGCGGTGAGCCGTACGACCCCGGCACCATCGTCAACCATCTCTACGGCGAGGGACGAGGCGCCGGAAACGCGAGCCTGCTGGCGGAGGTGGCCACGCAGTGCGTCTCGCTGCACACGACCGGCATTGACTGTTCGCAGTTCGCGTCCGCCGCGTGGGCCGTCTTGCCCCGCTTCACCGTGTACTCGCTCACGCACAATGAAGGCTCGATCGCGCTCGGAGTGAGCGCTCGCAAATACGTGCGGAAGGCCGATGCCTTCGCCATCGACGTGCCCGGCGCGCACCACGTCATCCTGTTCTCCGATGCGGTTGGCGCCGACGGGAACTTCTACTCCTACGAGGCCAGCTCGAGAGACCCGGCCCAATGCACTTCGAAGCTCCGCAACTACTTCGTTCTGGAGAACATGGGCTACCACCCCTGGGTGTCCGTGAAGCTCAAGGACGACCCGGCCTCGCAGATCGTTCGATTCGACGTGGACCCGGCCGGGGAGTCTCCCGTGATCCGCTGGGCGACGTTGATCGAAGATCGAACCTCGTCGTTCTCGATCTGGCGTGCCGATGCTCCTCAGGGGCCATTCGTCCAGATCTCGCCCGAGGTCGCGGCCAAGGGCAGCATTTCGAGCGGCGCGGACTACCAGTTCGTCGACGTTACCCACGGTCTGGGCTCGGCCTACTACCGCCTGGTCGAGATGGAAACCACGGGGCGGATCATCCAGCACGGAACGCGCTCCCTCGCAGAGGCGCGGGCGTGGTCGCGCCAGGAGCATTGATGATGCGCCGGCTGGTCCCGGCCGCGATCCTGACGGCCATGATGGCCGCGGTGCTTCCTTCTTCTTCGCCTCGGGCCGGTGTGATCCAGACGGACCCGACGAAGCGGAACAGGGAGTGGATCGCGATCGTCCCCGCGTACTGGGCCCCCCGGGTGACGCCGCTGCGCGACTACCGCCTGAGCCAGGGCCGCCCGGCGTGCATCTGGACCTTCGACGATCTGCTGGACTCGTATGGCGACTTCGGCCCGTCGGGCATCCGCATGGCGCTTCAGGAAGCGTGGAACACCTGGACGGTCAAGCCTCGCTGGGTCTGCATCTTCGCGGACCACCGGATCGGAGAGTCCTCGAACTACCTGGCGAGCCGGATCGGTGACCTCGGCATCCCGAACCAGGAGCTCGGTCTCTGGGAACCCTACATCCGTGGCCTGCTGCCGCTGATGGACGTCACCGGAGACAGCCTGCCCGACATCGCCGTCGGGCGCGTGCCCGCATCGAGCGATTGGATGGTGGCGAACTACGTCTCCAAGGTGATCCAGCATGACAGCGACGTGAATGGGCGGATCAAGTACCGCAACTCGGTCATGCTGGTCGAGGACCAGAATGTCGCGGGCAACGACTCGCTCTGGGTCCGGCACCTCGGCGACTCGCTGTACGCGAACTGGGACGTGTCTCCCAACCGGCAGCTCCTCCACTACTCCGACTTTCCCTGTTGCCTCGCGCCCCAGCGCCAGGCGGCCATCGCTGCTTGGGACGCCGGGCCCGGGATGGTCGTGGCGATGGGGAATGGCAGCAACTGGTTCGAGCTGGTCGGCTTCTGGGAGACCTGCGCGACCGTCAACTCGTTCAACGTCTCGGCGTTGAGTGCGAACGGCTCCTATCCGGCGCTGCTCGCCCTGTCGTGTGCGGTGAATGCCACGGACCAGCCGGTGGTCAGCTCGTGCGATCAGCAGGGGATCCTGCCGCTGAGCGAGCAGCTTCTCTGCCAGGCCAACGACAAGGGAGCGTCCGTCGTGATTGCCCCGATGCGGAACTCGATCCAGTACTGGGACTTCTTCATCGGGAAGCACCTGCTGCTGCGCAAGGCGGCGAATGACTACACCTGGGGGGAGTTGCTCGCCCACGCGATGCGCGATGCGCTCGAGGAGGATCCGACCTCGTACGACCACGTCTACCAGTACACGCTCGAAGGTGACCCGGCGGCCCAGGCGAACCCAGGAGACGTGGTCGCGGTCGGTCCGCCAACCCTGCCGCCGGCCGATCTTCGGGCTCCGTATCCGAGTCCGGCCGCTCTCGGGGCGCAGATTCAGTATGACCTCGATCGGCGCGCCCACGTCGAGCTGGCCGTCTGTGATGTTGCAGGTCGCCGTGTTCGTGTGCTCCAGGCCGGCGAGGCTTCGCTTGGGCACTACACGCAGTCGTGGGACCTCGCCACCGACGGCGGTGAGCGGGTGCGACCCGGCATCTACTTCATCCGGCTCCGGGTCGGGGACGCGGCGTACAGGCGACGGCTGGTTGTCGTGCGGTGACGTTCACGCTCCCGGAAGATCCCGCTGTATCGACGCCCGGTGGGCGAGAGGAGCCCGGCCCGGGAGGAGAAAGGAGGAGGGATCATGTGGAAGAGGTTCACGGCCGCCCTCGCAGGCGTCACGGTCGTCGTGAGCGTCCTGGTGTTGGGTTGCTCGCGAAGCGCCCCCACCCAGCCGGCCGAATCGCTCATCGCAGGTCGGGGTGAAGCCATCTGGGGGGCTCGCGGAATCGCCGTCTACCGCGTGCCGGGCCAGCCGGATGAACTGCTGGTTCAGTACGGACGGATTGTCGTTGACGGTGCGGCGTCGGGCGAGCGACGGCTGATCACGGTTCAGGAAGCTCTGCAGTTCGCCAACATGATGCCGGCAGACCAGATCGTCCGGTGGTCATCGTCCTGGCGAGTCATCCCGGCGAGCGCATTCCGCGCCGACTCCCCAGATCTGAGTGCGTACCCCGCTCCCTCGGGCCGACAGGCTGGCCGGTTCGACACCGAGGGCGAGGATCCGCCGCCGGTCATACCGGGCAAGCCGCCTGAGAAATGCGGTGGCTGCTGTCACGGGGGCGACGTGACCTGGGGCTGCCTGCACTGTTGCTACGGGTGATGCGGGGCGCCCGCTGGCACAGCGCGGTCACGATGACCGCGCTGCTCGCGGTGCTCACGGGGCGACCTGCCCTGTGGGCGCAAGGTCCGCCGGCCTCCGCGGCCGACCCGACCGAAGCCAGTGCCTTCTGCGCCCGCCCGACAATCGTCGGGCGCACGCCTCGCGGCGCCGTGCTCGACACGGTCTGGTACAAGTTCGGTCCGGCGTTCAGCGGCTGCAGGGTAGTCAACAAGAAGCGGCTCTGGATCGTCGACGATCCCTGGTTCGGCATCCCGGGCGGGCCTCAAGGGGCGTTCAAGATGCCGGAGCTCGACAGCCTTCATGAGATTGGCGTCCTCACCGATTCGTCGCGGTTCGACGTCGTGACGTACCGCTATACCGTGAAGGCAGGTTCGCCCAGCGAAGCGCGGCGGATGGCCCGGTTGAAACGCACCACCATCGTTCCGCCAGCCGTGTCGAAGGCGCTTCGCAGGGCGGCTCGGGCGGCGACGGACGGCGTGACGACGCGGTCTGCTGGAGTGCGGTACTGACCGGCGACACTGATTCGGCGCTTCGGTAGCCGCCGCTACCCGCTGCCGAGCCCCAGTTGCAGGCCCCCGGGGCCGCCGGTTCCGCGGACCGGCGTGTCATGCCGGTCGTGAGGACGTGAGCGGGGAGAGAAGGGTCGGGCCCCGGGGTCGTGCGGACCCCGGGGCCCTGTTGGTAGCGGGGGCTGGATTTGAACCAGCGACCTTCGGGTTATGAGCCCGACGAGCTACCAGGCTGCTCCACCCCGCATCAGCGGCAAGAACCCTAGTCGCGGCCCCCGCGGAAGTCAAGTCGGCGAACCCCGGCCGGGCTAGACGCGCACGCCGTCTGGCGTATTGCGCGCGGGGCACCCGGTGGCTAGTATCTGCGGCTCTGACCGGGGCTTGCGACGTCCGTACGGGCTTGGTTCCTTTCCTGGGAGGTTCGCGTTGAATCGTCTTCGCCTCGGGGCGCTCCTGGCGCTGGCCGTGGCCATCGGCGTCGCCTGCCACGCGCCCGAGGCCTCGGCGGCCGCCGAGGTGCACCGCCTCAACCTGGTGCTTTCCGCCGTTCCCGGCTCGGTGGACGGCGGCGACTTCAACGGCCTGCTCGAACGCTACAGCCAGTACCCGCTCGGCGCCCGCGGCCTCGAAGCGCTGAAGAACGTCACCATGGGCTGGTACTACCAGGCCGAGCTGCGCTACTTCGTCCGGCCCAACCTCACGGTGAACGCGGGGGTCGGACAGATCAAGAGCCAGACCAAGCAGGAGTTCCTGCCCGGCATCGGCAAGGACATCCAGCTGCGCGGCCAGGTGCTCTCGGTCCCGGTGCACGCGGGCGGCACCTATTACTTCACGCCGTACAACCAGGGCGACTTCCAGGCCCGCGCGTTCCTGGGCGGCGGTTTCCTGAGCCTGGTGGACAACAAGGCGATCTTCGAGCAGGTCGAGATCGCGACCGACAACGCCAGCACGCTGGGCGGCAGCCAGCGGCTGGAGGCGCGCGGCGACGGTCCCGGCTACTACACCGAGTTCGGCGTGCACATGTTCTTCGCTGCGCGCTACTCGGTGCTGCTCGGCGCGACCTACCGCAGCGCGGTGATCCGCAACATGTCGAACAAGGGGCGGATCATGGTGCCGAAGGACACCCCGCCGGCGCGGGTGAACACGCTCGACGTCAGCGGCCTGGGCGTGCGCATGGCGCTGGGAATCGGGTTCTAGCCGGGCCAGCCCACGGAAGCGTCGCGGCGCGGAGGGGCTCTCCCTCCGCGCCGCGATCGTGTCGGACAGGTCCGCGGCGTCTCAGCGGCTCGCGGTGCCGTCCGTGTGGATGCGGTAGATGATCTCCCCCTTGCGCGCCATCCCGTGGTCCTCGCGCAGGGTGTGCTCGGCCAGGTCGAGCCGCGCGGCCGGATCGTGCAACGCGGGCTCGAGCCGCGCGTCCTCCTCGTTCATGCGCTTGAGGTCGGACTGCGAGCGCCGGTGCTGGTTCGAGAGCTGCCCGATGCGGTGGAAGCTGTGCTCGCTCAGGAAGCCGACGTACGCGAGCCACACCGCCGCGGCCAGCAACGCCCACCGCCAGCGGCGGCGCACGCGCACTTCGGGGGCGGCGTAGCGGGAGAGGCGGTAGCGCTGGATCCGTGCGCCGATGTCGCGCATGACGTCCCTGTCCTCCGGTGTTCCCGGCGGCGCGGACCGCGTCCACGTCCCGCGGGCCCGCGTCCGTGCGGGTCGGTCTTCGGCGAGCGCCGGAAGCGGCTCACGGCGCCGGGCGCGAGGAGCGCGGGCGGGCCGTGCCCCCTCACGCGCCGCAGTCTGCGCCGGCCGGCCGGCCCCGTCAACGGCTGTTTCGGAAGGCCCCGCGGCCCGCATAGACCGCGGCGGCGCCCAGCTCCTCCTCGATGCGCAGCAGCTGGTTGTACTTGGCCACCCGGTCGGTGCGGCACAGCGACCCGGTCTTGATCTGGCCGGCGTTCGTGCCGACCGCGAGATCCGCGATGGTGACGTCCTCGGTCTCGCCCGAGCGGTGCGAGATCACCGCGGTGTAGGCGGCGCGGTGCGCCATCTCGATCGCCGAGAGGGTCTCCGAGACCGTCCCGATCTGGTTCAGCTTGATGAGGATCGAGTTCGCCACGCCCTCGCGGATGCCGCGCGAGAGGCGCTCGATGTTCGTGACGAAGATGTCGTCGCCGACGAGCTGGATGCGCCCGCCGAGCCGCTTCGTCATCAGCGACCAGCCCTCCCAGTCGTCCTCGGCGTGGCCGTCCTCGATGCTCACGATCGGGTAGCGCTCCACCAGCCCGGCGTAGTAGTCCACCAGCTCGGCGGGAGAGAGCCTGCGGCCGCCCTCACCCGCGAGCACGTAGGCGCCGTCCTTGAAGAACTCGCTGGCCGCGGGATCGAGCGCGAGCGCGATCTGCTCGCCCGGCCGGTAGCCGGACTTCTCGATGGCCTCGACCAGCACCTTGAGCGCCTCCTCGTTCGACTGGAGGTTGGGCGCGAAGCCGCCCTCGTCGCCGACCGCGGTGGCCAGCCCGCGCTTCTTCAGCACACCCGCCAGGGTATGGAACGTCTCGGCGGCCCAGCGCAGGGCCTCGCGGAAGCTCGGGGCGCCGAGCGGCACGATCATGAACTCCTGCAGGTCCACGTTGTTGTCCGCGTGCTTGCCGCCGTTGACCACGTTCATCAGCGGCACCGGCAGGGTGCGGGCGTGGACGCCGCCCAGGTGGCGGTAGAGCGGCACTTCGAGCGCCTGGGCCGCGGCCTTCGCCACCGCCAGCGAGACGCCGAGGACCGCGTTCGCACCCAGCTTGCTCTTGGTGGGCGTGCCGTCCAGCTCGATCAGGACCCGGTCGAGGCCGGCCTGGTCGAAGGCCTCGAGCCCCACGACGCGCGGAGCGACGATCTCGGCCACGTTGCGGACGGCCTTCTGCACGCCCTTGCCGAGGTAGCGCGCCTTGTCGCCGTCGCGCAGCTCCAGGGCCTCGTGCTCCCCGGTCGAGGCGCCGGAGGGGACGGCCGCCCGGCCCACGGCGCCGCCGGCCAGCAGGCACTCCACCTCGACGGTGGGGTTGCCGCGGGAATCCAGGATCTCTCGGGCCTTCATTCCGGTGATGGTCATCATGTGCGGGTCTCGTGGGCGATCGGGTCGTTCAACGCGCGCGTGGGGGCTACATCGGACGGGGCAGGCTAGGTCCGGCCCCGGGGCGGAGTCAAGGCAGCCCGGGTCGCGCAACTCGCACGGCCGCACGGTCCTTGACCCATCCCCGGCGCCCGCCTATCTTGCGGCGCCATGAAACTTTCGCCCTCGACCGCGCGTAGGCGGGATTGAAGGTCGGTGTGGTCGAAAGCGACGACGCCGAGCTGACCCGGCGGTGTCTGGCCGGGGACGAGCGGGCGTACCGCGAGCTGGTGGAACGCCACCAGCGCCAGGTCTACTCGGTCGCGATGCGGGTGGTCCGGGTCCCCGAGGACGCCGAGGACATCGCACAGGAGACGTTCGTCCGCATGTTCAGGGCGCTCGATCGCTACGACCCCGGCCGGCCCTTCGCGGCCTGGCTGTACACCATCGCCACCCGGCTGGCGATCGACCACGTGCGCCGCCGGCGGCTCAAGGCGGTCTCGCTCTTCCGGCGCGAGCCGGGGAGCGAGGACGAGCGCATGATGGACGTCGAGGACTCCGGTCCGGGGCCCGAGGAAGTGACCGTGCGGCTGGAGGAGGAGGCGAGCACCCGCGACCTCATCGCCTCGCTGCCGCAGCACTACCGGGTGGTCGTGATGCTGCGCCACCAGCAGGACCTGTCGTACGAGGAGATCGCCGAGGCGCTGCACCTGCCCCTCGGCACCGTGAAGGCCCGGATCCACCGGGCGCGCGCGCTGCTCAAGCAGCGCCTGGGAGGCGGGACCTCATGACGCGCTGTCCCGAGAGCGAACGGGCCCAGGACTACCTGGACGGCGAGCTGGCCGCGGAGGAGCAACGCCGCTTCGAGGCGCACCTCGCCGGCTGCGGCGAGTGTGCCGCGGAGCTGGCGCTCTACCGCCGCGTGTTCGACGCGCTCGAGGGCATCCCGCTCCTCGAGCCGCGCCCCGCCCTGGCGGGGCGCATCCTCGCCCGCGTGCTGCCCTCGCAGCTGCGCCGGCGCCGCCGGCTGGCGGTGCTGGGCTGGAGCTACGCGGCGGCCGTGGCCGCGAGCGTGGCCGGGCTCTCGCTGGCGCTGGTGATGCCCGCCCCGCGCGCGGTGCTGGAGCGACTCTCCGGCGCGGCATCCCACCGGCTGGTGGAGGCCGGGCTCTTCGTGCTCAACGCCCTCGGCTACTCGGTGCTGCGCCTGGCCGACGGCTGGGGCTGGCTGCATACCACCGCCACGCACCTGGCGCCGCTCGCGCACGCGCTCGGGTCGCTGCTGGCGCAGCCCGCCATCGCCGCGACGTTGTGGGCGGCCGCCGCGGCATGCGGCGTGCTGCTCTGGTGGATGCGGCCGCGTGCGCGCTTCGCGAACAGGGGGGTCCGCCATGTCGGCGTCCTGGGGTTCTGAGTCGGGGTGGAAGGCCGCGCGCCGCGCTGCGGGCCTGGCGGTGGCCGCCGCGCTGCTGCTGAGCGCCGCGCCCGGGCTGGCCGCGCGCCAGCCCGGCGACAGCGGGCAGGTGGTGCGCCGCGTTCGCATCGGCCCGGCCGGGATCCGCATCGAGGAGACGGCCGGGGGCGAGAGCGCCGCGACCGGGAGACCACGCCACCACGTGAAGGGGGTCATCAAAGTCGGCCCGCGCGGCGTGAGGATCGAGCGGCTCGATGGCGACAGCGCGGAGAGCGGGGGGGACGTCGAGATCGAGTCGCCCGGCCTGGTGGTGAACGCCGGGAATGCCGGCCTGGTCCGCCTGTTCGCCGACGCCGAGGTGCCGGCCGGGCGCCGCATCGAGGGCGACGTGGTCGCGGTGTTCGGCTCGGTGGACGTGGCGGGCGTGGTCTCGGGCAACGTGGTGGCGGTGTTCGGCTCGGTGCGGCTGAGGCCCGGCGCCTCGGTGGACGGCGACGTGGTGGCGATCGGCGGCGTGCTCGATCACCCGGCCGGCGCCACCGTGAACGGCCAGAGCGTCCAGCTCGGCTTCTTCCCGATCGCCTGGGGCCTGCCGACCCTGCCGGTGCTCCTGTTCACGGTGCTGGTGGGCTGGCTGCTCACGCTGTTCATGGGCTGGCTGCTCGCCCTGGTGTTCCCCGAGCGCACGCTCCGCATCGCGGTCACCGCCTCGCGGCATACCGCCGGCTCGTTCTTCCTCGGGGTCCTGTCGGCGCCCATGTTCGTGATCGCGCTGGTCCTGCTGTTCATCACCGTGATCGGCATCCCGCTGGCCTTCCTGCTCCCGCTGCTCTACGCGCTGGTGGTGTGGACGGGCCAGATCGCGGCGAGCTACGTGCTCGGCTGCAAGCTGACGCGCCGGCGTCTGGGGCAGGGCGGGCTCATCGGGCCGGTGGTGGCCGGGACGCTGTTCGTGGCGCTGTTCTTCGTGGCCGGCGCGGCACTCGCGGCACCGCCTGGTTTCACCCGCACGCTCTCGCTGTTCTTCACCCTGCTCGGGCTGCTGCTCGTGGTCGGGCTCTCGACCATCGGCACCGGAGCGCTGCTGCTCTCGCGCTTCGGCGGCCGGCCCGACGACGTGATCTTCGAGTCGGGGAAGCCCGGATCGCCCGTGGCCGCCGTCCCGCCGGCCGCCGCCGCCGGCGGCGCGGGCCCCTCGCAGCCCGGCTGATCGCGCCGGCGCTCCCGGCGGCCGGCCGCGGGTTTCCGCCCACGGCCGGTTTTCGCGCCGGGTCGAACCACCCGAACCAGACCCACGGACGCTGCAGCTTGCGCTTCGCCGGGCCGCTCGCGTTCCGCCACGCCGTGGCCAACGCGTTGAGCCCCGCGGGATTCGGCCGGATTCGCGGAGCGTTGGGAGTTGCATCGCGGAGCGTGCGGTCTGGCACGTTGCTGGCGATGACGGATGGGCATGGAGCCCAACGCCATCTTCCGCCGCTGGCTCATCGGTTTCTCCTGCACCGTCCTCGGCGCCGCGGCCCTGGCGGGCGCCTCCCACTTCGCCGAGCTCTGCGCCCTGCTCCGCCGCACCCTCCACGGCCTGACCGGCGTGGCGCTCGCGGTCCTGCTGTTCACGTCCGCGGCGCGCGCCAACGAGCTGGCGGGTGTGCCGGGCGCGGCGGACCCGGGCTTCGTCATCCACGGTGCCGCCGAGACGCTGCGCGACTACTGCGCCACCGACGGGAACGGCGTGACCTGGCTCGCGCTGCCGGGCGGCGCCCGCTACGAGCTGGTCACCTCGACCAGCGATCCGGCCATCGCGAATCCCGGCGACGGCGCGTTCCACGCCTACGACGTGGCCGAGATCCAGGCCGCCCTCGCCGCGGTGCGCTTCCCGCTTCAGGGCGTCACGGCCGAGATCTTCGTGCTCCCGTACCCGCGGCGCTCCGGCCTCGAGTCCGCGGCCGGGCCCGGGCTGGTCCTGCTCTCGCCCGGCGTGCGGCCGCTGAGCCCCGAGCACCAGCACGCCGAGTTCACGCACGAGCTGGGGCACGTGGTCCAGTACCGGCGCCTGCCCGACCGTGATGTCCGGGGCTGGGAGTCCTACCGCAGCCTCCGCGGCATCGGCGACGCCACCGTCTACAACGCCGCCGCGCCGCACGCCGACCGTCCGCACGAGATCTTCGCCGAGGACTTCCGCGCGCTGTTCGGCGACGGGCTCGCCAACACCACGGGCACCATCGAGAACCCCGACCTGCCGCCACCCGCGCAGGTCCGCGGCCTCGCCGAGTTCATGCGCGGGCTCGCGGAGGCGCCGCTGGCGCCGGCGCTGGCGGCCACCCCGAACCCCGCGCGCGGCCCGCTCACCTTCTCGCGTCCCGGCGCGGTCGCGGTGCCGCTCGACCTCTTCGACGCGGCCGGCCGCCGCATCGTCTCGCTCGCGCCGCAACGGGTGCCGGGCGGCGTGCAGTGGAGCTGGGACCGGCGCGACGCCAGGGGCGCGCGGGCCGGCGCGGGCGTGGTGTTCGCGCGGGCGCGCGACGGCGGGGCGCCGCTGCGGGTGACGCTGCTGCCGTAGCGCCGGCGCCGGCCGTTCCCCGCGCCGCCCGGCAGGGACTCCGCGGAGCCGCTACGGCTGCGGGAACAGCGTGACGAGGTCGAAGTCGGGCGAGATGGCGCGCGCGCGCTGATCGCCCAGCCCGGCGAAGTTGCGCACCGCATCGAACACCGAGCGGGGCAGCCCGGTGACGATGCCGAAGCCCGAGCGGCCCTTCTCGCGCACCTCGCCCGAGAGCCAGCCCTCGACCTCCGCGACGTCCTCCACCGAGAGCGGTTTCAGCGCGGCCGACACCACCACGTAGTAGCGCTGCCCGGGCCGCAGCCGCCCCACCCGCTCGACCGGCAGCGCCAGCGGCCGCTCGAGCACGGCGCGCACCGAGTCGAGGCTCGAGATGACGACCGGCGGCGAGCCGGCGCGCTCGATGCGGTAGCTCTCGCCCCACACCTCGTAGCGGATGCGGATCGCGGCGTCGAAGCTGCCTTCGAGGCGGTCGAACCAGCCGGCGCGCCGACGCCAGGTCTCGGCGTGGAGCGCGAGCGTCGCCGGCATGCCGCGGGCGAGGCTCTCCGCCACGCGCGGCGCGAGCAGGTCGGAGAGCCGCACGTCCATCCAGACGTAGCCGGCGCGCTCGCGCGGGGGATCCAGCGCCATCTCGAGCGCGCTCGCGCCGCCCGCCGCGGCCAGCGCGCCCAGCACGAGCAGCACCGACAGACCCCGGCGGGCAGGGCACGGGCGCGGGGCCTGCGGGGGGCGGTCGGGGAGCGCCGGGGGCACGAGGGGTCCGGGGTCAGAAGGGGCGCTGGATCCTGACGCTGATGACGAAGTCCGAGCGCGGCTGCTGCAGGTTCTTCGCGAAGTACACGCGCAGGTCGTCCTCCGAGGTGCCGAGGCCGAAGCCGCCGTCGGCCTGCAGGCGCTGCCTGCGCACGTCCCACTGGTGTTCCGGGTTGGTCCACGCGCGGCCCGCGTCCACGAAGGCGATGGCGTGGAGCCCGCCCTCGAGCGCGCCGGTGCGCAGGCGCCACAGCCCGATCGAGTACTCGGCCTGGCCCAGCAGCAGCTGGTCGCCGCGGTACTGGGCGAAGGCGTGCGCCCGCAGGCCGTCCACCCCGCCCGCCGTGAACTGCTTCTGCGCCGGCAGCGCGCCGGCCGCGGTGGTGCCGCCCACCGCGCGCAGCGCCAGCGTGGTGGCGGGCGAGAGCCGCACCACGCTGCGCACGTCGGCGAGCGCGCGGTCGTAGCGGAAGTCGCCCCCCAGCCGGTCGCCGGCGTGCTCCAGCTCGATCCAGTGGTAGAGGCCCGCGCGCGTGCGGTGCGTGCGGTGGGCGAGGCGCTCGAGCCGCAGCAGCACGGCGTGGACCTGGCCTTCGGCGACCTGCGGATTGTCGCGCAGCTCGCGGTCGCGGAGGAAGAAGGAGCGCGTGCCGCGCCACAGCGGCAGCGAGCGGTAGTCGTCGTTGCGCGCGTGGATGCTGACCGTGGAGAAGTCGGGCACGCGCCAGGCCACGTAGGCGCCGAAGCCCTCGCGCTCGAAGTAGTCGCGGTAGTCCTGGCGGCCGAACAGCAGCGCCAGGCTGTTCTCGACGTCGTCCACCTGCTGCAGCTCGCTGTGGTCGGTGCGTCGCACCATCGAGACCCCGAGCGCGACACGCCCGCGGGGCAGCAGCGGCTGCTCGAGCTGGGCGCCGTAGAGCCAGCGCTCCCGGCCGGTCGCGTACTCGACGCGCGCGCCGAGCCGCGGGAACATCGAGTTCGGGACCTGGGCCTCGTAGGCGAGCCCCGGCCGCGCCGGGTCCACGCGGTTGTAGTCGAACAGCAGGGTCAGCTTCTGGTGGTCACGGTTGTCGTCACGCCACTGCTCGGACTCGGTGAGCAGCCGCTCGCCGAACGGGGCGCGCAGCCACTCGCCCTCGTCCGCGAAGTCCGAGTCGGGCGCGGCCGCCGGTGCGGTCGGGACCTGCGGGCTGAACGCCAGCGTGTCGGCCGGCGCGCCTAGCTCGTCCGCCCGCGCCGGCACGCCGGCTGCGGCGGCGCAGAGCGCCAGAACGGTCAGTGTGAGAAGGCGGGGTTTCACGGCACCTCCAGGATGGGGTCAGGAGCGCGGGGATGGTAACGCAAGCCGCGTACCCGCGTGCGGGCCCGAGCGCGTCGTGGCGCTCGAAGGGGATGCGGCCCGCGGCCGCCGGGTTTCGGCGCGGCCTGTGGCGCGGTCGCCACGCCCGCGCCGCACGGCGGCCGCGCCGACGGCGCCACGCGACCGGTCCGGAGCGCGCGACTCTGCGTCCTGGCGGACCGCCCGACTCTGCGTCGGTCCGGATTGCCCGACTCCGCTTCGGTCCGGAGCGCGCGACTCTGCGTCCTGGCGGACCGCCCGACTCTGCGTCGGTCCGGACCGCCCGGCTCAGCGCCGCGCGATGCCGTACTTGCGCATCTTGCGGTGGAGGTTGGTCCGGTCGATCCCGAGTCCGGCGGCCGCCTGCGTGACGTTCCAGCCGGCCCCCTCGAGCGCCTTGCGGATGGCCTCGGCCTCGCGCCGCTCGATCTCGCCGCGCAGCCCCACGGCGTCCTCGCGGTCGGAGCCGCTCTCGAGCCACGGCGCCAGGTCCTCGGCGCGGAGCTCCTCGCCCGCCACCAGGATGGCAGCGCGCTCCATCAGGTTCCTGAGCTCCCGCACGTTGCCGGGCCACAGGTAGTCCTCGAGCAGCTCCCGGGCCTCGGGCGCGAGGCGCTTCTCCGGCTTGCCCTCGGCGGCGCAGAACCCTGCGAGGAAGTGCGCGGCGAGCAGCGGCACGTCCGACGGGCGCTCGCGCAGCGGCGGCACGTGCAGCGGGAGCACGTTGAGGCGGTAGAAGAGGTCCTGGCGGAAGTCCCCGGACTCCATCGCCGCCGCGAGGTCCTTGTTGGTGGCCGCGACGATACGCACGTCCACGGTGGCGGTGCGCGTGCCGCCCACGCGCTCGACCTCGCCGCTCTCGATGACGCGCAGGAGCTTGGCCTGCGCCTCGAGCGACAGGTCGCCGATCTCGTCGAGGAACAGCGTACCGCCGTCGGCCAGCTCGAGGCGGCCCTTCTTGGCCTGGAGCGCGCCGGTGAAGGCGCCGCGCTCGTAGCCGAACAGCTCGCTCTCGACCAGGTCCCTGGGGATGGCCGCGCAGTTGATCTTGACGAACGGCCCCGCGGCGCGCCTCGAGAGCGCGTGGATGGCGTGCGCGACCAGCTCCTTGCCCGAGCCGCTCTCGCCGGTGATGAGCACGCGGCCCTGCGAGGGCGCCACGCGCCGCACGTTCTCCACCAGTCCCTGGATCGCGGGGCTCAGGCCGACGATGCCGAGGTCGCCCGGGGCCGCGGCGCCCCGCTGGCGGCGGGCGCGCGTGATGCGCGCCGCCTCGTCGAGCACGCCGAGCAGGTGTTCGGGCTCGGGCATCTTGGCGATGACGTCGTGCGCGCCCGTCCTCACCACGTAGTCACGCGCCTTCTGGATGAGCGGCTCCCCGGTGACGATGACCACCCGCAGCTCGGGGTCCATCTCGGCGATGCGCAGCATCGCGGTGAGACCGTCGGTGCCCGGCATGTTGACGTCGAGCACCACCGCGTCGAAGCGCCGCTCCTCGATCAGCCCGAAGGCGCGGTCGGCCGACGGGGCCTCCGCCACGGTCCAGCCCTCATCCTCCAGCATCCCGCACAGCAGGCGGCGCTGCTGGTCGTGGTCGTCGACGATCAGGACGGTTCTGCGGTCGTTCGCACTCATCCGGTCCCGGCCTCGCGGCCGTCCTCCAGGTCGAGGGGCAGCGTGAGGCGGGCGCACGCCCCGCCGCCCTCGCGGTTCTCGAGCGTCACGCCACCGCCGTGCTGGCGCGCCACGTCGCGGACCAGCGAGAGCCCCAGTCCGCTGCCGCGGTCCTTGGTGCTCACGTACGGGTCGAAGGCGCGCTCCGCCAGCCCGGGCGGCAGCCCCGGCCCGCGGTCCAGCACTTCCAGCACCGCCAGGGCGCCCTCGGCGCGCGTGCGGATCTCGACCGGCGCCTCCGGGCCCGCCTCGCAGGCGTTGATCACCAGGTTGTGCACCGCACGCGAGAGCAGCAGGCGGTCGCCCCGCACCCGCAGCGGCTCTCCGCCGAGCGCGAGCCGCACCGCGCCGGGCTCGTGGAGCGCCGCCGCCGCGCGCGCCACCTCGCCGAGGTCGAGCGGCACGATCCGCGGCTCGGGCAGGCGCGCGTACTGCGAGAACTGCTCCGCCATGGTGGCGAGATTCTCGAGCTCCAGCAGGATCGCGTCGAGGCTCTGCTGCACCGCCTGCCGCTCGGGTTCCGGCACCAGCGCGGCGCGGCGCTGCACCCGGTGCAGGGCGTAGCGCAGCGTGGTCAGAGGATTCTTGATCTCGTGCGCGACGCGACGCGCGACCTCGCGCCAGGCCGCCTCGCGCTCGGCCTGCTTGAGCGCCTCGCGCGCCGCCGCGAGCCGCCCGGTCATGGCGTTGAAGGCGAGCGCGAGGGTGCGCAGCTCGCGCGCCCCGTGCGCCCGCAGGCGCACGGTGAGGTCGCCGCCCGCGACCCGCTCGAGCGCCGCCGCCAGCTCGCTCAGCGGGCGGGTGAGCGGACGCGCGAGGACCGCGGACAGCAGCACCGCGAGCGCGGCGAGCGCCACCATGAGACCGGATACCAGCAGCCAGGTGTAGGGGCGCTGCACGTCCACCATGACACCGAGCCGGCTGTAGTGGCTGCGGCCCTCGCTCACGCGGGCCACGTCGGCGAAGAAGTCGGGCGGCACCCACATGCCGGCCACCAGCACGTGCGCCGAATCGAGCGGCGTGGCCGCCGCCAGCGCCCCGCGCGGCGAGTGGAGCACGCGGCCCGCGGCCAGCGCGGCGTCGATCTCGGGTCCGAGATCCACGCCGCGCGCTTCGATCACACCGGGCGGCACGACCTGGTCGATGCGTTCCCAGCGACCGCCGTGGCGGCGGTAGAGCTGCATGAAGTCGAGGCCCGAAGCGCGCAGCCCCTCGCGCACCGCCGCGCGCCGTTCGGGCGCGAGGACCGCCGGCGGCAGCGCCGCGACCCAGTCTTCGGCCCGCGCGGTGACCGTGGCCTCCATGCGCACGAGCGCGGTCTTGCTCGTCTGCAGCGCCGATTCGAGCGCGCGGTCCACACCCGGGCGGAACCAGTGCGCGGTGGCGCGGTCGAGCTGCACCAGCGTGAAGGCGGTGAAGACGGCGGTGGGGAGCAGCGCCAGCGCCAGCAGCGCGAGGACCAGCCGGGCGCGGAGGGTCACGGCAACGGCGCGACCGGGGTGCCGGTCAAGGCTCGGTGCCCAGACCGCCGAGCTGCCCGCACGCCGCCCAGATCTCATCGCCCATGGTCTGGCGCACCGTCACCGCCGGGGCTCGCGGATAGAGCCGCGCGGCGAACGCCTCGACCGCGTCGGGGCCGGGGCGCCGCCACGACAGGCCGGGCACCGGGTTGTAGGGGATGAGGTTGATCTTGCTGGGCAGCTCGCGCGCGAAGGCGGCGAGGCGGTCGGCGTCGTCGGGGCCGTCGTTGACGCCGGCGATGAGCGTGTACTCGATGGTGACGCGCCGGCCCGTGCGCTGGCCGTAGGCCTTCGCCGCCGCCAGCAGCCCGGCCAGCGGCCAGCGCCGGTTGACCGGAACCAGCTGGTCGCGCAACGCGTCGGTGGTGGCGTGGAGCGACACCGCGAGGCCCAGTTGCAGGCCCTCCTCGGCGAGCTGTGCGATCTGCGGCACCAGCCCGCTGGTCGAGACGGTGATGCGGCGCGCACCGAGGTTCAGGCCCTGCGGATCGTGCAGGATGCGGATGGCCTCCAGCACCGCGTGGTAGTTCGCCAGCGGCTCGCCCATCCCCATGAACACGATGTTGAAACGCTCGTCCTGCCAGCCGTGGAGGTCGCCCATGGCGATCACCTGCGCCACGATCTCCTCGGGCCTGAGGTTGCGCTTCAGCCCCATCAGCCCGGTGGCGCAGAACGAGCACCGCAGCGCGCAGCCGATCTGGCTCGACAGGCAGAAGGTCAGCCGGCGCGCGGTGCGCATCGAAACGCACTCGACGCGCGCGCCATCCTCGAGCTCGAGCACCAGCTTGTGCGTCTCCTGCTGCCGGCTGGCCCGGACCGAGAGGGTGCGCGGCAGGCGCAGGTCGCACACCCGGACGAGGTCGCGGCGCAGCGCCCGGGGCAGGTCGGTCATGCCTTCGGCATCGCGCAGGCGCTTGTGGTACACCCACGAGAACAACTGGCCGGCGCGGTAGGCGGGGAGGCCGCGTTCGGCGAGACGTTCGGCCAGCCGGGCGCGCGTCAGCCCGTAGAAGCTGGGCGCCTCGTGCGGGACGAAGGAAGGGCTGGGCAGGCTGGACATGGGAGCTTTCCGGGCGCGGGAAGGTGCCGCGAAAACTAGCAGAGCCAAATCATTGCGGTCAATCCGTCGGAGTGGTATGCATACTCATGCACATGGATGATCAGGACGAACATCAGACTCGCGCGCGGCGGCTGCTGGCGTGCCTGGGCGTGGCCTCGAGGTTCCGGCTGATGCGCTCGCTCACCGGCTGCGAGCGGTGCGTGACCGAGCTGGCGGTCGAGGTCGGGCTCTCCCAGTCCTGCACCACGCGGCACCTGCAGTCGCTCCAGCGTGAGGGACTGGTGCACGGCGTCCGCCAGGGCAAGCGGGTGGTATTCCGCGCCCTGCTCGACGACGCGCACGTGGGGGTCCTGCTCGCCTGGGTGCTGGCTTCGCCCGGCGCATCCGCCGGGCCGGTTGCCGGCTCAGCCACCCATGGGGATCTCGAGGGACGCGCGCCGGCCAGCCGCGCGCCGCGGCCGCGGCGCCCGAAGCGCGCTGCGGCGAGGCCGCACCCTCACGGCCCGTCGCCCGCCGGGGCGGGCGCCCCCGGGGCGGCCACGGAGCCGGCTGCTGACGACCCGTCCAGGGCGGGTGGTGGGGCCGCGCGCGAGGACGCCAGGCCGCCCGCGCTGCTTCGGCGCGGCGATCTGGAGGACTACCTGCTTTGAGCACCACGGGACGCATGCGTGTCGGTGCAATTGATATCGGCTCGAACTCAATCCGCCTGCTGGTGGCGGACGTGGAAGGCCGCGGCGAGGGTCCCGGCGGCGTCGAGACGGTGGCACGGGCAGGGGAGGTCTGCCGGCTGGGCCGTGGCGTTGGCCGGTCCGGCGCCATCGCCGAGGACCTGGCGCAGCGGGCCGGCGCACTGGCCGGCGAGTTCGCGCGCCGAGCGCGGGCGCTGGGGGCGCGGCACATCGTCCTGGGCGCCACGGCCGCCATCCGCAACGCGACCAACGGCACGGAGGTGGCGGACATCATCGGGCGCCAGGTCGGGCTGCCGGTCCGCGTCCTGAGCGGCGACCAGGAGGCGCAGCTGGTCTACCGCTCGGTGGTGCTCGGTCTCGGTGCGAGAGCCTCGCGCAACGCCTGCATCGTCTTCGACATCGGCGGGGGCAGCACGGAAGTGGTGAGCGGTGTCGGCGCCGGAGCCGGACGCTGGACCAGCCTCCCGTTCGGGGCGGTAAGCCTGACCGAGGCGTTCCTGCATTCGAATCCTCCGGCGGATCACGAAGTCCGGGCCCTGCGTGGCGAGGTCCGTCGCGAAGTCATGCATGGCTGTGCATCAATGCCGGAGCGGGTGCCCCTGCTGGCCGGGGTGGGCGGCACGGTCACGGTCCTGGCAGCGCTCGACCGCGGCATCGAGGCCTACGACCCGTCGCTGCTCGAGGGCTGGTCGGTGCGCCGCGAGCGGCTGGCCGAGCTGGTGGCACGCATCGTCGGCGCGCGCCACGAGGAGCGCATGGACTGGCCGATCATCGGCGAGGGCCGCGCCGACATCGTGGCGGCCGGGGCTCTGGCGGTCGAGATCCTGGTCGAGCGCTTCCCCTCGGCGGGGCTGGTGTGCTCGACCCAGGGCCTGCGCTACGGACTGGTCCGCATCGCCGCCGAGGAATCCCGCGCCGATGTCAGGCCGCGGGACTGAGCGCCGCGCCGCCACCACTCCGGGGGGATCGGGCCCCGACGAGACGCCGGTTCGCTGCCCGGAGCCGCCAGCATGAGACCGCGCCCCCAGGCCGAGCCTGGATTCCGCCTCCCCGGCGGCCCGCGGGGCAGGTCTGCCTTCACCCGCCCGCAACCCGCCTTCCGGATCTGCCGTCCGCCGGGGGGGCGGCAGACCTCGACCCTCGGGGCCTCCAGTTGCATCTAGAGGGGTGCCAGCACGTGTCTGCGAAACTTCCGCGTTGACTGCGGAGCGGGAAGGGGCGGATACTCCGTTTGGCGCTGGAAAAGGTCCCCTCAAGTCTTTCTCTTGGCCCTCCCTGGCGATCTCCGGCCGGAAGGGTGGTCTGGCATTTCTTTACCACCAGTCGTGGAGGGAGCGGGCGGCGCATGAGGAAAGCGAACAGCAGAGCCCTACTCCTGCTGGTCCTCGTTCCGGTGGTCGCGGTCGCCGTCTGGACGACCGCCCATGCCGCTGCGCCGACGGGTCGTTCGACCGCCGACCAGTCGTCCATGGGCGTTCACAAGCCAGGCGCGGCCCCGACTTCCGGCGAACCCGACATTGGTCAGACCTCACACCCTGTCACTACCCACGGGCTCCTGAACAGGAATCCGTCGGGGTGGGACGTGTGGGTGTTGGGGCATCCGATCAGGGAGTGGTTCCGGTGGACTGGCAGGGTGGAGGCAGTGAGGTATCTGGGGCACCGGTAGCCTCACCTCAGGGTGCGGGGAGGGTGGTCCCAGATTGATGATGAGCGGCGTCCCGGAGTCGAACCGCCGAGGCGCCTAACCGGGTGTATGTAACCGAGGGTTCGGACAGTGCAGCGAGCGATCCCCCCCGATCTGTCTCACGCGCACACCCCCGACAGGGACGGCGCGCAGCAGCATGAGGCGATCGGCGATCTCCATCTGGCAGCGGACAACTTCCCCGGGGCCGTCGAGGAGTACGCGGCGGCGCTGAGGTCGGTGGGTACCGATGCTCCTCAGGAACGCTGCCGGCTGCTGACCAGACTGGCCGAGGCGCACACCGGCCGGGGTGACTTCGACGCCGCGCTGGAGGCTCTGCATGCGGCGCGCGCGACCGCCCGCCTGCTGCACGAGCCTCACGTCGACGCTCGCATCGCCGCCCGGCTCGCCAACGCCCTCATCCAGCAGGGCGACTACCGCCGCAGCCGCCGCTACGCGCTCTACGCCTACCGCGTGCTGCGCGATTCCGATGACCACCGCACCGTGGGCCAGGTGGGTGTGACGAGCGGCCTGTGCTGCGCACGCCTCGGGCGGACCACGGAGGCGATCGAGTGGCTGCAGAACGCGGCCGCCACCTTCCGTCGTATCGAAGACGTCGACGGGCTGGTGACCGCGCTCAACAACCTCGGGCTGGTCTACAAGAACCTGCGCGAGTGGCGCGAAGCCACGCGCTTCCTCGAGCAGGCGCTGCGGCTCGACGAGCGTGCCGGGCTCTACGCGCGCATGCGGGGCCACAACCAGAACCTCGGCCTCATCCGCTACCGCCTCGGGCAGTGGGATCTCGCCGAGGAGAACTTCCGCCAGTCGCTCAGGATCTCGCGCGAGACCGGCCATCTGCAGGGCGAGTCGGCCGCGCTGCTGGCGCTCGGCATGCTGGCGCGCCGCCGGCGCCAGCTCGAGCGCGCCGAGCAGGACTACCGCCGTGGGCTCGAACTGGCGACGCAGGTGAAGGCGCAGCGCGAGGCCGTGCTGGCGCGCGAGTTCCTGGGCGAGCTCGCGGTGGACCGCGAGGACTACGACGGCGCGATCGCGCTGTTCGAGCCCGCGCTCGAGGAGGCGCTGCACCTGGCGCCGCAGGGCGACCTGGTGGCGGAGATCGAGAGCCGCTACGGGCTCGCGCTGCTGGGTGCCGGGCGCACCGACGAGGCGCAGGCGCACCTGTTGCGCGGCGCGACGCTCGCGGCGCAACTGGGTGACCGCATCGAGGAGGCGCTCGCCGAGCGCTGGCTCGCGCGGGTGGACGCGGTGCACGGCGACGCCGCGGCGATGGAGGCCAAGCTCCGGGCCGCGGCCCAGTGCTTCGAGGAGCTGAACGAGACCTACGAGCTGGCTGCCACCCTCGCGGCGTGGGGCGAGTACCTGCTCCAGCTGCCGGCGAGCGCGCGGCTGCGCGTGGTGCTCGAGCCGGTGGCCGACGCCGCCAAGCGCGCGGCCACGCTGTTCCGCCAGCTCGGCGTGATGCCGCTCGCGGCCGAAGCGCTGCTCACGCTGGCGCGCATCGAGGCCGAGCGCGAGCACTACGACCAGGCGCTGGCGCTGCTCGAGCAGGCCGAGCTGTGGCTGCTCGAGTCGGGCGCGACCGACGCCGAGGACCGCGTGGGCGCGCAGCGCCGCGAGATCGAGCGCCAGTACGTGGCCGTGTCGCTCTCGACCTGCAACGAGTTCCGCGCGCTCGAGGACGCCAACCGCCTGTTCCGCGAGACCTCGGACATGGACGGGCTGCTGGCCCAGACCGTGAAGCTCGCGGTCGAGAACGCCGGCGGCGACCGCGGCTTCGTCGCGTTCAGCAACGGCGGGATGCGGCTCGACGTGGTGGCCCAGCACGGACTGGGCCGCGACCGCGCGCGCCGCATCCTGCGCGTCATCGAGGACGTGGTCGGCGCGCGCATCGCCGAGAGCGGGCCGGTGTTCTCGAGCCGGGTTGCCGCCGACCCGCGCTTCGGCCCGGCGGTGATGGACGCGCTCGAGGGCATCGGCTCGCTGGTGTGCGTGCCGCTCAACTTCCCGTCGCAGTCGGTGGGCCTGGTCTACGTGGACCGCCTGAACGACAACCTGCTCGGACCGTTCAAGCAGCGCGAGCTCAATCTGCTCGCCGTGCTCGCGAACAGCGCCGCGGTCGCGATCGTCGAGGCGCAGCGCTCGCTGTTGCTCGCCGAGAATCGCCAGCTGCGCGACAAGCTCAAGCCCAGCCCGGGTTCCGAGCGCGTGGTGACGCAATCGCGCGAGATGAAGGGCATCCTCAACCTGCTCAGCAAGGTGGGGGACAGCTCGGCGACCGTGCTGTTCATGGGCGAGACCGGGACCGGCAAGGGCCTGCTCGCCCAGGTCGTGCACGAGATCTCCAACCGGCGCGACCGCCCGTTCGTCCATGTCAACTGCGCGGCGCTGCCCGAGCCGCTGCTCGAGAGCGAGCTGTTCGGCTACGTGCATGGCGCGTTCACCGGCGCGATCCGCGACAAGCAGGGCCTGTTCGAGGAGGCCGAGGGCGGCACCAACTTCCTCGACGAGATCGAGAAGGTGCCAGAGTCCGTGCAGGCCAAGCTGCTCCACGTGCTCGATCGCAGCGAGATCCGCCCGGTCGGAGCGACGCGGAGCAAGAAGGTGGACGCGCGCGTCATCTGCGCCACCGGCGTGGACCTGCGCGAGCGCATCAAGGAAGGCCGCTTCCTCGAGGACCTCTACTACCGGCTCAACGACATCACGGTGCGCGTGCCCACGCTGCGCGAGCGGCCCGAGGACATCCCGGTGCTGGCCCAGCATTTCCTGAACTTCTATTCGCGCCAGATGGAGAAGAACGTCCGCGGGCTGGGCCCCGACGTGATGCAGGTGTTCCTCAAGCACGAGTGGCGCGGCAACGTGCGTGAGCTGGAGAAGACGGTGAAACGCATGGTGGTGCTGGCCGAGGAGGGCGACGCCCTCGGCCTCGACCTGCTGCCTCCCGACATGCATGAGACGGCGAAGGTGGTCGAGCGCGTGAACGGCGGGAGCGCCGGCGGCGGCAACGGCGGTCGCAGCCTGCGCAGCAGCATCTCCGAGCTGGAGCGGCGCATGATTGCGGAGGCGCTCGAGCGCAATCGCTGGAACAAGGCGCGCGCCGCGCGCGAGCTGGGGCTGAGCTACCCGACGCTGCTCACCAAGATCCGCACGCTCGAGATCGAGCGTCGGCGCCACAATCCATAGGTTTCGTTTCCACTTCGACTATCAAGAGTCTTGATAATGAAGCCCGTGCTGTTTCGGCACTTAGCCGAGCCGGCGCGGGCTTCGCAATTCTATTGAGAATCAGCCCCCGCGACGGCCCCGGCGAGCGCGTCCGTCCACGCACCCATGTCGCGCTCCAGTCCCTTGGCGCGCAGACGCTTGGAAGAATGATGGGGCGCTTCACACGGACTTGGCACATGCCGTGCTGAGGTTCCGTGCTCGGAGGGGGGGGACCTCCAAACAAAGTCCGGCGAAGCTGCCGGACCAGACTCTGGGCTAGCCGGTACCGTGGAGGGTCCGGTCGAGGGTACGAGCCCCAGTCACAGGACAACGCACCGTCCTCTACGACCGGCTAGCTTGGACTGAACGCGATCATCCTGAAGCAGGGTGGGTCCCGAGCGGCGAGTGGCAAGCGCACCCGGTTCCTGCATCCTCGACGAAGCGGGCTCACCCGCTCCAGGATTTGAGGACACCGGTCCATCACGACATAGGCCAACACTGGGGGATGTCTAGGCTGTTGTCGTGGTATTCAGGCCGGTGTCCTCATCTTCTTCCGGTGTAGCAGACTCCTCACACCTGCGACGCCGGCGCACGATCGAGCCGCCCACGGGTCGCCACCCGCGGGCGGCTCCCGCATTGGGGCGCATCGGGTTAGCGCTGCGGGCGAGTGCTGCGGCCGGTCCCGGTGAGTGGCATGGCGGTTGCCGGTGTAGACTGCCGCTGACGCAGCGACGCACGCCCGATCACCGGAGGACTCCCCATGTACCGGCTCCTGCTACCCCTCGTCCTGGTGGCCGCCCTGCTCGGGGGATGCAACGACAGCACCGCTCCGCGGGATGTCACCGCCCCGGCCGCTCCGCGCGGCCTCTACAGCGTCACGGGCGACCACCGTGTCGCGCTCTACTGGCTCGCCAACACCGAGTCCGATCTGGCCGGCTACCGCATCTACGAGGCGCCCTGCGCGAGCGGACCCGACTGTCCGTTCGCCCGCATCGGTACCACTACCGGGCCCAGCTTCGAGGCGACCGGCCTGGCCAACGGCGTGACCCGCTACTTCGCGGTCGCGGCGGTGGACTATGCCGGGAACGAGGGTGCGCTGACCCGCAACGACGTGCCCGACACGCCGCGGCCGGCCGGCAGCGGCCTCCCGCTCGACAACTTCTACCCCAGCGGCGCCACGAACTTCGGCTACGACTTCTCGACCTACCTGCTGACCAGCACCACCGCCGCCCCGACCGACATCTTCTACGGCTACTACGTTGACGGTCTCGGGGGCGTCCACCAGCAGGTGTTCGTCCCCGACTATGGCACCGACATCCAGGACGCCGGCTACGGCGGGAGCCTCGACGATGTGGACTTCGCCCCGAACGGCGGCTGGTCGCCGAGCGGGACCGTGGAGGCCATCCCCGGGCACAATTACGTGGTGTGGACGCGGGACGACCACTACGCGAAGTTCCGCGTCGTGAGCGCGGGCCCGAACGACATGCTGCTGGACTGGGCCTACCAGGTGGACCCGGGCAACCGCGAACTGCGCGCCCGCCCGGTGCGTCCGGAAGGCACGGGGCGGCGGCCGATCGTCTGGCTGCCCGCCTCGAGGTGAGCGATGCGCTGGACCCGTGCGGTCGGGCTCGCCGCGGGGATCGCGGCGCTCGGGGGCTGCGGCTACCTCTACGAGGTGCGCGGCACGGTGGCGAGCTACGACGTTTCCGGCCGTCCGGTCGCCGGGTACTACTGCTATGATTGTCACGGGTACCGCTACTTCGACCCCTACTACGACTGGTGCCCGGATCACGGCTTCCGCTACGGCTGGAGCCGGCACCCCGAAGCGGTGGGCGTCTACCGGGCGCGCTACGTCCGGATCAAGCAGGAGAACCCCGGCTACGGCAGCTACCGCTACCAGTCCGGATACCGTGATTCGCGGCGCTACAAGGAACCGCGTGACTACGAATCCTGGCGCAGCGGCCAGGTGAAGCTCGACCGCCCCGGAACCCGCGGGCCCAAGGTTCGGGAGAAGGACGCCCGCGAGCCGGGTAGCAAGGAGAAGAAGAAGGAGGGCAGGAAGGGGAGCGAGAGCCGCGAACCCGAGGATCGTTCGCGCGGCTCCAACGGCCTGCGTCCCGTCCCGCCGGGAGGAAAGTGACCATGTACCGAGCGCGTTGGTGGACAGCCGTCCTGGTGATGGGTCTGGCGCTCGCTCCGAGCGCCGCGCACGCGCGCGGTCTCGGCGTGGACGTCTGGACCGACCGCGGCAGCGACGCGGTCTATGCGCCGGGCGAGGAGATGCTGGTCAAGCTGCGGACCTCGCAGGACGCCTACCTGCTGGTCTACGAGATCGATTCCGAAGGCTACGTGCGCGTGCTGTTCCCGCACCGCGGGCGCAGCGGCTTCGTCGAGGGCCGGCGGACCTACCACGTGCCCCCCGACGATGCCCGCCTGAGCCTCGTGGTGCAGGGGGAGCTGGGCGAGGGCTACATCGTGGCGATCGCCGCTCGTGAGCCGTTCGGGGACCTGCCCTGGTACCTGCGTCCATACGACCCGCAGGCGGAGGGCGTGGGCTACACGGGCAGCGAGGAGCCCGAGCAGGGCATCACCTCCGACGGCCGCATCGTCGGAGATCCGTTCGTGGCGATGGAGCGCATCCGCCGCCGCGTGGTGGCGCGCTGGGAGGACCGGGACGGCTTCGGCACCGCCTACGTGACCTACTACGTGCACCAGCGCGTGCGCTACCCGCGCTACATCTGCTACGACTGCCACCGCCCCGGCCGCTACGCGTGGTGGACCGGGTGGGATCCGTACTACTCGACCTGTACGTACTTCGACTTCCGGGTGAACTGGGGCTGGTACTGGGGCCCGGGTTACTGGTTCGGCTACGTCCCGTACTACTGCTACGTGCCGCTCCCGGCCTGCGTACCCTGCTACCCCAGCGCAGGCTGGTATTCGGGATGGGACGGCTGGAGGACCTGGAACGGCCTGTGGGGCGGGCATCTCACGCGCTACAAGTCGCCGCCGCCGCCGGGCTACACGCCGCCCGGCAAGTGGGACTGGACGCGTGTCAGGCAGGGCGCGCGCCCGGCGCCTCCGGGATTCCTGGTGGCCGACTACGGCCGCGGGACCGGTGTGCGCACGCAGTTCCCGATCGGCGCGAACCGTCCGGATCGCGAGGAGCAGGGCGCGCCGCGGCCGACCCAGCGCGGCGGCGATGACCTGCGCCGGCCCACCATCACGCGCGAGCCCATCGGGCGCAGCCCGCAGGACGAGGGACGCCCGGGCACCACGGTGCCGCCGCGCACCTACGACCGCCCGCGCGGCTCCGAGCGCCCGATGCCGGGCGCGCAGCCGCCGCGCGAGGAGCGGCCGGCGCCGCGCTACGAGCGTCCGCGGGAGAGCCCGGCGCCGCGCCACGAGCCGGCACGCGAGAGCCCGCCGCCGCGCATCGACCGTCCGCGTGAGGAGCGGCCGGCGCCGCGAAGCGAGCCGCCGCGCGAGGAGCGGCGTTCGCAGCCCCAGCCGTCTTCCCCGTCGCGCTGGGAGCCGCCGAGCCGCTCCGACGGCGGCAGCCGTCCGCACGGACGCTGAGCGCGCGGCGTGCTAAATCGTTTCGCCTGAATCGGCGAAGGGCTTGAAAAACGTGAGACCTGCCTTTATCTCTGAGGTTGTCGAAGTCCAGCAGCCCAGAGACAAGGAGGTCTCACGATGGTGCAGCCGTTGCGGCTGCGTCGAGCCACAC
>JACRPT010000136.1 GCA_016223045.1 Candidatus Eiseniibacteriota bacterium
ACGGCGAGCGCGCTCTTCATGTCGGCGGCGCCGCGCCCGAACATCCAGCTGCCGGGCCGGCGCTTCTCCTCGGCCAGGTCCTCCAGCAGCTCGTGCGAGCCGGGCGGCAGCGACCCGGAGGTGTAGCTCAGGTACAGGTTGCGGAGCGCCGCCGGGTCGAAGGCGACGCGCTCGGCCGCGGGGAGCCCGAGCGCCGCGAACTCGCCGACGCCGACGGTGTCGTAGTGCGCCAGCAGCAGTACCGCGCGCCTCGGGCCCCGCGGCGCGCCGCGGCCGCGCGCGCGCACCCAGACCACCGGCCGGCCGTCGGGCACGCGCCATTCGCCGTGCTCGAGAGGCGCGGGGATCTCCGCGAGCAGCGCGCGCGCGAACTCGGTCTCGACGAACACGTCGGGGCTCACGCTCGGGACGCGCACGAAGCGCTCCGCCAGCGCGCGGATCGCGGACGGGTCGAAGGCGGGACTCATCGCGGCGAGCAGCCGGGACCGCTCATGGCGCGCGCCACCAGCACGGACCCGGCGCCGGTGGGCGCCCGGGCCGGGAGATACCGCGTTCGCGGCAGCGGGTCATGCCGGGTCCCCGCTACGCGTCGTACTCCGGCGCGGGCTTGCCCTGGAGCCACTTGTCGAACCAGCGGCGGATGTGCTGCTGGTTCTGCACCCGCCGCGAGGGCGTGCCGCTCCGCGACAGCTCGTGGCTCTCGCCGGGGAAGCGCACCATCACGACCTCCTTGCGCTGCTGCTTGAGCGCGCGGAACATGGTCTCGCCCTGGGCGATGGGCGTGCGCCAGTCCTCCTCGCTGTGGATCACCATGAGCGGCGTGGTGACGCGCGTCGCGAACTTCACCGGCGAGCGCTCGCGGTACTCCTGCGGGTCCTCGTAGGGGGGCTTCCGGAACCACACGGGCGTGAACAGCGTGAAGTCCGAGCTGTAGTACATCGAGTCCCAGTCGGCGACGCAGCGCTGGGTGATCGCCGCCTTGAAGCGGCCGGTCTGGCCGACGATCCAGTTGGTGAGCAGCCCGCCGCCGCTGCCGCCGAGGACGCCGAGCCGCGTCTCGTCCACGTAGCCGCGGCCGATCAGCTCGTCCACGCCGGCCATCAGGTCCCGGTAGTCGTCGCCCGGATACCGGTACTGGATGACGTTGCCGAACTCCTGCCCGTACGTCGTGCTGCCGCGCGGGTTGGTGTAGAGCACCACGTAGCCCGCCGCGGCGAGCACGCGGAACTCGTGGAAGAACGCGACGCCGTAGGCGACGTGCGGGCCGCCGTGGATCTCCAGGATCGCCGGGTACTTCTTCGCCGGGTCGAAGTCGGGCGGCTTCACGATCCAGCCCTGGATCTTCCGGCCGTCGAAGGAGTCGAACCAGAGCTCCTCGATCTCCCCGAGCTTCACCTCCGACATCCACGCGTCGTTCGGCGCGTGGAGCTTCGTGAGGCTGCGGCGCGCGACATCGTAGAGATAGAGGTCGCCGGGGCGCGTGAGGCCGCCCAGCGTGAGCGCGACGCGCGCGCCGTCGGGGGTCACGCTGCCGGCGATGACCTCGTGCTGCGCGTCGGTCAGCTCCTCGATCTTCCCGGTGTCCAGCGCGATGCGCGCGAGCATCGCGGCGCCGTGGCGCCCGGCCACGGTCAGCACGGCGCGGCCGCCGTCGGTGAAGCCGAGCGGCATCGCGCCGCCGCCGCGCGGCGGGTGCTGGTCGGCGGAGATGCCGTCGCCGATGTCGCCGTCGTAGTCCTGCGTGAGCACGCGCGGCGCGGTGCGCGGCCACCGGCCCTCGAACAGCAGCAGGTCGGGCTGGTCGTAGGAGCGCGGCGGCGACGGGCGGATGCCGCCCACCGCGGCGATGCGACCGTCCGCGGCCTCGGCGTACGCGTTGAGCGGCCCGTGGATGTCGGCCACGAGCTTCAGCTCCGCGCCCTCCGTCGGCTGCGCGAGGTCGGGCGCGACCGCCCAGATCTCCCAGTCCTCGACGTCGAACCACGGCTCCGCGCGGCGGTCGGAGACGAACAGGATCCACTTGCCGTCGCGCGACCAGCGCAGGTTCTGCTCCTTGAACTTGCCCGTGGTGAGCTGGCGCGGCGTCGCCGCGCCGGGGTCGCCGCTCGCCGCGACCTCCACCACCCACACGTGGTCGAGGTGATCGTGGTCGGTGAAGCCCTCGTCGTTCATGCGGAACTCGGGCCGCGTGACCACGCGCGCGGGCGCGTTCTTCGGCTTCTCCTTCTTCGGGTCGTCGAGCGCCGGGTTGGTGCCCGAGAGGAACGCCAGGCGCGCCCCGTCCGGCGACCACGCCGGCTCGCTCGCGCCGCCCTCGAGCCGCGTCACCTGCGCGGCTTCGCCCCCCGCCATCGGCAGCAGCCAGAGCTGCCCGGGCTTCTTCGCCTCGGTCTTGCGCACGAAGGCGAGCCGCGTCCCGTCCGGCGACCAGCGCGGCTGGAGGTCGTAGGCGCCGAAGGTGAGCGGCCGGGGCGCGCCGCCGGCGCCCTCCACCACCCACAGGCTGGTGCGGTACTCGTCGGCGGCGATGTCCACGGCGACGCGCGTGAAGGCGACCCGCGCGCCGTCGGGCGAGATCTGCGGGTCGGCCACCCACACGAAGCGCAGCAGGTCCTCTTCGCGCATGGAAACCCTCCAGGACGTGGCTGCGGACAGCACGTGGGGACGGGCGAAGCTAGGTGAGCGGCCCGCGCGGGTCAAACGTAGCCGCAGGTCGCTGCGGCAGGTCCGGCGCCGCGCCCGGTCCGGCGCCGCCTCGGTGGCGGTCGCGTGCCGGCGCTTCAGCGCGGCTCGAGCACCACGCGCAGCACGACCGGGCGATCCGCCGCGCACGCGAACGGCTCGAGCGCGTCCCTCGAGACCACCGCGAAACGGCGCGCGGCGGGCCAGCGGAGCGCGAGCCGGTTGCGCCCGCACGGCACGTCGCGGATCTCGAACGGGCGCGGCGCGCCCATGAACAGCTCGACCGTGTCGCGCGGCGCGCGCTCCGTCCCCAGCAGCACCTCGACGCGCAGCGGGGCCGCGAGCGGCTTGTCTGAACGCACCTCGACCGTGCCCTGGACCGTGCACGTGCAGCGGTCGTGCGCGGGGGGCGCGGGAGCCGGCTCCGGCACGGCGCGCCCGCTCCGCACCCGGATCGGGCTCCCCGGCCGCCCCTCGCCACCCGTGGTGTCGGACGCGGCGGCCGTGGAGTCGCCGCTCACGGAGATGCGGATGCCGGTCCCGGCCGCGCCGGTGTCGCGCGCCGCGGGCTCGAGCGGGAGCGGCGCGGGCGTCACGGGTTGCGCCGTCTCGTGCTTCCCCTTCACCCTGCCGTGGCGCGCCGGCGGCGGCGCGGTCGTGTCCGCCACGACGAACCGTTCGATGGGATCGCGCCCGGCGCCGGCGCCCGGCTCGGGCGCGCTCGGGAAGAGCCTCAGGCTCTCGGGGCGCTCGGGGAGCCGCTCCGGCTTCCCGGCTGGCACCTTCACGGCGGCGGTGTCGGCGATCGCCGCGCGCGCGGGCTCGCGAGCGGGCGGAGCCACTGCCGTGGGTGCGCGCCCCGAAGCGCGCGGCGCGACCGCAGCGGCCGCCGGCTCGCGACCGGGCGGCGTGACTGCCGCGCGCGCCGGCTCAGGAGCGGGCGGCGCGACCGAAGCGCGGGCAGGCTCGGGAGCGAGTGGCGCAACCGCGGCCTGCGCTGGCTCACGAGCGGGCCGCGCGGGCCGCGCCGCCGCGTTGTCCTCGAGCGCCACCGGCAGCTCGAGCGCGGCGGTGAGCTTCGGTTCGCGCGCCCCGCCCTCCTTCCCACGCCGCCCGGTGAAGCCGAGGGTGAGTTCTGCGACCGCCGCGCCGGGCGCGGCCAGGGCCTTCGCCACCAGGTCGGCGGCGCGCGCGTCGTTCGAACGCACGCGCAGGCGTGCCGCGCCGTCGGCGCCCGGCACGGCGCGCAGCTCGAGCGCCACGGCGTCGCTCCCGGCCGGCGCGGCGAAGCGCCAGCCTTCGCAGCTCGCGCGGAACCATTCGTGGAACGGAGCGCGCGCCAGGCCGGCGAGGCTGCCGATCTCGCAGGTGAATGCGAAGCGGCCGTCCGCGTCGCTGAGGGCCGCCGGCTCGCGCGCACCCGCGCGCAGGATCCTCGCTCCCACGATCGGCGCGCCGTCCGGGTCGCTCACCCGGCCGCGCACCAGCAGGGTGTGCGGCGCGTGCGCAGCAGCGAGCGCGGGCGTGGCCCACAGGGCGAGTGCGAGGAGGGTGACGCCGTGATTCCGCATGCCGCGCACCGCGTCACCCGGTCCGGGCGCGTGGACGCCGCGGCGTCTTCAGCCCGGTCGTGAGCTTGTTCGTGACCTCGCGCACCGCGCGCGCGGCGAGCACCGCGTGGTGCCGCGCCAGGAAGCCGCGCACCCGGGCCGGCTCGTGGCGCGCCAGCGCGCGCAGCGCCCACGACATCGCCTTCACCACCATGTCGTCGCGATCCGCGGCGAGCGCCCGGCACACCCGCAGCGTGCGGGCCGGCTCGCCGGCGCCGCCCCTGGACGGGGCATTCAGGGCCACGGTCGAGACCAGCGCCACGCGCCGCCACCACCGCTCGCGCGACCGCGCCCAGCCCGCGATCAGCGTGTCCGGCACCTGGCGGCGGCGCCAGGCCGGGCCGCTCACCAGGCAGGCGAACGTATCCACCGAGGCCCAGTTGTCGGGATCGCCGGCGAGCCGCACCAGGTCGCGGGCGCCGAGGCTCGCGGCGGCCGCCCGCTGGCGGTCGAGCAGCAGGCAGGCCACGAGTCCGCCCTCGAAGCAGCCCCCGTCCACCAGCGCCTGCGCCACGCGCACCACGTCGCGTGGGGCGAGGTCGCGGCACGCGCGCGCCAGGTCGCGCGCCGCCGCACGCAACTCGTCGGCGCGCAGCCCCAGTCGCCGCAGCCGCGTGCCGTATCCGCCCGAGGCCGGATGGCCGGAAGGCCGGCGCGCCAGCTCCTCCAGCCGGGCCTGCGTCTCCCGGGCCAGCGCGAGCACCGCGGCTCGTCTCATCGTCTCAGGCGCCTTTCGCCAGCTCCTCGTAGAGGTAGGCGATGCTCCGGGTCCCGCCATGGAACGAGGTGAGCGAGAACTTCTCGTTCGGCGCGTGCACGTTGTCATCCACCAGGCCGAAGCCCATCAGGATGCACGGCAGGCCGTGGGTCTCCTGGAAGGTGGCCATCACCGGGATCGAGCCGCCCTCGCGGATCAGCGCCGGGGGCTTCTGCCACGACCGCGCCAGCGCGCGCACCGCGGCCTGGAGCATCGGGTGGTCGGGCTCGGTCAGGAACGGCGGCGCGCCGTGCAGGTTCTTCACCACCACCGTCACGCCGGGAGACGCGAGCTTCTTCACGTACGCCTCGAAGCGCGGGAACAGCTCGGCGAAGTCCTGGTCGGGCACCAGCCGCATGCTCACCTTGGCCGCGGCGAACGACGGGAGCACGGTCTTGCTGCCCTCACCTATGTAGCCGCTCCACATCCCGTTCACGTCGCAGGTGGGCCGCGCCCAGATGCGCTCGAGCGTCGAGTAGCCCTTCTCGCCGAACGCCACGGGCGCGCCGGTCTCGTGGATGAACGCCTTCTCGTCGAACGGTAGTGCGCGGAAGCCCTCGCGCTCCTGCGGCGTCAACGCGCGCACCCGGTCGTACATGCCGGGCACCGTGACGCGGCCGTCGCCGTCCCTGAGCGCGGCGATGATGACAGCGAGCGCGTTGGCCGGGTTCGTGACCGCGCCGCCGAACTCGCCCGAGTGCAGGTCGTGCGCGGGGCCGGTGACCTCGATCTGCGTGTAGAGGATGCCGCGCAGCCCGTAGCACAGCGCCGGCTGGTCGGCGGCGAGCATGCTGGTGTCGCTCACCACGATCACGTCGGCGTCGAGCTGCTTGCGGCGCTCGCGCAGGAACTTCTCCAGGTTGTCGCTGCCCGCCTCTTCCTCGCCTTCGATCACCACCTTGAGGTTGAGCGGCAGCCTGCCATTCACCTTCATGTGGGCCTTGAGCGCCGACAGGTGCATGTAGACCTGGCCCTTGTCGTCGCAGGCGCCGCGCGCGTAGAGCTTGCCATCGCGCAGCGTGGGCTCGAAGGGCGGCGTGGTCCACAGCTCGAGCGGCTCGGGCGGCTGCACGTCGTAGTGCCCGTAGAGCAGCGCCGTGGGCTTGCCGGGCGCGCCCAGCCACTCCGCGTACACCACCGGGTGTCCCGCCGTCGGCACCACCTCGACACGCGTCATGCCGACGGCCTTGAGGTCGTCGGCGACGTGCTGCGCGCAGCGGCGCACGTCCTCGCGGTGCGCGGGCTGGGTGCTCACGCTCGGGATGCGCAGCGCTTTCTTGAGGTCTTCGAGGAACTGCTCGCGATTGCCTTCGAGATACTGCGTAAGGGCGTCCATGGGCCTCGCTCCGGACACTCGGTGCACGACACGGGGTGAGCGCGCGGACTTTAGCACAGCCGGCCTTCTTTACAGGGTGCGGCGAATCTGGAAGGATTCGCGCCCGTTCGCACGAACGACCCCCGGAGAGCGCATGCAGGTCCATGTCATCCGTTCCGAGTGCTGCGGCAACGCCCAGTGCGTGGAGATCGCGCCCGACGTGTTCCAGCTCGACAGCCGGAACAAGGCGGTGGTCCTCGACGCCGAGGCGGCGGACCGCGGGACGCTGATCGAGGCCGCCGAGGCCTGCCCCTGCCAGGCGATCCTCGTCGAGGACGACGAGGGGGAGCAGGTGTTCCCGTAGCTTCGTGACCAGCGTGCGTGCGCGAAACGGCCGGTCCGCGCGCGACCGGGCGGCTCCCGCCTGCCGCGGGCACGCGCCTCGCGATCTCGTCTCAGCTCACCCCGCCCGGCGCCCTGCCCGTCCGCAACTCCTCCATGATCTCCTCGAGCACGCGCCTGGGCGGTCGCACCTGCTCGAGCGTCAGGTGGGCGAGCGGCGTCTCCACCAGGTTCAGCTCCTGCTCGAACGGCGGCAGGTCGGGCTCCACGTAGAGCAGCCCGGTGATGAGCTTGCGCTCGGCGCGCGCCTCGTGGATGGCGCGCAGCGCGTGCTCGCGGCTGGTGGGGTCGTAGTCGGCCGCCAGCTTCTTAAGGTAGATGGACGAGCCGTCCGGCATCTCCACCTCGCGGGTGGTCCCCGGCTCGTAGTCCACGCTGGTGTCCTCGAAGTACGGGACGAAGTCGATCTCGTGGAGCGGCGCGTCGTGCTCCTTGACCGCGGCGTAGGAACGGGTCGAGCCCTCGTGGTCGGCGAAGGTGACGCACGGGCTGATGACGTCGAGCACCGCCGTGCCGCGGTGCGCGAACGCGGCCTTGAGCAGCGGGCGCAGCTGCTTCTGGTCGCCGGAGAACGAGCGCGCCACGAAGCCGCACCCCAGCTCGATGGCGATCGCGCACAGGTCCACCGGCATCAGCTCGTTCACGCGGCCGCTCTTCTGCGTGCTGCCCACGTCGGCGGTCGCGGAGAACTGGCCCTTGGTGAGCCCGTAGACCCCGTTGTTCTCGACGATGTAGACCACCGGCACGTTGCGGCGCACCAGGTGGCAGAACTGCCCGAGCCCGATGCTCGCGGTGTCGCCGTCGCCCGAGACGCCGATCAGGAGCAGCTCGCGGTTGGCGACACTCACCCCGGTGGCGATGCTCGGCATGCGCCCGTGCACGGCGTTGAAGCCGTGCGAGCGGCCGAGGAAGTAGGCGGGGGTCTTGCTCGAGCAGCCGATGCCCGAGAGCTTCGCGACTTTGGAAGGCTCGAGGCCGGCCTCGAACGCGGCCTGGATGATGCCCCCGGTGATGGCGTTG
Organism: Candidatus Eiseniibacteriota bacterium; assembly: GCA_016223045.1. GTDB lineage: Bacteria > Eisenbacteria > RBG-16-71-46 > RBG-16-71-46 > RBG-16-71-46 > JACRPT01. Next base: position 7,787 of record JACRPT010000136.1, read on the forward strand.
TGGCCGCAGCCGGGGCACAGCGTGGTCTTCGCGCCGTCGTAGTCGGCGCGCGTGAGCCCCGCGCGGTTCCGGGCGCCCGTGGGGTCGCTCATCGCGCGGCTCCCTGGGCGAGCGGCGGCTGCGCCGGCGCGCCTTCCATCGCGAGGACGGCGTCGGTGACCGAACGCGCGTCCACCGGCAGCCCGGTGTAGTGCGTGATCGAGCGGATCTTCGCGGCCTCCCCGGGCAGCTCGCGCCGCACCAGGTCCGCCATCTGCCCGTCGCGGTTCTGCTCCACCACGTAGACGCGGCGGTGCCGGCCGACGAACGCCGCCAGGTGCGCGGTGAAGGGCAGCGCCTTCAACAGCAGGTAGCCGGTGGGGATGCCGGCCGCGCGCAGCTGGTCGCGCGCTTCGATCATCGCCCAGCGGGTGGAGCCGAAGGCGATGAGCCCGACCTCGGCGCTCTCGTCCTGCTCGATCGCCGGCGGCGGCACCAGCGTGCGGGCGGTCTCGAGCTTCCGCGCCAGCCGGTCCATGGTGGCGACGTAGTCCGCGGGGCGCTCGGTGTAGCGCGCCGCCTCGTCGTGGCCCGAGCCGCGCGTGAAGTAGACGCCCTTCGCGTCCTTCGTGCCGGGCAGCGTGCGGTACGGGATGCCGTCGCCGTCCACGTCGCGGTAGCGCTCGAACTTCCGCAGCTTCGCCAGCTCCTCCTCGCCGAGCACCTTGCCGCGGTCCCACGGCTCCTCCGGATACGCGAACGGCTCGCTCATCCACACGTTCATGCCGAGGTCGAGATCGGAGAGCACGAACACCGGAGTCTGGAGACGCTCCGCCAGATCGAAGGCCTTCATGGCGAACGCGTAGCAGTCGGCGACCGAAGCCGGGAGCAGGACCGGGTGCTTCGTGTCGCCGTGCGAGAGACCGTGCACGAAAGCCAGGTCGCCCTGCGAGGTGCGGGTGGGCAGCCCGGTGGAGGGCCCGATCCGCTGCACGTCCCAGATCACCGCGGGGATCTCGGCGAAGTAGCCGTAGCCGGCGAACTCCGCCATCAGCGAGATGCCCGGGCCCGAGGTCGAGGTCATGGCGCGCGCGCCGGCCCAGCCCGCGCCCAGCACCATGCCGATCCCGGAGATCTCGTCCTCGGCCTGGATCATCGCGTAGCTGGCCTCCCCGGTCCGCGGGTCGCGGCGATGCTGCTCGAGGAAGCCGCCGAGCGATTCGATCAGGCTCGAGGACGGCGTGATCGGGTACCACGTCACCACCGTGACGCCGCCGAACATCGCGCCCAGCGCCGCGGCGGTGTTGCCCTCGATCAGAATGCTGCGCGCGGTCGCGTCCATGCGCTCGAGCCGGAAGGGGTCGCGCTTCTCGAGGTTCGACTTCGCCCACTCCCAGCCCGCGCGCACCGCCCGGTGGTTGAGCGCGAGCGCGATCGGCTTCTTCGCGAGCTGCGCGTCAAGCGCGCGCTCGACCTCGTCTTCGGCGATGCCGAGCAGCTCGGCCAGCACGCCGACGTAGATCATGTTGATCACCAGCTTGCGCAGCCGGACGTCGGTGGTGATGGGCTCCAGCAGCTTCGCCATCGGCACGTGGTAGACGAAGCGGTCCCCGGGGATGGGCGGGGTGCGGATCTGGTCATTGACCACGATGACGCCGCCCGGCCCGATGGCGGCGACGTCCTCGGCGGCGGTCTCCGGGTTCATCACCACCAGGATCTCGCTCGCGGAGCGGCGCGCCAGGTAGCCGTGCCTGCTCACGCGGATGGTGAACCAGGTGGGCAGCCCCGCGATGTTCGAGGGGAACAGGTTCTTCCCGCTCACCGGGATGCCCATCTGGAAGATGGCACGCAGCAGGATGCCGTTCGCGGTCTGGCTCCCCGAGCCGTTGACCGTGGCGACCTGGATGCTGAAGTCGTTGATGACCGGTCCCACGCTTCCCTTCCCGGCCGCGCCCGCGGCGGCGCACGATCCGCGGCCCTGCGCTACGTGCAGAGATCCGTCATGGTCGCGCTCCGGCTTGCGCACCCGCGCGCGGGCGGCGGGCGCGGCCGCTCGCGAGCCGCGGCCCTGCGCTACGTGTAGAGATCCGTCATGGTCACGCGCGGCGGCTTGCGCACCCAGGCGTAGGCGGAGTTCGCGGCCACCGCGCCTTCGCTCGAGGCGGTGACCAGCAGCTTGTACTTGCCCTCGTAGGTCACGATGTCGCCGCAGGCGAAGATGCCGGGCACCGAGGTGCGCATCTGGCTGTCCACCTTGATCTGGCTGCCCTCCACCTCGACCCCCCAGCGCCTGACCGCATCGAGGTTGACCGCGGCCCCGATGTTCACCACCAGGTAGTCGCACGGCAGGCGCAGCGGCTCGGCGGCGCCCCTGGTCTGCGCGACCACGCCCGCGAGCCTGCCGTCCTCGAGCACCAGCTCACGCACCCGCGTGTTGAAGTGGCGCGGGATGCCCATCGCGTCCACCTTCTCGATGTTGCTCTCCATGCCGGTGAAGCGCTCGAGCACCTGGATGATCGTGACGCCGGCCCCGCACTCGTGCGCGCGCTGCGCGCTCTCCAGGCTGGAGTCGCCGCCGCCCACCACCACCACGCGTCGACCCGCGAGGCGCGCGCGGTCGGGCATGCGGTAGGTCAGGAAGTCCTCCCGGAGCGTGTCCTCGCCCGGCACCTTGAGCCGGCGCGGCTCGAACGCTCCGCCGCCGATCGCCACGATCACGGCCTGCGCCTGGTAGGCGAGCGGCTCGCCCGTCACCACGTCCTGTACCGCGATCTCGAAGCCCCCCTCCCGCGGCGTGATGTCGGTGACCTTCTGCTCGGTCGCCACCGCGGTCTCCAGCTCGCGGGCGTGGGCGATGAGCTGGTCCGCGAGGTCGCTCGCCAGGATGTCGTGGAAACCCGGCCAGTCGTGCACCGGCTTGTCGCCGTAGAGCGACACCAGCTGCCCACCGACCCGCCCGGCGTCCACGACCTGCACCGACAGCTTGCGCATCCGGCAGAACATCCCGGCGGTGAGCCCCGCGGGGCCACCACCGACGATCAGGACCTCGTACAACCGGCCTCCTTCGAAGGGTGCTGCTCCCCTGTAGATGACGGACCGGCGCCGCGGGAGCGTGGGGAATCCGGGCGGGAGGCGCCCGGCGGCGGCCCGCGCACGCGGCGGACCGTGTGGTTGCTCTGGTGCGCGGCAAACGGTAAGGGCGGCGCGCGCGCCGGTCAAGCCGCCGGGGCGCGCAACCGTCTTCCTTGCGGGGCAGGCCGACTGCCGGTGGAGCCTGTCGTCTCCGCATTGAGGCAACGTCACCACCGGCCGCCGGGATGGGAAGTAGAGATGCGCCCGTGGCAGCCGGCGCAGCCTTCTCCCGGCTCTTCCGGGAATCGTGCGGGCGAGGATGCCAGCAGCGCGCGCGCCTGCTTTCGCTGGCGTTGCCCGCACCGGCCACCACGCCCGCGCGGTCCGCTCAGGCGGCTGACGACGGCGCCGGAAGTGCCCGCGCGGCTCGGTACTGGGGAGCCTTCGCAAAGCAGGACAAGGCGACGCGCACCCGCTCCTCCAACGAGGCGTCGGGAACGGACTCGCACCGTGTGGCGGCACGGCGCGCCTCGTCGGCGCGGAACCCGAGCCGCCGCAGATACGGGATCACCTCCGCCGCCGCGGCACGAGCGCGCGCCGCCTCCGCCGCGGCCCACGTGCGCGCCTCCTCCTCCGCGCGTGCGCGTGTCGCCGCCGCTTCTCGAGCCGCCTCGCGTCGGGCTGCCGCGGCCTGCGCGCGCGCTGCCGCCTCTCGAGCCGCCGCGCGTGCACGCTCCGCCGCCGCCTCTCGGGCCGCCTCGCGC
>JACRPT010000067.1:0-1740 GCA_016223045.1 Candidatus Eiseniibacteriota bacterium
TCTGTTCGTCAGCCCGTCGGTTCGTTCCCCGCTTCCTTCGGACGCTCCCTCGCGGTCACGCCCTTGCGGTTCCCTTGAGTCCCCGTGACCAAGTCCTCGGAGGACTTCCACCTCCAAGTCAGCGCCCATGCTGGGCGTACTGCACGGGCTCGCGGCCAAGGTCGGCCGCGGGCCCCGCTCAGGTTTCGCTGCGCTCGATGCTACCAGCCTCGCGCCCGGCGGCCGAAGCGGAATCTGCGTCCCGCGCGGGCGGCGGGCGGATTACCTGCCGCGGTGTTCCGGACCACCGAGGTCCGACGCCCGGGCCGCCGGATGGGCCACGGACCTCCGGCCTCTCGGAGAAGTCACGCCACCACGCGGTCGCGCCCCCGGCGGCTCTCCCCGTGGGCGACTCCCCGGGCCGCAGCCCGGAGCCGCAGCGCCCAGTCCACAGCCCCGGGCCCGCGCCGCCCGGGCCCGCAGTGCTTCCCCTCCGCTGCGCCCTGCTGCTAGATTGGGCCCCGCGCGGAACCACGCGGCGTTCCGCGCGTCACCTTCCTCTTCTCCGAGTCCGATGAAGCTCCCGATCTCCTGGCTGCGCGAGTGGGTGGACGTGGACGCCTCTCCCGAGGCGATCGCCGACACCCTGACCCGTCGCGGCTTCTACGTCGAAGGCATCGAGTCGCACGGCCACTCCTGCCCGGGCGTGGTGGTCGCTCGCGTGCTCGAGGTGCGCAGACACCCCAACGCCGACAAGCTCACGCTCTGCCGCGTGGATGCCGGCTCCGGCGAGGTCACGGTGGTGTGCGGCGCGCCCAACGTCCACGCCGGGATGATCGCGCCGCTCGCCACGGTGGGAGCGAAGCTCCCGGGCGGACTCGCAATCAAGCGCAGCCGGATCCGCGGCGAGGAGAGCCAGGGCATGCTGTGCTCGCCGCGCGAGCTCGCGCTGGCCGACGACCACCAGGGCATCCTCGACCTCGCCGCGTTCCTCGGCCGCGCCGATCTCGCGCCGGGCCGCCCGCTCGACGAGCTGATGCCGCCGCCCGACACGCTGCTCGAGGTCGAGATCCCGTTCAACCGTCCCGACGGGCTCGGCATCGTGGGCCTGGCGCGCGAGGTGAAGGCGGCGCTGGGCGGCCGCTGGACCGCCGCGGCGCAGGCGCGGCTCGGCGCGCGCTGGAACGGACGCGCCGACTTCGACCTCAAGCTGGAGGACGCCGCGGGCTGTCCGCGCTACATCGCGCAGGTGGTGGACGGCGTCACCATCGCGCCCTCGCCGGCCTGGCTGCGGCGCCGGCTGGAGGCGGTGGGCCAGCGTCCCATCAACAACGTGGTGGACCTCACGAACCTGGTGCTGTTCGAGCTGGGCCAGCCGCTCCACGCCTTCGACCTCGACCGGCTGCGCGGTCCCGCCATCCGGGTGCGGCGCGCGGGCCCCGGCGAGCGCATCACCACGCTCGACGGCAAGGACCGCGAACTGAGCCCCGAAGTGCTGGTGATCGCCGACCGCGAGCGCCCGGTGGCGGTGGCGGGCGTGATGGGCGGAGCGGACAGCGAGGTGGGGGAGACCACCAAGCGGCTGCTGCTCGAGTGCGCGTGGTTCGAGCCGCGCCGCATCCGGCGCGGCTCGCGGGCGCTCGATCTCTCGACCGAAGCTTCCAAGCGCTTCGAGCGCGGGGTGGATCCCGAGATCGGGACCACCGCGACCGCGCGCTTCCCCGCGCTGCTCAGGGCGCTGATGCCCGGCGCCCGCCTCGC
>JACRPT010000067.1:1767-41553 GCA_016223045.1 Candidatus Eiseniibacteriota bacterium
CGACGGCAAGCGCCGCACGCTCACGCTGCGCGCCTCCCGCGTCGCGCGCCTCATGGGCGTCGGCGTCCCGGCACCCGAGGCGCAGCGCCACCTCGAGGGCTTCGAGTTCGGCGTCCAGCCCGGTGAGCCGCTGCGCGTCACCGTGCCGACGTGGCGCGTGGACGTCGCGCTCGAGGACGACCTGGTCGAGGAGGTGGCGCGCGCGCACGGTTACGACCGGATCCCCGAGAGCCCGCTGGAGACCCACGGCGTCTACGCCACGCGCAGCGCGCGCGAGCGCGGGCTCGAGCGCGCGCGCCGCGCGATGCTCGCGCGCGGACTCACCGAGGCCTGGTCGAGCACGCTGCTGGCCGAGCGCGAGGCGCTGGAGGCCGCGCGGCTGCTGGGCGACGACGAGCGCGCGCTGGTGCGACTCGCCAACCCGATGAGCCGCGAGGGCGAGGTGCTGCGGCCGAACCTGGTGCCGGGCCTGCTGCGCGCCTGCGCGCACAACCTGCGGCAGGGCGTGAAGGCGGTGCGCCTGTTCGAGACCGGCGCGGGCTTCCGCGCCGGCGCGGGTCCGCTGCCCGAGGAGACCCTGATGCTCGCCGCGGTCGTGACCGGTCCGCGCCATGCGCACGCCCACGATGCGGCGCAGCAGGCTGCCGACCACGACGATGCCAGAGGCCTGTGGGAAGCCTGGCTCGAGGAGATGCGCGTTGACACTGCCGAGTGGCGGGCCTATCCTGCGGCCGGTTGGAAACCCGGTGCCAGTGCTGAGGTTGCAAGCGGCGGTTCACGCATTGGATGGGGCGGCACGCTGGCTCTGCCGCTGCTGCGGGCGTGGGAGATCGAGGTTCCGGTCCACCTCTTCGTGGCGCTGCTCGATCCCGTGTTCAGCGTCGCGAGCGCGAAGCGGAGCGTCACTCTCCCGGGCCGGTTCCCGCCGGTGAGCCGCGACGTCGCGTTCTTCGTGCCGGCGGCGCGGACGCACCACGAGGTGGAGCAGGCGCTCGTCCGCGGGGCGGGGGAGCGGCTGGCTTCGGTCGAGCTGTTCGATGTCTACGCTGGTCCCGGCACTCCCGAGGGCATGAAGAGCCTGGCGTACGCGCTCCAGTTCCAGCACCCGGAGCGCACGCTCACGGAGGCCGAGGTCCAGGCCATCCAGGACCGCATGGTGGCGGCCGTCGCGAAGCAGTGCGGCGGCCGGCTGAGAGAGCGATGAGCGACACCGCCGTCATGACGACCGACCTCGACCGGCTCAGCGAACGCATCGAGAAGGCGGCCACCCTGTTCCAGCAGGTGCGCGGCGACCGCGACCGCCTGCAGCGCGAGCGCGACGAGCTCACGCGCCGCGTCAAGGAGCTGGAACAGAAACTGCAAGGACAGGACCCCACCGCGTTGCTCGGGGAGCTGCAGGCGCTCAAGCGCGAGCAGCGCGACTGGCAGGTCGAGCGGCGCGAGGTGGCGGTGCGGATCGAGGCGCTGCTGAAGAAGCTCGAGCGGCTCGAAGGCTGAGACCGCGGCGCGAGGACGCCATGGACACCAAGAACCTGGTCGAGGTCCAGATCTTCGGCCACGGCTACACGATCCGCGGTGAGGCCGACCAGGCGTACATCCTCGGCGTCGCCGCGTACGTGGACCGCAAGATGCGCGAGATCACCGAGAAGCTGCCGGTGGCCTCGCTTTCCAAGGAGGCCGTGCTGGCCTCCCTCAACATCGCCGATGAGCTGTTCAAGGAGCGCGCCCTGCGGGAGCAGCGGGACCAGGAGCTCGGCGACCGCGCGGCGCGGCTCAACGCCGTGCTGGACGACTTCATCCGGAGCGGCGCGTCGTGACGGGGCGCGGGGCGCTCCGGTGGCACATGCATTCCCTGCCGTGCTCGTGATGCAACGCAGTTCTTGAACCAACAGAACTCAAGCAGGGTTTCCCGGTGGCCGGCGACGCCGCGCCGCGGCCCGGATCCGGCGCCCGAGGTCCCCCGGTGGGGACGCGGGGCCGCATCCGGGCCCGCGGAGGGCCCACCCGGTCGAAGGGGAGCCCACCTGGCTCGCCAGGTCTCAAGAACTCCCGGGCACACGGCATCTCGGCGGGGATCCTTTCCGGCCGGCGCCGCCGGCCGCGGCTCCCGCATCTTCGCGGGCACCCGGCCGACGGCACCCTGGGAGTCCCCATGAATCCTCTGACCTGGATCGGCGGCATCGTCCTCGGTGCCGTCGTGTCGTTCTTCGCCGGGTACGTCGTGCGCGCGCGTATCGGGCGGCGCAACCTGCAGAGCGCGGAGCGCCTCGCCCAGAGCGTGCTCGAGCAGGCCGGCCGCGAGGCCGAGTCGGTCAAGCGCGCCGCGGTGCTCGAAGGCCGCGAGGAGGCGCTGCGCCTCAAGCAGCAGGTGGAGCGCGAGACCCAGGAGGCGCGCAACAACCAGCTCGCGGCCGAACGCGCCTTCCAGGAGAAGGAGGCCGCCTTCAACCGGCGCGTCGAGCTGATCGAGAAGAAGGACCGCGACCTCAAGCGCGCCGAGAACGACCTGCGCGAACGCGAGGGCGCGGTCGAGTCGCGCAACACGCAGCTCGACCGGCTGCTCCAGGAGCAGACCACGCGGCTCGAGAAGATCGCCGGCATGAACGCCGAGGAAGCCCGCCAGCAGCTGCTCGCCGCCATCGAGAGCGAGGCGCGGGCCGAGGCCGCGCGGCGCGTCGCCGAGATCCGCGAGAACGCCCAGCGCAACGCCGAGCGCGAGGCGCGCAAGGTCATCGGGCTCGCGATCCAGCGCTTCGCCGCGGACCACGCCTCCGAGTCTTCGGTGTCGGTGGTGCACCTGCCGAGCGACGACATGAAGGGGCGCATCATCGGGCGCGAGGGCCGCAACATCCGCTCCTTCGAGGTCATCACCGGCGTGGACGTCATCATCGACGACACCCCCGAGGCGGTGATCCTCTCGGGATTCGACCCGGTGCGCCGCGAGGTCGCCCGGCTCGCCCTCGAGCGGCTGGTCGCGGACGGCCGCATCCACCCCGCCCGCATCGAGGAGGTGGTGGCCAAGGTCAAGGTCGAGGTCGAGAACAAGATCCGCGAGCTGGGCGAGATGGCCTGCCTCGAGGTCGGCGTGCACGGCATCCACACCGAACTGCAGAACCTGCTCGGGCGGCTCCACTACCGCACCTCTTACGGCCAGAACATCCTGAGCCACTCGATCGAGGTCGCGCACCTGGCCGGCATGATGGCGGCCGAGATCGGCATGGACCAGAAGATGGCCAAGCGCGGGGGCCTGCTCCACGACATCGGCAAGGCCATCGACCATGATCGCGAGGGCACGCACCCGGCGCTGGGCATGGAGGTGGCGCAGCGCTACGGCGAGCCGCAGCCGGTGCTCGAGGCCATCGGTTACCACCACGACGACTTCGCCGGCGGCAGCCTGTGGCCGGTGCTCATCTCCGCGGCCGACGCGATCTCGGGCGCGCGGCCGGGCGCCCGACGCGAGAGTCTCGAGATCTACATCAAGCGGCTCGAGGCGCTGGAGCGCATCGCGAACACGTTCCCCGGCGTCGAGAAGTCCTACGCCATCCAGGCCGGGCGCGAGGTGCGCATCATGGTCGAGCACAACAAGGTGGACGACGCGCGCTCGCAGGCGCTGGCCAGCGAGATCGCGCGCCGCATCGAGAAGGAGCTGGAGTACCCGGGCCAGATCCGCGTGACGGTGATCCGAGAGACGCGCGCGGTGGACTACGCGAAGTAGGGGCTTCCGCGAACGGCCGTTCTGCCGCGTGGTCGAGACGCGGCCGGCCTGCGGGGTTTCCATGAAGGGCACGACCCGGCCGGCCACGCCTCTCGGCCCCGCAGCCCGGCCGTTCGCCGTCGCCCCTGAGGAGGCTGTCTGAACATTCTCTTCATCGCTGACGTGATCGGCGCGCCGGGGCGCGAGGTGGTCAAGGCGCTGCTGCCGGGGCTGCGCCGGCGCTTCGACGTCCACCTGGTGGTGTGCAACGCCGAGAACTCGGCGGGCGGCTACGGGGTCACGCGCGACTCGGGCACCGCGTTGATCGCCGCGGGCTGCGACGCGCTCACCGGCGGCAACCACCTGTGGGACCGCCGCGAGGGCGCCGCCTACATCGCCGAGGAGCCGCGCCTGGTGCGCCCGGCGAACCTGCCCGAGGGCACGCCGGGCGAGGGCTGGCGCGTGTTCCGCGCGAGCGACGGCACGGCGGTGGGAGTGGTGAACCTGCTGGGCCGCGTCTTCATGAGGGAGGCCGACTGTCCGTTCCGCACCGCGGACCGCGTGCTGGGCGCGCTGCGGGAGAAATGCAAGGTCGTGCTGGTGGACTTCCACGCCGAGACCACGGCCGAGAAGATGGCGATGGGCTGGCACCTGGACGGACGCGTGAGCGCGCTGCTCGGCACCCACACCCACATCCAGACTGCGGACGACCGCGTGCTGCCGGGCGGCACCGCCTGCCTGAGCGACGCGGGCATGACGGGCGGCTTCGACTCGGTGATCGGCATGGACCGCCAGGCCGCGCTCCAGCGCTTCCTCACGCTGCTCCCGGGGAAGCTGACGCCCTCCGACGGCGACCTCAGGCTGAACGGCGCGCTGGTGACCGTGGACCACGCCACCGGCCGGGCGCTCGCGATCCGCCGCCTGGAGATCCCGTACGCCCCGGCGGTGTCCGGGGGCGGCGCGCGCCTGCTGCGCGGCGACGAGCCCGCGCTCTCGGTGCGCCTGGCCGCCCGCGCCGAGGTCGAGCGGTTGCGCGCGCGCGGCGTGACGCCCGCGCTGGCGCTGGTCTCGGTGGGCGAGGATCCGGCCTCGCGGATCTACCTCAAGCGCAAGGGCGAGGCGTGCGCCGAGGTCGGGATCGAGGCGCGGCGGGTCACGCTGCCGGCCGGGACCGAGACGCACGCGGTGGTGGAGCGCGTGCGCGCGCTGGGGGAGGACCCGGCGCTGCACGGCATCCTGGTCCAGCTCCCGCTGGCCCCGCCGGCGGCGGCCCAGGCCGTGCTCGAGGCCGTCCCGCCGGGGAAGGACGTGGACGGTTTCCACCCGGTCAACGTCGGCCGGCTCGCGGCCGGCCTCCCGGGCTTCGTGCCGTGCACGCCGCGCGGCATCCTCGAGCTGCTGCGCTACCACCAGGTGCCGCTCGCCGGCAGGCACGCGGTGGTGCTGGGGCGCAGCAACATCGTGGGCCGCCCGCTCGCCGCCCTGCTGTCGCGCAAGGGCGTGGACTGCACCGTGACCCTCGGCCACAGCGCGAGCGGCCCGGCGCTGCGCGCGCTCGCCGCCGACGCCGACCTGCTGGTGTGCGCGATCGGCCGGCCGGAGATGGTCACCGCGGATTGGGTGAAGCCCGGCGCCACGGTGGTGGACGTCGGCATCCACCGCGTCGCAGCGCCCGACTCGCGCACCGGCCACCGGCTGTGCGGCGACGTCGAGGCCGCCTCGGTCGCGCTCGTGGCGGGTGCGCTCACGCCCGTGCCGGGCGGCGTGGGACCGATGACCGTGGCGATGGTGGCGGCGAACACCGTGCTCGCCGCCGAGGGCGCGTTCGCTCCCTCCGTCGCGAGCTGACCATGGCGCTGCTGCCGGAGCAGGAGAAGATCCTCACCGTCAGCGCGCTGACCGCGCTCATCAAGGACCGGCTCACCGAGGCGTTCCCCGCGCTGTGGGTGCGCGGCGAGCTGTCGGGCGTCAAGCGCTACGGCGCGAGCGGGCACCTCTACTTCTCCATCAAGGACGCGGACGCCCTGATCGACGCGGTGATGTGGAAGGGCAAGAACGCCCGCCTCACCTTCGAGCCCGCGGACGGCATGGAGGTCGAGGCGTTCGGCGGCATCGGGGTCTACGAGCCGCGCGGCCGCTACCAGCTGATCGTCGAGGAGATGCGCCCGGCCGGCGTGGGCGCGTTGCTGCTGGCGTTCGAGGAGCTCAAGCGGCGGCTCCAGGCCGAGGGGCTGTTCGACCCGGTGCGCCGGAAGCCGCTCGCGCGCTACCCCGCCCGCATCGGGCTCGTCACCTCGCCGGTGGGCGCGGCGGTGCGCGACATGGTCAAGGTGCTGCGCGCGCGCTGGCCCTCGATCGGCATCGTGCTCGCGCCGGTCAGGGTGCAGGGCGCGGGAGCGGCCGAGGAGATCGCCGCGGCCATCGAGCGGTTCAACCGCCACGGCGCGGTGGACACCCTCATCGTCGGGCGCGGCGGCGGGTCGCTCGAGGACCTGTGGGCCTTCAACGAGGAGCCGGTGGTGCGCGCCATCGCCACCTCGCGCATCCCGGTGATCTCGGCGGTCGGCCACGAAGTGGACGTGACGCTCGCCGACCTCGCGGCCGACCTGCGCGCCGCCACGCCCAGCAACGCCGCGGAGCTGGCGGTGCGCGACCGCGCCGAGGTGACGCGCCGCGTCCGGGAACTCGCCGAGCGCGCGGGCCGCGCGGCCCGGCTGGCGGTCGAAGTCCGCCGCCGCCGCCTCGGGGGCCTCACCGCGCAGTACGGGTTCCGCCGGCAGCAGGACGTGCTCGGCATGGTGCAGCAGCGCGTGGACGACCTGGTCGAGCGGCTGCGCGCCGCGATCCACGGTCGCGCGCGCGCCGCGCGCGAGTGGCTCGCCGACATCCAGGCGCGCTACGGGTTGCGGGAGTGGCCGCGCACGCTGGCCGCGCGCCGCGACCAGCTGGCGGCCGCCCGCGAGCGGCTCGACGCGGTCGTGGTGCAGGCGGTGCTGGCCCGGCGCACCCGGCTCAACGGCTACGACGACCGGCTGCGCGCGCTCTCGCCCCGGCTGGTGCTCGAGCGCGGCTATTGCCTGGCACGGCGCCCGGACGGTACCCTGCTGCGTTCCGCGGCGACCCTCGCGGTGGGGGATCCCATCCGGGTCGAGTTCGCCCGCGGCGAAGCGGACGCGCGGGTCGAGGCCGTGCGCCCCGGAGGGAATGATGGCCCGTGACAGGAAGCCCGCGCCCGGCGCCGCCGGGACCGACGGAGCCGCGGAGCTGAGCTTCGAGCAGGCGATCGAGCGCCTCCAGACCATCGTCGAGGAGCTGGAGAGCGGGAGCCTGTCACTCGAGGAGTCCATCGCGCGCTACGAGGAGGGCGTGAAGCTCTCGCGCCGGCTCACCCAGACGCTCGGCGAGGCCGAGAAGCGGATCGAGCGTCTGACCGAGGACGCGAGCGGCGCGCCCACGACCGAGCCGACGGAGCTCGAGATGCAGGGCCCCGAGAACCCGGGCCGCGGCGGGCGGCCGGCGGCCGGGGGCGGCAAGCCCGACCCGGAAGGCGAGCTGCCGTTCTGATGGAGACCGGCCGCAGCGCGCGGGCACGCGGGCCCGCGCGCCACGGGCCGCTCGAAGCGCGGCGCCGCACCTTCGAGCGCTGCTTCGTGCGCGCGCTGACCGCGCGCTGCCAGGGACCGGGCCGCGTGGCCGAGGCGATGCGCTACGCGGCGCTCGGACCCGGCAAGCGGGTGCGTCCCCTGCTCGTGCTCTGCGCCTGCGAGGCGGTAGGCGGGGACTGGCGCCGGGCGCTGCCCGCCGCGGTCGCGGTGGAGTGCGTGCACGCGTTCTCGCTGGTGCACGACGATCTGCCCGCGCTGGACGACGACGACTACCGCCGCGGCCGTCTCACCACGCACCGGAAGTTCGGCGAGGCGCTGGGCATCCTCGCCGGCGACGCGCTGCTGGCCTTCGCCTTCGAGGAGCTGGCGCGTCTGCAGTATGTGCACGTGCCATCGCCGCGCGTGGTGGTGGCCGTGAGGTGGCTGGCGCGCGCCAGCGGCAGCGCCGACCTGATCGGCGGCCAGGCCCTCGACATGGCGGCCGAGCGGAAGCGCGTGACGCCGCGCGATGCCGGGGCGATCCACCGGCGCAAGACCGGCGCGCTCATGGGCGCCTGCCTCGCGCTCGGCGCCATCGCGGGCGGAGCGGACGCGCGGCAGATCGCGGCCCTGGACCGGGCCGGCCGGCAGCTCGGCTTCGCCTTCCAGATCCACGACGACCTGCTGAACGCCGACTCGTCGCTCGCGCAGCTCGGCAAGCGCGCGGGCACCGATCGGGCCCGCGGCAAGGCCACGTATCATGGGACGGCGGGCCGGGAAGCGGCCGTCCGCAAGGAGCGGTTGCTGCTGCGTTCGGCCCGAGGCATCATCGAGCGGTGCTGCCGGCACCCCGCGAACCTCCTCGCGCTGCTCGAGGCCGTAGCCGCGAGGGAGAAGTAGCGGAGCGCAGGGCAGCGGGCGGCGCGGAGCCGGCCCGGCCCGGCTCCGCGCCGCCGCGCGCATCCGGACCGGACTCCGCGGTCCCTCCGCGCGCCCTCTTGCCGTCCTCCGCCTTCGCGCTTATCTTCGGACTTCGCTCGTCCACGCGCCGGCCCCGAGATGGCCGCGCCCGGCTCCACACCATCCACCGAGGCAGCCCCAACGGGACCCTTCTGGCTCGCTCTCATCCTGGGCACGCTGGTCCAGGGCTTCAAGGGCGTGAGCTATTTCGTCGCGCACCACCGCTGGAACTTCCGGCGCTTCTTCGAGACCGGGGGCATGCCCAGCTCTCATGCGGCGGCCGTCTCGGCGCTCTCCACCGCGGTGGGGCTCGAGGCGGGTTTCGGTTCGCTGCTCTTCGGCGTAACGCTGTATTTCAGCCTGATCGTCATGTATGATGCCGCGGGTCTGCGCCGGGCCGCGGGGAGGCAGGCCGTCATCCTCAACCGCCTGATCGAAGAACACTTCGCGCACGCCGAGGCGGACACCCACCGCCTGATGGAGCTGCTCGGGCACACGCCGCTGGAGGTCGCCGCCGGCGCGCTGCTGGGGGTGTCGAGCGCGCTGGCGTGGTCGTGGATCCACTGATGAGCCTGCTCGAGACCATCCATTCCCCCGCCGACCTCAAGGCGCTCACCCGGCCGCAGCTCGACCAGCTCGCCGTCGAGATCCGCCACACCATCATCCAGACCGTGGCCCGCCGCGCCGGCCACCTCGCGCCCAACCTCGGCGTGGTCGAGCTGGCGCTGGCCATCCACCGGGTGTTCGACTCGCCCCGCGACAAGATCATCTGGGACGTGGGCCACCAGTCCTACCCGCACAAGCTGCTGACCGGACGCCTCGAGCGATTCGACACGCTGCGCACGCTCGACGGCATCGCGGGCTACCCGGTGCGCAGCGAGAGCGAGCACGACCCGTTCGGCACCTGCCACGGCTCGACCTCGATCTCGGCGGCGCTCGGGCTCGCGGTGGCGCGCGACCTCCGCGGAGAGGACCACCACGTGGTCGCGGTGATCGGCGACGGCGCGCTCACCGGCGGCATGGCGTTCGAGGGCCTCAACAACCTGGGCGAGCTGAAGAAGCGCATGCTGGTCATCCTCAACGACAACGAGATGAGCATCTCGCCGAACATCGGCGCGATCGCCCGCTACCTCACGCGCCTCACCGCGCACCGGGTCTACCGCCAGATCGAGCGCGATGTCTACGAGCTGCTGGGTCGCCTGGGCAAGCGCGCGCAGAAGGCGGCGCACCGGATCAAGGAGGGGCTCGCCAACCTGATCGTCCCGGGGGTGCTGTTCGAGGAGCTGGGGCTCAAGTACTACGGCCCCATCGACGGCCACGACCTCGACCTGATGATGGGCACGCTCGCCGAGCTCAAGCAGGTGCCGGGCCCGGTGCTGCTCCACGTGGTGACGCGCAAGGGCAAGGGCTACGCGCCGGCCGAGGGCGACGCCACCGGTTTCCACGGCGTCGGGATGTTCGACCCCGAGACCGGCAGCGCGTCGAAGAGCTCGGCCAGGACCTACACGCACGTGTTCGGCGAGACCGCGATCGAGATCGCGAAGCGCTTCCCCCACGCGGTCGCGGTCACCGCGGCGATGACCGACAACACCGGCTTGAAGCCGTTCTCGAAGCAGTTCCCCGACCGCTTCTTCGACGTCGGGATGGCCGAGGAGCACGCGGTGACGTTCTCGGCCGGGCTCGCGGCCGGCGGCCTGCTGCCGATCACGGCGATCTACTCGACGTTCCTGCAGCGCGCCTTCGACCAGATCGTGCACGACGTCGCGGTGCAGGACCTGCGCATCGTGCTCGCGGTGGACCGCGCGGGGCTGGTGGGGGAGGACGGCGCCCCGCAGCACGGCGCGTTCGACGTCTCCTACCTGCGCATGATCCCCGGCATGACGCTGATGCAGCCCCGGAACGGCGAGGAGCTGCGCGACATGCTGTGGACCGCGGCCCACCACGAGAAGGGTCCGGTCGCGGTGCGCTTCCCGCGCGCCAGCATCCCGGAGGAGAAGCTCCCCGAGGGCGAAGCCCGGCTGCTGCCCGTCGGCATCTCCGAGCAGCTGCGCGCCGGCGGCGACGTCGCCCTCTTCGCGCTCGGCACCATGGTGGCCCCCGCGCTCAAGGCCGCCGACCTGCTGGCCGAGCAGGGCGTCTCGGCGACGGTGGTGAACGCGCGCTTCGTCTGCCCGCTCGACGAGCGCGCGATCGCCGGACTCGCGGCTTCGGTGGGCCGGCTGGTCACCGTCGAGGAGAACGTGCCGATGGGCGGCTTCGGCAGCGCGGTGAGCGAATGTCTCGACCGCGGCGGCCTCTCCGCCACGCCGCTGCTGCGCATCGCGCTGCCCGAGCAGTTCGTCACCCACGGCCAGCGCGACCAGCTGCTGCAGCGCGTCGGGCTCGACGCCCCCGGCATCGCCCGGCGCACGCTCGACTGGCTGCGCTCCACCCAGCGCCAGTACACATGAGAGGCCGCGTGCGCCGCGTCGCGATCCTGGGCCACATCGGCCGGCCCGGGGTCCGGCGCGCCGCCGCGAAGCTGCGCGCGCGGCTCGCGCGCCGCGGCTGCGACGTGCGCGTGGAGCAGCATCTCGCCGACCTGATGGGGATCGAAGGCGCGCCGCTCCCCGGGCTGGCGCGTTGGTGCCAGCTCGCCATCAGCCTGGGCGGCGACGGCACCGTGCTCACCGGCGGGCGTGCCATGGCCGGGCAGAAGGGCGTGCTGCTCGCCGTCAATTTCGGCGGCCTCGGCTTCCTCGCCGCCGCCGAGGAGGACGAGCTCGGGCGGGCCGTGGAGGCCGCGCTCAGCGGGGCGTGGAAGGTGCAGGAGCGCCGCCTGCTCCGCGCCACCGTGCGGCGCGGCCGCAAGGGTGTCCGCGCCTTCTCGCGCCTCGCCATGAACGACGCGGTGGTGAAGAGCGCCGGCGGGCTCGCGGCGGTCCACCTCCAGATGCACGCGCTCGGGCAGGACCTCGGCTACCTGCTGGCCGATGGCCTGATCGCCGCGAGCGCCTCGGGCTCGACCGCCTATTCGCTCTCGGCCGGCGGCCCGGTGCTGGCGCCCGACGTCGAGGCGCTGGTGGTGACGCCGGTGTGCGCGCACACGCTCGGCAGCCGCGCGCTGGTGCTGGCGGCCGACGACGAGCTGTCCCTCCGGCTGATCGGGTCGGTGGACCATTCGATCCTCCTGCTCGACGGCCAGGAGATGGTCGAGCTCGAGCCCGGTGACACGATCCGCGTCCGTCTCGACCGCGCCGCGGTGCGCTGCCTGCGCAACCCCGAGCGCCCCTTCGCGCGCTCGCTCCAGGCCAAGCTCGGCTGGCAGGGGAGCGCGCGGCGGTCCCTGTAGGGCGGGTTCCATCCATGCTCGAACGGCTGATCATCCGCGACCTGGCCCTGGTCGAGCGCGCCGAGGTCCCCTTCGGTCCCGGGCTCAACGTGGTCACGGGCGAGACCGGCGCCGGCAAGTCGCTGCTGGTCCAGGCGGTGGACCTGCTGATGGGCGGGCGCGCCGACGCGGGCGTGGTGCGCGACGGCGCCCCGGCGGCGGTGGCCGAGGGCGAGTTCCGGGTGGAGGGCGACCCCGGCGCGCGCGTGGCCGCGTTGCTCGCCGGATGGGGCATCGAGTGCGACGGTGAGACCGTCATCGTGCGGCGCGAGGTGCAGGCCGGGGGCAAGAGCCGCGCGCTCGTCAACCAGTCGGCGGTGACGCGCGGTGCGCTCGCGCAGCTCGGCGACATCCTCGCCGATCTCCACGGCCAGCACGAGCACCAGAGCCTGCTGCGGGCCGAGGCCGGGTTGGATGTGCTCGACCGGCTGGCCGACCTCGGCGGCGACGTTACGCGTTACGGCGAGGCGCTCGCGGCGTGGCGCGCGGCCTCCGCGGAGCTGGCGGCGCTCGAGACCTCGCTCGCCACGTACGCCGACCGTCGCGAGTGGATGGAGCAGGCGGCACGCGAGCTGGCGGAGGCGGACCTGGTCGAGGGGGAGGAGGAGCGCCTCAAGCTCGAGGCGGCGCGCCTCGCGCACGCCGACCGGCTGCGCGCACTGGTCGGCCAGGCGCTGGCGAAGCTCTCGGAGGGCGACGACGCGGCGCTGGACGCGATCGCCGTGGCGGCGCGCGCGGTGGAGCAGGCGGCCTCCCTGGACCCCAGCCTCGCCGACACGCTGCTCGCGCTCGACGAGGCGCGCATCGCGGCGGCCGAGGCGGGCCGCGCGCTCGCGGCGTACGGCGCCGGGCTCGAGGCCGACCCGCAGGCGCTCGAGACCATCGAGGCGCGCCGCGAGCTGATCGCGCGGCTCCAGCGCAGGTACCGACGCGGCATCGCGGAGCTGATCGCCTGGCGCGCCGAGCTGGCTCAGGAACTCGCGACCGGCGAGGACGGAGCAGGCGCGCTGGAGCGCGCCCGCACGCGCGCCGCGGAG
The DNA here is from genome assembly GCA_016223045.1 of Candidatus Eiseniibacteriota bacterium. Classification (GTDB taxonomy): domain Bacteria; phylum Eisenbacteria; class RBG-16-71-46; order RBG-16-71-46; family RBG-16-71-46; genus JACRPT01. The sequence continues at coordinate 14,413 of JACRPT010000067.1, forward strand.
GCGGAAGCGAAGTGCCTCGCCGCGGGCCACGCGCTGTCGCGCAAGCGTCGCGCCGCGGCCCGGGAGTGGGGCGCCGGCCTCACGCGCGGGCTCGAGCCGCTCGGCTTTCCGCACGCGCGGCTCGAGTTCCTGGTCGCGCCGGCGGGCGGGGACGCGCCCGCGCCCGGTGCGCGCGGACTCGACCGGGTCGAGATGCTGTTCACCGCGAATCCCGGCGAGCCGGCGCGACCGCTCCACAAGATCGCCTCGGGCGGCGAGCTGTCGCGGGTCATGCTGGCGTTGAAGACCGCGCTGGAAGCCCAAGACCCCGTTGACCTTCTGCTCTTCGATGAAGTAGATTCCGGCATCGGCGGTGCCGTGGCACAGGCGGTCGGAGAGCGCCTCCGGCGGCTGTCGCGGCACCGCCAGATCGTCTGCGTCACCCACCTGCCCATGATCGCCTCCCTCGCCACCCACCACGTCCGGGTCACCAAGCGGGTCACCGGCGGGCGCACCGTCGCGCGCATCGAGCCGGTGGCGGGCGAGGAGCGCGTGGACGAGCTGGCGCGGATGCTGGCGGGCGAGCGGGTCACCGAGACCACGCGACGCCAGGCGCGCGAGCTGCTCGCCGACGCTCCGGCGCGGCCGGCGGGCGTGCCGCGGGGCTCCGCATGATCGTCCCGACCCGCGCCGAGTTCCGCGCCCTGGCGGCCGGCGGCAGGCTGGTGCCGGTCTACCGCGAGGTGTTCGCGGACCACGACACGCCGGTCTCGGCGTTCCGCAAGATCGACGACGGGCCCTACGCGTTCCTGCTCGAGAGCGTGGAGGGCGGCGAGAAGTGGGGGCGCTTCTCCCTGCTCGGCAGCCGCCCCTCGCTGGTGTTCGTCGCCCGCGGGGAGCGCTGCGAGCTGCGCGAGGGCGGACGCGTGACGCCGCTTCCCGGCCGGCCGACCGACGAGCTGGCCGCGCTGCTGGCGCGCCACCAGGCAGTGCCGCTGCCGGGGCTGCCGCGCTTCTGCGGCGGCGCGGTCGGCTACCTGGGCTACGACGCGGTGCGCTGGTTCGAGCGCATCCCCGCGCGGGCGAAGGACGACCTCGGGCTGCCCGACGCGGTGTTCCTGTTCGGCGACGTGGTGAGCGTGTTCGACAACCTCACGCACACCATGAAGGTGGTGACGCACGCGCGCGCCGGAGCCGATCCCGACGCGGCCTACGACGCCGCGGTCGCGCGGCTCGAGGCCGAGGTGACGCGGCTGCGGACGCCGCTCGCGTGGGCCGAGCCCGCGCCGGGCGAGGCGCCGTCCGAGCCGCGCTCCTCGGCCACGCGGCAGGCCTTCATGGCCGCGGTCGAGCGCGCGAAGGAGCACATCCGCGCCGGCGACATCTTCCAGGTGGTGCTGGCGCACCGCATGAGCGCGCCGGTCAGGCAACCCGCGTTCGAGGCCTACCGCGCGCTGCGGGTCACCAACCCGTCGCCCTACATGTACTTCCTCAGGCTCGGCGACTTCGCCCTGGTGGGCTCCTCGCCCGAGGTGCTGGTGCGGCGCACCGACAACCTGGTCGAGGTGCGGCCGATCGCCGGCACCCACCCGCGCGGGCGCAGCCCCGAGGAGGACCAGCGGCTCGAGGAGGAGCTGCGCGCCAGCGAGAAGGAGCGCGCCGAGCACGTCATGCTGGTGGACCTGGGCCGCAACGACGTGGGCCGGGTGGCCGAGTTCGGCACGGTCGAGACCAACGAGTACATGTCGGTGGAGCGCTACTCGCAGGTCATGCACCTGGTGTCGAACGTGCGCGGGCGCGGCCTGCCGAAGCTCCAGCCGCTCGACATCGTGCGGGCCTGCTTCCCGGCCGGCACCGTCTCGGGGGCCCCCAAGGTGCGGGCCATGGAGATCATCGAGGACCTCGAGCCGCTGCGGCGCGGGGTCTACGCGGGCGCCGTCGGCCATTTCGACTATCATGGCAACCTCGACCTGTGCATCGCCATCCGCACGCTGGTGTACGCGGACGGGCAGGCGCACTGGGGCGTGGGCGCCGGCATCGTCGCTGACTCCGACCCCGCGGGCGAGTGGCAGGAAACGCTGAACAAGGGGCGCGCGCTGTGGCTGGCGGTGCAGCGCGCCGAGCGGGGCTCGCCGTGATCCTGGTCATCGACAACTACGACTCCTTCACCTACAACCTGGTGCAGTACCTGGGTACGCTGGGCGCCGAGGTCGAGGTGCACCGCAACGACACGGTCGCGGTCGCGGCGCTCGCGGCCAGGCCGGTGGAAGGCCTGGTGGTCTCGCCGGGACCGGGCGAGCCGCGCGACGCCGGCATCTCGGAGGCGGCGATCGCGGACTTCGCCGGCCGCGTGCCGGTGCTGGGCGTGTGCCTCGGACACCAGGCGCTGGGCGAGGTCTTCGGCGGCCGGGTGGTGCGCGCGCCGCGCCTGATGCACGGCAAGACCAGTCCCATCCTGCACCGGGGCCGCGGCATCTTCGCCGGACTCGACAACCCGTTCGAGGCCACGCGCTACCATTCGCTCATCGTCGAGCGCGAGTCGCTCCCCGAGGTCCTCGAGGTGACCGCGTGGACGCCGGAGGGGGAGATCATGGGCCTCAAGCACCGCGACCACGAGACCTGGGGCGTCCAGTTCCATCCCGAGTCCGTGCTGACGCGGCCGGGCCTCAAGCTGATCGAGAACTTCCTGACCCTGTGCCGCCAGCAGAGGAGTGCCGCCCGATGATCCGGTCCGCCATCGCCCGCGCGGTGCTGCGCCAGGACCTGCCGCGCGACGTCGCCCGCGCCAGCATGGAGCAGATCCTGGCAGGCGAGGCCAGCCCCGCGCAGATCGCGGCGCTCGCGGTCGCGATGCGCATGAAGGGGGAGACCCCCGAGGAGATCGCGGGCATGGCCGAGGCGATGCGCCTGCGCGTGCAGCCCATCCGCACCCGGCGTACCCCGCTCATCGACACCTGCGGCACCGGCGGCGACAACGCCGGCACCTTCAACATCTCGACCACCGTGGCCATCGTGGTCGCGGCGTGCGGCGTGGCGGTGGCCAAGCACGGCAACCGCGGAGTCTCGAGCCGCACCGGGAGCGCGGACGTGCTGGAGTCGCTGGGCGTGCGCATCGACCTGACGCCCGAGAGCGCGGGGCGCTCGCTCGACCTGCTCGGCATCACCTTCCTGTTCGCGCCCAACTACCACACCGCGCTGCGCCACGCGGCGGGCCCGCGCCGCGAGGTCGGCGTGCGCACGGTGTTCAACCTGCTCGGGCCACTCACCAACCCCGCGGGAGCCACCCGCCAGCTGCTCGGCGTGTTCGCCGACGACCTGGTGCGCCCGGTGGCCGAGGTGCTGCGCATGCTGGGCAGCGAGCGCGCCTGGGTGGTGCACGGACTCGACGGGCTCGACGAGCTCACCGTGTTCGCCCCCTCGCACGTCGCCGAGCTGGACCGCGGCGAGATCAGAGAGTACCAGGTGGACCCCGGGTCGCTGGGCCTGGCGAACACCGACCGCGCCGCGCTGGCGGGGGGCGACGCCGCCGTGAACGCCGCGAAGACGCGCGCGGTGCTGGCCGGGGAGCAGGGCCCCGCGCGCGACATCGTGGTGCTCAACACCGGCGCCGCGCTGGTGGTCGCGGGCGTCTCGAAGGACCTCGCCGAGGGTGTGGCGCGCGCGCAGCAGGCGCTTGACCGCGGCGAGGCTGCCGCGAAGCTCGCCCAGCTCGCCGCCTTCCGCGGCTGACGCCGCGCGCCGGGGGGAGGCCGTCATGTTCTGCTCGCGCTGCGGCAGCCCGGTCCCCGCGGCCGCCGCGTTCTGCCCGCGCTGCGGCGCGCCGGTGGCGGCGCCACCCGAAGCCACGGCCGTCCCGCCGGCTGCGGCTCCACCCGAGTGGGCGGCCGGCGCCGCGCCCGCCGGGCCGCCGCCCGGCTGGGCCGGGGCGGGACCTTCCGTCCGCTACGGCGGCTTCTGGCGCCGGTTCTGGGCCTGGGTCGTGGACGGCATCCTGCTGAACGCGGTGTTCATCCCGCTGAGCCTGATGGCCGGACTCCCGCTGCTCGGCTGGGGGGACACGGAGGACCTCGACCCGGACCGGCTCTTCGCGTTCGTCGGCAGCTTCGTGGCCATCGGGCTGGTGCGCACGATCCTGAGCTGGCTCTACTTCGCGCTCATGGAGAGCTCGTCGAAGCAGGCCACGGTGGGGAAGATGGCGCTCGGCATCCGCGTGACCGACCTGGCGGGCCGGCGCATCTCGTTCGCCCGCGCCACCGGCCGCTGCTTCGGCGCGATCCTCTCGGGACTGCTCTTCGGCATCGGCTTCCTGATGGTCGCGTTCACCGAGAAGAAGCAGGGCCTGCACGACATCATGGCTGGTACACTCGTCGTGCGATGAGGAGGTGCGGATGACGACTGGCACGGATTTCCTGGCGCGCATCGCCGCCGACCGGCGGCGCCGGGTCGAGGCGATGAAGCTCGAGCAGCCCGCCTGGACGCTGCGCGCCCGGCTCGGCCCGGCGCGGCCGGACGGGCGGCTCGAGCGCGCGCTGCGGCGCGGCGCCGCGACCGACCCGCTGCGGCTGCTGTGCGAGGTCAAGCGCGCTTCCCCCTCGAAGGGCGTGCTCAACGCCGGCGTGGACCCGGTCGCGATGGCCCGGGTGTTCGAGGCGGGCGGCGCGGCCGCGGTCTCGCTGGTCACCGAGCCCGACCACTTCCAGGGCGACCCGGCGTGGGTGGACGCGGTGCGACCGCAGGTGAAGCTCCCGATCCTCGTCAAGGACTTCGTGGTGGACGAGTACCAGCTGTTCGACGCCGCGCTGCGCGGCGCCGACGGCGTGCTGCTGTTGGCCGCCCTGCTCTCCGACGTCCAGCTCCAGATCCTGATCAGCGGGGCGCGCCAGCTCGGCCTCGACGCGCTGGTCGAGGTGCACGACGAAGCCGAGCTCAAGCGCGCGCTCAAGGCCGGCGCCACGCTGGTGGGCATCAACAACCGCGACCTGCGCAGCTTCGAGGTGGACCTCGGGGTGTCGCTCGCGCTCCTCCCCGCGGTGCCGCCGCTGGTCACCGCGGTGGCCGAGAGCGGGCTCTCGACGCCCGCCGACCTGGCGCGCCTGCGCGCGACGCGCTGCGACGCCGTGCTGATGGGCGAAGTGTTCATGACCAGCCCTGACCCGGCCGCGACCCTCGCCACGCTCGCGGCCGCGGCCGCCCGCGGCATCGGCTGACGTGCGGCGCACCGTCGTCAAGGTGTGCGGGATCACCCGGCTCGAGGACGCGCGCGGCGCGCTCGCGGCCGGCGCCGACTGGCTGGGCTTCGTGCTGGCGGGGGAGAGCCCGCGCCGCCTGGCGGCGGAGATCGCGGCGGAGATCGTGGGGGCGGTCGCGCCCGCGATCGCCGTGGGCGTGCTGGTGGCCCCGCGACCGGACCAGGCGCTGGCGCTGGCGCGGCGGGCGGGCGTGGCGCGCCTCCAGCTCCACCGCGTCGAGCCCGCGGCGTGGCCCGAGGACTTCCCGCTCCCCGTGGCCTTCGCGCTGCCGGTCGGCGCCGACGGCCGGATCAGCGGGGCGCTGCCGGCCGCGCGCCACCTGCTGATGCTCGACACCGCGCACCCCGCGCTGGCCGGCGGCACCGGGCTGAGCTTCCCGTGGGAAGCGGCGGCGGACCTGTGCGCGGAGCGCGCGGTGATGATCGCCGGCGGGCTCGATCCGGCGAACGTCGCGGCCGCGATCGAGCGCGCGCGGCCGTTCGGCGTGGACGCCTCGTCGCGGCTCGAGGCCGCGCCGGGCATCAAGGACCCCGACCAGGTGCGGCGCTTCGTCGCCGCGGTGAGGGAGTGCGATGAGCGGCTCGGCAGCCTGGCCTGACGCCACCGGCCATTTCGGACCCTACGGCGGGCGCTTCGTGCCGGAGACCCTGGTGCACGCGCTCGACCAGCTCACGTCCGAGTACGCCCGCGCGCGCTCCGACCCGGCGTTCGAGCAGGAACTCGCCGCCACGCTGCGCGACTTCGCCGGGCGGCCCACGCCGCTCCAACTGGCGCCGCGCTTCTCCGAGCAGGCCGGCTGCCGGGTGTTCCTCAAGCGCGAGGACCTGCTCCACACCGGGGCGCACAAGATCAACAACACCGTGGGCCAGTGCCTGCTCGCCTGCCGCATGGGCAAGCCGCGGGTCATCGCCGAGACCGGCGCCGGCCAGCACGGCGTCGCCACGGCGGCGGCGGCCGCGCGCTTCGGGCTGGAGTGCACGGTCTACATGGGCTGCGAGGACGCCCGCCGCCAGCACCTGAACGTCGAGCGCATGAAGCTGCTGGGCGCCGAGGTGCGCGAGGTGGACGCCGGCAGCCGCACCCTCAAGGACGCCATCAACGAGGCGCTGCGCGACTGGGTGACGCGCGTGCGCGACACCCACTACGTGCTCGGCTCGGTGCTGGGTCCGCATCCCTTCCCGATGATGGTGCGCGACTTCCACCGGGTGATCGGCGAAGAGGCGCGCACGCAGTTCGCGGCGCAGGCGGGCGGGCTGCCCGACGTGCTGGTGGCGTGCGTGGGCGGCGGGAGCAACGCCATCGGGTTGTTCCACGCCTTCCTGGGCGACGCGCGGGTGCGCAAGGTCGGGGTCGAGGCCGGCGGCCTCGGGCTGGCGAGCGGCAAGCACGCGGCGCGCATCCCCGAGCACAGCGTCGGCGTGCTGCACGGCACGCGCACGCTGGTGCTGCAGGACGACCACGGCATGATCCGCGAGACCCACTCGATCTCGGCCGGGCTCGACTACCCCGCGCTCGGCCCCGAGCACGCCTGGTTGGCCGACCAGGGCCTGGCCGAGTATTCGATCGCCACCGACCAGGAGGCGCTGGACGCCTTCCAGGCGCTGTCGCGGCTCGAGGGCATCCTGCCCGCGCTCGAGACCGCGCACGCGCTGGCCTGGGTGCTGCGCGAGGGCGGCAAGCTCGGCCGCGACGCCCGGGTCGTCGTCAACCTCTCCGGCCGCGGCGACAAGGACGTGAACGAGGTGCTGCGGGTGCTGGGGAAGACCGGCTGAACCGCGCGCCCCGGCCGCGCGGGGGCCCGGTGTGGCGCCGCGCGCCGGCCGCCGGGCGAGTATCCGGTTGACGGCCGAGCCTCCTGCGGCTCAAGCTGGAGGCCGGTCGGTGGGCCGCCGCGGTGCAGCATCGCCACGCCCGGACCTCGCGGCCGCAGTCCCGAAGCGCAGCCTCCCCCCGCTCCGGTGACGCGGTGCTCCGCACACCTCGAGTTTCATCCTCGCGCGACACCCGGACCGCGGACACCTCGCACCACGCGTGCCGGTGACTGTCGCGCGACGCCGCGGCGGCGCCGCCACGGGTGCCCGTATTCGAGGAAGAGGATCGCCATGACGGTGCGCCGGTCCGGAGTCACGAGGTTCTCCCCGGCCCCCGCGCGCCCGAGCGGAGCCGCGCGGCCATGAGCGACGGCGGAGCCTCGCGGGCGACCCCGCGGCCCAGGGGCGGTGCGGTCCCCGCCCGCCTGCAGCGGGCGCTCGCCGGGCACTACCGGCTCGGCGCCGAGCTGGGGCGCGGCGGCATGTCCACCGTCTACGCCGCGGAGGACCTCAAGCACCACCGCCCGGTGGCGATCAAGGTGCTGCACCCCGCGCTCGCGGGCCTGCTCGGGGCCGAGCGCTTCCTGCGCGAGATCGAGATCGTGGCCCACCTGGTCCATCCCAACGTCGTCCCGCTGCTGGACTCGGGGGCGGCCGGCGATCAGCTCTACTACATCATGCCGTACTTCGCCGAGGGTTCGCTGGCGGCGCACCTCGCGCGCGCGAAGCAGCTCCCGCTGGAGCACGCCCTCGAGCTGGCGCGCGACGTGGCGGCGGCCCTGCACTGCGCGCACGGCCAGGGGCTGGTCCATCGCGACATCAAGCCGCAGAACATCCTGCTCTCGGGCGGGCGCGGGCTGGTGGCGGATTTCGGCATCGCGCGCGCCGTGCAGGTGGCGGGAAGCGAGCGGCTCACCACCAGCGGCTCGCACCCGGGGACGCCGCTCTACATGAGCCCCGAGCAGACCGTGGGCGGGGTGAAGCTCGACGGCCGGAGCGACCAGTACAGCCTCGCCTGCGTCCTCTACGAGATGCTGGCGGGGGAGACCCCGTTCACCGGACGGCAGCTCGAGCTGCTCGCCTACCAGCATCGCAACCTCGAGCCCCGGCCGCTGCGCGCGCTGCGCCCCGCCGTGCCGCCCGCGGTCGCGCAGGCGGTGCAACGTGCGCTGTCCAAGGTGCCCGCCGACCGGTTCGAGACCACCGATGCGTTCGCCCGCGCGCTGGGCCCCTCGCCGGTCCCGGCGGCCGGGGAGGCCCCGCCAGCCGCGGCCGCGGCGATTCCTCACAACCTGCCCCAGTCGCTCACCAGCTTCGTCGGGCGCGAGGAGGAGATCTGGGAATGCTCGCGGCGCATCCTGCATGAGCGGCTGGTCACGCTCACGGGTCCGGGCGGCTGCGGCAAGACGCGGCTGGCGATCCGCCTGGGCGAGCGGCTGTCGGGCGAGTTCCCGGACGGCGTCTGGTTCGCGGACCTGGCGGCCGTCTCCGACCCGCCGCGGGTCCCGCAGGCGCTGGCGGCGGCCGCCGGAGTACGTGAGGAGCCGGGACGGGCGCTCATCGAGACCCTGAAGGCGCGCTTCACGACGCGGCGGGCGCTCGTGATCCTCGACAACTGCGAGCACGTCCTCGCGGCCAGCGCGCAGCTCGCCCGGGGCCTGCTGGCCGGCTGCCCGCAGCTCCACCTGCTGGCCACCAGCCGCGAGGCGCTGGGCCTGCGCGAGGAGGCAGGGTCCCCGGTCCACCCGCTGCCCTTGCCCGCCCCGGACCGAGCCTTCGACGCCGAAGTGATGGGCGCGGTCGAGTCGGTGCGGCTGTTCGTGGAGCGCGCCTCCGCGGTCCAGCCGGGGTTCACCCTGACCTCCGAGAACGCCGCCGCCATCGGCGACATCTGCATCCATCTCGACGGCATCCCACTGGCCCTCGAGCTGGCGGCGGCGCGGGTCCGGATGCTCTCCGTGCACGAGATCCGTGCGAAGCTCGACGACCGCTTCCGCCTCCTCAGGGGTGGCGGCCGCGAGGCGCTGGCCCGCCACCAGACCCTGCAGGCCGCGTTCCAGTGGAGCTACGACCACCTGGAGCCGGAGGAGCAACGCCTGTTCCGGGCGCTCGCCGTGTTCTCGGGAGGCTGGGAGCTGAGCGCGGCGGCCGCGGTCTGCGCGGACGGCAGTGACGAGTACGGTGTCCTCGACCTGATGACGCGGCTCGCGGACACCTCGCTGATGCTGGTCGAGAGCGCCGACGGGGCGGAGACGCGGTACCGCTACCTGGAGACGGTGCGGCAGTACGCGCTCGAGCGGCTGGAGGAGACCGGCGGATCGGCCGCGCTGCGCTCGCGTCATCTCGCTCATTTCCTCGCCCGGGCCGAGGCCGCGGAGACGGCGTTCTGGGGGCCCGAGGGCGCGAGCTGGCTGGCGCGCCTGGAGCGCGACCACGAGAACCTGCTCGCGGCGATCGCCTGGTCCCAGCGCGCGGAAGGAGAAGCGCCCGCCGGGCTCCGGCTGGCCGGGGCGCTCTACCGGCTGTGGTACATGCGCGGGCACTACGAGGTCGGGCGCCGCGTCCTCGCCGGCGCGCTCACGCACCCGGGCGCTCAGGAGCCGACCATCGCCCGGGCCCGGGCGCTCTACGCCGCGGCCGGGATGGCGGTCTTCCAGGGCGACAACGCGGCAGCCCGGCCGCTCTACGAGCAGAGCCTCGCCATCCACCGTGCGCTGGCCGACCGCCTGGGCGTCGCGCGGACCCTGATCGGGCTGGGGACGCTCGAGGCCAACGAGGGTCACTACGACAGCGCCCGCGAGCTGGACGAGGAGAGCCTCGCCATCTACCGCGAGACCGGCGAGCCGCGCAGCATCCTCATCGTGCTCCACAACCTTGGCGACATCGCGCTCTACCAGCGCGACTACGAGTCCGCGCACCGGCTCTTCGAGGAATCGCTGGCCCGCGGCCGCGCGACCGGGAACAAGCCCGTCATGGCGACCACGCTCGCCGCCCTGAGCGTGGCTTCGTCCCGGCTCGGCCGCTTCGCCGAGGCGCGCTCCGAGCTGATCGAGGGGCTGCGGCTGGTGCGGGAGCTCAAGGCGCTGACCTCGGGGACCGACGCGCTGGAGAGCACGGCCGAGCTGGCGCTGGCGCGGGGCGCGCCCGAGCGCGCGGCCCTCCTCTTCGGGGCCTCCGAGGCGTTGCGCGAGAAGGTCGGGCTGCGCCGGGAGCCCGGGCTCCAGAGCGTGCAGACGACCCTGGTCGCGCGGGCGCGTGAGACGCTGGGAGGGGAGGCGTTCGCGAAGTCCTGGATCGAGGGGCGGGGGCTTTCGTTCGAGGCGGCCGTCGGGACCGCTCTGACGTGGCTCGAGGGTCTCGGGCCGGATCCGACCGTGGAGGGCTGACGAGAAGAGAGGCCGGTCCTCGAGACCCCGGGGCGGCTTCGAGCAGGAGGGACGCGAACCGGAAGTCTGCTCGCACGGTACGGAGAAGGAGGCTCGAGATGAAACGCTCACGAGTGCATTCGGTGGGGTGGCTCCTGTTGATCCTGGCGCTGGTCTCCTGCATGGGGCCACGGAAGGCCGGAGCCTCGTGCCAGCTCATCCATGGCATCGAGTTCTGCACCATCGAGGACACCGAGTTGAGTTCCCCGGACATCCCCGATTCGTTTCGCGTGTCCTCCGTCCACCCCGACGGGGTCTTCGGCGTCAGGACGGACGCCTCGCAGGCGCAGTCGCTCGCCGTCAGCTTCGGAGTCACCGGCGGCGGCGCCGCGACCGCCGGCGCGTATCTCGAAGCGGGTTTCATCGCGGGCCCGGGCAAGCCGGTTGCCGCCCCGCTCGTGAGGACGCGCGTGACCCGGGTCAGGCCGGCGGCGGGCCGGGCGACCTACGTGGTCTCGTCCGATTTCGGCGGCACCGGCACCTGCATGGTGGAGATCTACCGGGGCGGCTCGCGGGTGCTGCGCGTGCCCGGGCGTGCGGGCGCGGCCGTGGCGCGACTCGGCGCCTGGCCGGCGCGCGTGAAGGCGAGCACGGGGACCAGTCACGCCGTGGTGTGGGGATGGGAGCTGGCCTCGCCGGGCGGCATCCGCGTGGTCCGCGGCCGACCCGCCAGACCGGACACCACCGTGATGGGCGACGAGGTGCGGATGGTGTCGGGGCCGGCGCTCCATGCGGCACCGGGACTCGGCACCTGTTTCCTGCGCGCCCGCCACGTGCCCTCGCTGAGCATCTACGGAGCCGAGCTGCGGCCCGCGTCGCCGTCACCGCGCCCGACACCCGTCACGCCCGTACACTGAGATACCGATCCCGGCCCTGCCGTCGGCCCGCGCGGAAGCCACTCGCGGCGGAGCGGCGGTGGGGCCGCTCGGGGCGGGGCTGCGAGCGACTGGAGCGGGGGGACCTGGTCGCTGACGCTTCAGGGGGACAGGATCAGTGACTTGCGACACGCGGGCCCCGCGGTGTGACGGCCGCGCTCGCCCTGTGCTATAAACGCGGGCTGCGCGCCCGTAGCTCAATTGGATAGAGCGTCAGCCTCCGGAGCTGAAGGCTACAGGTTCGATTCCTGTCGGGCGCACCACCCCTGTCCTCCCGCATGCCCGCCGAGACCCCGCCCACCGACGCCCGCGACCCGGGCCCCCTCGCCGCTGCGCGTGCCCGGCCCCATGCCGTGCGCGAGCTGGCCGGGATGTTCGACGACGTCTCGGGCCGCTACGACCTGCTGAATTCCCTCATGACCCTGGGCCAGGACCGCGCGTGGCGGCGTGCCATGTGGCGCGCCGTGCCGGATGACGCCCGCGTCGTGCTCGACCTGTGCACCGGGAGCGGCGCCTCGCTGCCGGGGCTGGTGCGCCCGGGGCGGCTGGTGCTCGGCATGGACGCCAGTCTGCGCATGCTCGAGCGGGCCGCGGAGGGCGCGCGCTACCACGGCTGGGCGCCGCGGCTGGCCTGCGCCGACGCCTTCCGGCTGCCGCTGCGCGCCGGCTCGCTCGACGCGGTCACCATGGCCTTCGGCGCGCGCAACCTGAGGCCGCGCGGCGCGGCGCTCGCCGAGCTGGCCCGGGTGCTCAGGCCCGGCGGGACGCTGGCCGTGCTCGAGGCCACCGCTCCACGCCGCGGGCCGCTGGCGCCGCTCCACGCGTTCTGGGCGCGAACGATGATCCCGCTCCTGGGCCGGCTCTCGCCCGACCCGAGCGCCTACCGCTACCTGAGCCAGTCCGTGTTCGAGTTCGGGGCGGGGGAGGAGTTCGAGCGCGACCTCGACGCCGCGGGCTTCACCGTGGTCGGGCGACGGGCGTTCCTGCTCGGGGCCAGCCGGCTCTGGGCCGCCCAGCGGCTGGCCGGCGCGCTCCCGGGTGGATTGCAATTCGCCCGCTCGGAGCGCCCGGAACGGGGGAATTCCACGCACCCGCCCCGCGCGGGGGAGGCGGAGTGGCGGTGGTGGACCGGGGCCCAGGCGGCGACCTCCGCCGCGCTGGTGGCGGCGCTGGCCTGGGCCGCGGTGGCGTTCTTCAAGTACGGCGAAGGCTTGCGCTTGGAGCCCTGGCAGCGCTCCGGACTGTGGTTCCTGATCGCCGCCGGGCTGGCCGGCTTCGCCGTCCGCACCGTGGTCCTGTTGTTGCGATTCCTCGGCCCGCCCGGCGGTCGGGGAGCCTAAGTCCCAGCGTGGCATGGGCGTTGCGTTCTTGGGTGGGATTCATCAAGCCACTCGGACCGGATCGCGGATCGTCCGGGCCAGGCCGGGGACCACCGCATGCTCTGTCGGGAACGCATCCTCGAGTCGCTGCTGGAGATCTCCGGCGCTCACCTGCGCTCGCGCGCCGAAGTGCACCAGCAGGTGCTCCACGCCGCGCTGCTGCTCGCCGAATGCGAGGGCGCCGCGCTCGTCAGCCTGTGTCGCCGGCGCTTCGAGCGCGTCACGCTCCTGGCCGACCGCGCGCGCCCCGAGTCCGCCGAGATGCAGAAGGGCGGCAGCGACTTCACCCGCCTGCTGGTGCGGCTCGGCCGGCCGCTCTCGATGGCCGACCTCGCCGAGGACGCGCGCGCCGCGGTTGACGACCGCTGTCCGGGGCTCGATGCCGGCCCGGCGCTGTTCGTGCCGCTGCGCCAGCGCGAGCACCAGCCCGGCTACCTGGCGGTCTACCGCCGGCGCGGCTCGGAGCGCTTCGACCCGGCCGCCACGCAGCTCGTCACGCTGCTCGCGGCGTGGGCGGTGATGGCGCTCGAGAACCTGCGGCTCGCCGAGAGCGTCGAGAAACTCGCGGTCACCGACGAGCTGACCCAAGTCTACAACTACCGCTTCATCAAGACCGCGCTGAAGCGCGAGCTCAAGCGCGCGCAGCGCTTCGGGCAGGAGCTGTCGCTGGTGATGCTCGACGTGGACAACCTCAAGGCCTACAACGACCGCAACGGCCACCTGCGCGGCAGCTTCCTGCTCAAGGAGATGGCCGCGCTGCTGGCCTCGCAGCTCCGCTCGTTCGACCTGGTCGCGAAGTACGGCGGCGACGAGTTCACGCTGATCCTGCCGCAGACCAGCCGCGAGGGCGCGCTCACCGTGGCCGAGCGCATGCGGGAGACCGTCGAGGGCCACGCCTTCCCGCTGGTCGGGCGCGGCGAGATCACGATCAGCCTCGGCGTGGCGTCCTACCCGTCGGACGCGGCGGACAGCAATGGATTGATCCGGGCGGCGGACCGGGCGCTGTACGCCGCCAAGCAGCATGGCAGGAACCGGGTGACCCTGTTCGAGGGGGCGGTAGCGTAGGCGGGTCATGGATGGTCCAAGCCTGATCCGGGCCACGGCAGGCGGCCCGTGCGTTGACCCTGTGCGGGAGCGCGGCTAGACTCCGCGACCCCCACGGGAACGCCCGTCTCGACACGGTGTCCCTTCCCCGAACAAGAAACGAGAGGAGCGACGATGTCGGAACCCATCGGCGTCGCGGTGGTCGGCACCGGCGACTGGGGCGCGAACCTGGTGCGCAACTTCGCCAGCCTCCCGGGCGCGCGACTGGCGGCGCTGTGCGACGCCGACCCGCAGCGCCTGGCGAAGAGCGCCGGGCAGCATCCCGGGGCCCGGGCACTGGCGCACGTGGACCAGGTGGCGGGCGCCGCCGACGTGCAGGCCGCGGTGGTCGCGGCCTCGGCGGTGAACCACCACGCGCTGGCCAGGGTGTTGCTCGAGGCCGGCAAGGACGTGTTCGTCGAGAAGCCGCTCACCCTCCGGGTCGAGCACGCCGAGGAGCTGGTGCGGCTGGCGCAGGCCCGCGACCGCATCCTGATGGTCGGCCACCTGCTGCTCTACCACCCGGGGGTGCGCTACCTGAAGGGCATGGTGGAGCGCGGCGACCTCGGCGACCTCTACTATATCTACTCGCAGCGCGTGAACCTGGGGAAGGTGCGGCGCGACGAGAACGCCATCTGGAGCTTCGCCCCGCACGACCTCTCGGTGATCCTCCACCTGCTGGACGCGGAGCCGCTCGACGTGGTCGCGCGCGGCTCGGCGTTCGTGCAGGGCGGGGTCGAGGACGTGGTGTTCGTGGACCTGCGCTTCCCGGACGGCAAGCTGGCGCACGTCCACGTCTCCTGGCTCGACCCGCACAAGCTGCGCAAGTTCACCGTGGTCGGCAGTCGCAAGATGGTGGTGTTCGACGACATGGAGGCGAGCGAGAAGGTCCGGATCTACGACAAGGGCGTGGACCGGGCGGGGGAGGTGGTGTCGTACGGTGACGCCCTGACGGTGCGCAGCGGCGACATCCTCATCCCCAGGATCTCGCTGCAGGAGCCGCTGCGGCTGGAGTGCCAGCACTTCATCGAGTGCGTGCGCGAGCGCAAGCGGCCGCTCACCGACGGCGCCGGCGGCCTGCGCGTGGTCAAGGTGCTGGCCGCGGCGCAGGCCTCGCTCGAGCGCGGCGGCGCGCCGGTGCCGCTCGCGCGCACGAAACAGGAGGTCGCATGACTTCGGTAGTCCACCCCGGCGCCGTGCTCGGCGCCGGGACCACGCACGGCGAGGGCTGCGTGTTCGGCGCCGGTGTGCGCATCGGCAGCGGCTGCCGCATCGGCCACCACGTCGTCATCCACGCGGACACCGTGATCGGCAACGACGTGCGCGTGGATGACCACGCCACGCTCGGCAAGCTGCCGATGAAGGCCGCCAACTCGGCGACCACGAAGGAGCAGGAGCTGGCGCCGCTCACGGTCGGCGACCTGTGCATCGTCGGCACCGGGGTCGTACTCTACCGCGGCGCCGCCATCGCCGGCAAGGTGCTGATGGCGGACCTGTCCACGGTGCGCGAGAACGTCACGATCGGGCGTGGCACCATCGTCGGCCGCGGGGTCACGGTCGAGAACTTCTGCGCCATCGGCCGCTACTGCAAGCTCGAGAGCGAGTGCTACGTCACCGCCTACTCCACGCTCGAGGACCGGGTGTTCGTGGCCCCGGGCGTGATCACCTCGAACGACAACTTCGTCGGCCGCACCGCCGAGCGCTTCAAGCACTTCAAGGGCGTCACGGTGCGCCGCGGCGGCCGCATCGGCGCCGGGTCGGTCATCCTGCCCGGCATCGAGATCGGCGCGGACGCGCAGGTGGCCGCGGGCTCGGTGGTGACCCGCGACGTGCCACCGAAGACCATCGTGCTGGGGCAGCCGGCCAGGCCCTGGCGGGCGGTGCCGGAGGAACAGCTGCTCGACAACCAGGGATGGGTGGACGCCTAGCCCGCGGACCATAGAAGGGGAGACCCGCACATGAGCGCGATGCCCGTGAAGACCACGATGACCGTGCCGCTGCTGGACCTCAAGGCGCAGTACGCCGAGATCCGGCAGGACGTGGACGACGCCGTCCGCCGCACCATGGAGAGCGCGCGGTTCATCGGCGGCCCCGAGGTGAGCGGACTCGAGGAGGAGGTGGCGCGCTACTCGCAGTGCGCGCACGCGGTGGGCGTGGCTTCGGGCACCGACGCGCTGCTGCTGTCGCTGCGCGCGCTGGGCGTGGGCCCGGGCGACGAGGTCGTCACCAGCGCCTACTCGTTCTTCGCCAGCGCCGGCACCATCGCCAACAACGGCGCCACGCCGGTGTTCGTGGACGTCGACCCGGGCACCTGCAACCTCGACCCGCACCGGCTGGAGGCCGCGTTCACCCCGCGAACCAAGGCGGTGGTGGCGGTCTCGCTCTACGGCCAGTGCTGCGACCTGCCGGCGATCCAGGCGGTCTGCGACCGGCACCACGCGTGGCTGGTGGAGGACGCGGCGCAGTCGATCGGCTCGGAGTGGGAGGGGAAGCGCTCCGGCTCGCTCGCCGACCTCGGCTGCTTCTCGTTCTTCCCGTCCAAGAACCTGGGCGCCGCAGGCGACGGCGGCATGGTGGTGACGCAGAGCGCGGAGCTGGCCGAGAAGGTCCGCCTGTTGCGCGAGCACGGTTCGAAGCCCAAGTACTACCACGCCATCGTCGGCACCAACTCGCGGCTCGACGCGTTGCAGGCCGCGATCCTGCGCGTCAAGCTCCGGCACCTCGACCGCTGGAGCGAGGCCCGCGCGCGCAACGCCGCGCTCTACAACCAGCTGTTCGAGGGCTCGCGCGTCACCCGTCCGTACCACGACCCGCGCACCCGGCATATCTACAACCAGTACGTGATCCGCGCGCCGCGCCGCGACGACCTGAGAAAGTTCCTGACCGAGCGGGGGATCGGACACGAGGTCTACTACCCGGTGCCGCTCCACCTGCAGAAGTGCTTCGCCCCGCTCGGCTACAAGGAAGGCGACATGCCGCACGCGGAAGCGGCGGCGAAGGAGACCATCGCCCTGCCGATCTACCCGGAGCTCACGGAGGAGCAGATCCGCTACGTGGCCGCGACGGTCCGCGAGTTCGCGGACCAGTAGCCGCCCCATCGCCATCCCGGCGCGTCCCTCCTCCCCGCCCTGAGCGGACGCGACCGGTCGCAGTCCAAAGGCCCGCGCCGGCACCGTCCCCGAGTCGGCGCGGGATCCGGCCCCGCGGCTGCCCGCCCCGGGACCGGCGGACCGTGTCCCCATGATCACGAATCAGCGCGATGCCCTGCGCGAGCTGCTGCGCCGCGTGGACGAGGTGCGCGGTATGGCCGACCGCAGCGAAGCGCGCACGGCCATCGCGCCCGAAGACCACGACGCGCTGATCGAGACGCTCCACGAGCTGGTGGAGGAGCTCGAACGCAGCCACCGGCGGCTGATCGAGACCAACGTCCAGCTGGTGTCGCTGCGCGAGGTGGCGAGCAGCATGGTGAGCACGCTCGACACCGGCGAGACCACGCGCACGGTCACGCGCTACCTGTGCCAGGCGTTCGGGTTCGAGCAGGTGTTCCTGCTGCTGGTGAACCGCGAGGCCGGGAAACTCGAGGGCACCTGGACCCGCGGCGGCGGCCGCGACCAGAGCGTCGCGGTCGAGCTGCCGCTGCTGGGCGACCAGGGGGCGATCGCGCGCGCGCTGTGGCTCAATCGGACCGTGGTCCATCACGCCGCGCGCCACCACCCGCCGGCCCTGCTGCCCGAGGGCCACCCGCTGCAGGAGACGCTGGCGCACCTCGGCCCGGTGGTGTGCGTACCGCTCCAGCGCAGCCAGTCCATGCTGCCCGCGGCCGAGACGCACGAGCTGTGCGGCGCGCACTGCGTCATCGGCGACGCGACCCTGCTGGTCCCGCCGCCGGGGCCCGCCGCCGACGGCTGGGCGCTGGAGCGCGAGGAGCGCCAGGCCCACTGCCTCGCCTGCAGCTTCATGCCCATGCTCGGCGTCATCGGCCTCGCGCGCGGGGCCGCGCCCTCGGGCGCGGCCGCGCCGCTGGCGCAGGGTGACGTCACGCTGCTCGAGTCCATCGCCCTCTCGGTCGCCCCGGTGGTCGAGACCGCCCGCCTCACCCAGGAGCTGCGCCGCAGCGAGCGCTTCCGCGAGCACGTGCTCGACAGCATGGCGAGCGCGCTCGCCGCGGTGAACATGAAGGGCGAGATCCTCACCTTCAACCGCGCGGCCGAATCGCTGCTCGGCTGGAGCGAGGCCGAGGTGCTGGGCCAGCCGTTCGGGCAGCTGTTCGGCATCGACGGCGAGGCGCTGGTCCACACCACGCTCGAGCACGGCCACGAGGTGCTGCGCCACGAGACGCTGCTGCGCGCGCGCGACGGCGTCCCGGTGCCGGTCAGCCTGAGCACCTCGCTGCTGCGCAACGAGCGCCGCGCGGTCTACGGCGCCATCGCCACCTTCGTGGACCTCACGCCGCTCAAGCGCGCCGAGGAGCACGCCCGCCGGCTCGACCGGCTGGCCGCGCTCGGGCGCTTCACCTCGAGCGTGGCCCACGAGATCCGCAACCCGCTGACCGGGATCGCCGCCGGGGTCCAGTACCTGGCGCGCACGCTGGCGGACGACGCGCCGCAGCGCGAGAGCCTCGCCTTCATCCTGGGCGAGATCCAGCGGCTCGACCGCATCGTGCAGGACCTGTTCGACATCACGCACCCGCGCGGGCTGCAGTGCCGCGCGGCGCCGGTCGAGGACACGGTGCGCCGCGCGCTCCAGTGCCTGGACGCGCTGATGGCCGAGCGCGGCGTGGCGGCCGCGGTGGACCTCTCGCCGCGCACCCCGCCGGTGTCGCACGACCCCGACCAGCTCGAGCAGGTGCTCATCAACCTGCTGAAGAACGCGGTCGAGGCCTCGCCCTCCGGCGCCACCATCACCGTGTCGCTGGCGCCGGCGGCGCCGCCCGCGCCGGACCCGCGCTTCGCCCGCGGGCCGCGGCGCGCCCGCCCGGCGACGCCCCCCAACGGCCCGGCTGCGCCGCCCGGCGTGGTGGTGCGCATCGAGGACCAGGGGCACGGCATCAGCCCCGAGCACCTCAAGACCATCTTCGAGCCCTTCTTCACCACCAAGCCCGGCGGCACGGGCCTGGGTCTCTATATCAGCCACGACATCGTCAAACGCCACGGCGGCAACCTGACCGTCAGCAGCGAGCCGGGACGCGGCACCACCTTCACGGTGGAGCTGCCGCTGGAGAACCACGGAGGGAACCCATGAGCAAGGCCAACATCCTGGTGGTGGACGACCAGGATTCGATCCGCCACTTCGTCAGCAAGGCGCTCGGCGACGAGGGCTACGCGGTCCAGACCACCGGGTCCCTGCGCGAGGCGCGACAGGTGCTGGAGCACGACCTGCCGGACCTCGCAATCGTCGACCTCAAGCTGCCCGACGGCACCGGCATCGACCTGCTCCGCGAGCTCAAGCGCTCCCAGCCCGAGATCCCGGTCATCCTGATGACCGCCTTCGGCGAGCTCGAGACCGCGGTCGAGGCGATGAGCGCGGGCGCCTACTGGTTCGTCAAGAAACCGTTCCAGAACGAGGAGCTGGTCGCGCTGGCGGCGCGCGCGCTCGAATCCCAGAAGCTGTGGCTCGAGCTGCGGCGCCTGCGCAGCACGGCGTTCTCGGACGAGGACTACCTCCACTCGTCGAGCCCGTCCATGCAGGAGGCCTACGCGATCGCCGAGCAGGTGGCGCGCGGCGACACCACCAGCGTCCTGATCGAGGGTGAGAGCGGCACCGGCAAAGAGTACTTCGCGAACCTCATCCACCGCATGAGCGCGCGGCACGACAAGCCGTTCGTCGAGATCAACTGCGCCGCCATCCCGAGCGAGCTGCTCGAGAGCGAGCTGTTCGGCCACGAGAAGGGCGCCTTCACCGACGCCCGCGCCCAGAAGCAGGGCCTGATGGAGCTGGCGAACGGCGGCACGCTGTTCCTCGACGAGATCGGGGAGATGAACCCGATGCTCCAGGTGAAGCTGCTGCGCGTGCTCGAGCGCCGCACCTTCAAGCGGGTGGGCG
Organism: Candidatus Eiseniibacteriota bacterium; assembly: GCA_016223045.1. Taxonomy (GTDB): domain Bacteria; phylum Eisenbacteria; class RBG-16-71-46; order RBG-16-71-46; family RBG-16-71-46; genus JACRPT01. Next base: position 34,256 of record JACRPT010000067.1, read on the forward strand.
GCACCAAGGACATCTCGGTGAACCTGCGCATCATCTCCGCCACGAACCAGGACCTCGAGCGCATGGTGCAGGAGGGGGGGTTCCGCGAGGACCTCTACTACCGGCTCAAGGTGGTGCCGCTCTACGTGCCGCCGCTGCGCGAGCGCCGGGAGGACATCCTGCCGCTGTCGCGGCTGTTCATGGACCGCTTCTCGCGCCAGTTCAAGAAGTCGTTCCGCGAGATCACGCCGGCCGCCGAGCGGCTGCTGGCCGACTACCCGTGGCCCGGGAACATCCGCGAGCTCAAGAACCTGTTCGAGCGCACCGTGCTGCTCGAGACCGGCGACGTGCTCGAACCGCACCACCTCAAGCTCAACCCGCGGTCGCGCGCGCAGGCGGCCGAGGCCACGGTGGGGCAGCGCGTCGACGAGTACCTCAACGGGTCCCTGCCGGCCGGCGGCATCCCGTTCGAACAGCTGGTCGAGGAGCTGGAGCGAGCCTTGATTCTGCGGGCCTCGTGTGCTACGAAATGGAACCAGTCCCGCACGGCCGAGTTGCTCAACCTCAAGCGCGACAAGCTGCGCTACCGCATGAAGCTCTACCAGATCCATGCGGGCAACGGAGCGATGGCTCCCGCGGAGTAGCTCCACGAAGCTCTGGATCCGGACGATCGCGCTGGGCGTCCTGGTGGCGGCGGGCGCGGGCGGCTGCGGCTACACCGCCAGCACCGCGCTGCTCCCGCCGCACCTCAAGACGGTCGCGATCCCGGTGTTCGAGAACGCCACCACGGAGTACACGCTCGAGCAGGACGTCACCCAGGCGGTGATCGCGCGCTTCGTCAAGGACAACCACCTGCGCGTGGTGGACGAGCGCTCCGCCAACGCGGTGATCAAGGGCCGGATCACCGGCTACAAGAACTCGGTGTTCGGCTTCTCGGCCGCCAACCGGACCCAGGAGTACCGGGTCACCATCTCGTGCTCGGTGCTGTTCAAGGACCAGGTGAAGAACCGCGAGATCTGGAGCGAGCCGAGCCTGGTCAAGACCGCGAACTACTACGTGGTGGATGTGCCCGGCCAGAAGGCCAGGACCGAGCTCGATGGACGCCAGGAAGCCATCACCAAGATCGCCGACGAGATCCTCAGCCGCAGCGTCGAAGGCTGGTAGGGCGGTGCCGCCGGGGCGCCGCGCGGCGCCGCGCGCGCGGCCGGGCGCCGCCGCCCGCGAGGCGAGCGGGCTCGAGCTGCTCGAGCGCTTCCGCCGCGCGGAGTTCCCGGCCACGCTCTACGTCGAGGGCCCGAGCGAGCCGCTCAAGGCGGCGCTGCTCGCGGCGCTCCGCCATGCCTGGGCGCGCGCCTGCCCCGAGTCGCCGCTCGCGCACGTGTTCCGCGCCGCCGAGTCCGGAGTCGAGGCGGTGCTCGCGGTCTGGCAGGGTGGATCGCTCTTCAGCCCGCGCGAGCTGGTGCTGGTGCTCGAGGTCGAGGACCTGGGGCGCAGCGAGAAGCGCGTCGCCGCGCTCGCCGCCGGGCTCGCCCATCCGGCCGGCGCCTCGACGCTCGTGCTGGTCGAGTCGGAGGCCGACGCTCCGCGCAAGTCGCTCGAGCCGCTGCGCGCGGCCTGCGCCGAGCGCTGGGTGGCGCTGCCGCCGCAGCGCCTCGACCTGGTCCAGTGGGGCGTGCGCCGGCTGGCGCTCGAGGGCATCGAGCCCGAGCCCGGCGTGGTCGAGGCGGTGGGGGACGGCTGCGAGGGCGACGCGCTCACGTTCTTCAACGAGCTCGACAAGCTGTGCGTCGCCGCGACCGGCGGCCGGCTCACGCGGGCCGCGGCCGCGGCGCTCACGCCGCCGGTGCTGGGCGCCGACCTGCCGGCCTACCTCGGCGCGGTGGCCGAGGGCCGGCCGGCCGTCGCCGCCCGCAAGCTGTCGCGCCTGCTGGCGACCGGGGTGGGGGAGGGCGCGGTGCTGTTCGCCCTGGCCAACCTGGTGGGCGGCGCGCTGGGCGGCTGGGCGCGCCACCGCGAGCTGTCGGCCACGCTCGGACGGCGCTGCGGCGGGAGCGAGCTCGCGCGCGCGCTCGACGCGGTCTACCGCGCCGAAGCGGCCTGGAAAGGCGGGCGCGCCGACCCGGTCGCGGCGCTCGAGCAGGCCACGCGGGCGGTCTGCGGCGCCCGCTGAGCCGGATCCGGGAGCCCGCTCCGGGGCCGGGCGCTCCCGGCGTGACTCGGGCCGCCCTCTTCGCGTAGTCTCCCGCGCGACCTTCGCATCCCATCCTTCGGACGCCGCGAGATCATGAGACGCTACCCGTTCGCCGAAGTCGAGCCGCGCTGGCAGACCTTCTGGGAGCAACGGCGCACGTTCCGCGCCGAGGACCGCTCCTCGAGACCGAAGTTCTACTGCCTCGACATGTACCCGTACCCCTCCGGCTCGGGGCTGCACGTCGGCCACGCCGAGGGCTACACCGCGACCGACATCCTGTCGCGCTACAAGCGCATGCGCGGCTTCAACGTGCTGCACCCGACCGGCTGGGACGCGTTCGGCCTGCCGGCCGAGCAGTATGCCGTGAAGACCGGCGTGCACCCGGCGATCACCACGGCCGAGAACATCGCCACCTTCCGGCGCCAGATGAAGCGCATCGGGCTCTCCTACGACTGGGAGCGCGAGGTCAACACCACCGATCCCGACTACTACCGCTGGACCCAGTGGATCTTCCTCAGGCTCTTCGAGCGCGGGCTGGCCTACGTGGCCGAGGTGCCGGTCAACTGGTGCCCGGAGCTCGGCACGGTGCTGGCGAACGAAGAGGTGGTGGACGGCAGGAGCGAGGTCGGCGGCTTCGACGTGGTGCGCCGGCCGATGCGCCAGTGGGTGCTCAAGATCACCGCCTACGCCGACCGGCTGCTCGAGGACCTGGACCGGGTGGAGTGGCCGGCCAGCACGCTCGAGATGCAGCGGAACTGGATCGGCCGCTCGAGCGGCGCGGACGTGGAGTTCCCGATCGACGGGGTGAACGCGAGCCTGCGCATCTTCACCACCCGGCCCGACACGCTGTTCGGCGCCACTTACATGGTGCTGGCGCCCGAGCACCCGCTGGTGCCGGTGCTGGCCCGACCCGGGCAGCGCGCCGCGGTCGAGGCCTATCGCGAGGCGACCGCGCGCAAGAGCGACCTGCAGCGCGCCGAGGTCGGCAAGGAGAAGACCGGCGTCTTCACCGGGAGCCACGCCGTCAATCCGGTGAACGGCGAGCGGCTGCCGGTCTGGATCGCCGACTACGTGCTGATGAGCTACGGCACCGGCGCCATCATGGCGGTGCCGGCGCACGACCAGCGCGACTGGGAGTTCGCGCGCGCCTTCCGTCTGCCGATCCGCGAGGTGGTGGCGGGAGGGGACCTCGCCGCGGCCGCCTTCGTCGAGATCGAGCAGGGCACCGTGGTGAACTCGACCACCCCCGACGGCGCGTTCAGCATCGACGGGCTCGCGCCCGCCGAGGCGATCGGGAAGATCACGGCCTGGCTCGAGCGCACCGGCAAGGGCCGGCGGGCGGTGAACTACAAGCTGCGCGACTGGCTGTTCTCGCGCCAGCGCTACTGGGGCGAGCCGTTCCCGATCGTCTGGGTGGACGGGGCGCCGCAGGCGCTGCCGGAGGAGCTGCTGCCGGTGCGCCTGCCGGAAACCAGCGAGTTCAGGCCGGCCGGGACGGGGGAGACCCCGGAGAGCCCGCTGGCCAAGCTCGCGCACTGGGTGGCGACCACCGACCCCGCGAGCGGCCGGCCGGCGCGGCGCGAGACCAACACCATGCCGCAGTGGGCGGGCTCGTGCTGGTACTACCTGCGCTTCCTCGATCCGCGGAACCCGGACCGCCTGGTGGACCCCGGGCTCGAGCGCTACTGGATGCCGGTGGACCTGTACGTCGGCGGCGCGGAGCACGCCGTGCTCCACCTGCTCTACGCCCGCTTCTGGCACAAGGTGCTCTACGACATCGGCGTCGTCAGCACGCCCGAACCGTTCATCAAGCTGGTGCACCAGGGCACCATCCTCGGCGAGGACGGCCAGAAGATGGCCAAGTCCCGCGGCAACGTCGTCAACCCCGACGACGTGATCGACCAGTACGGCGCCGACGCGCTCCGGCTCTACGAGATGTTCATGGGCCCGCTCGAGGCGTCGAAGCCGTGGAGCACGAAGAGCGTGGAGGGGATCACGCGCTTCCTCGACCGGGTGTGGCGGCTCTGCCTGGACGAGGACGGCCGCCCGAGCGCCGCGCTCTCCGGCCAGGAGCCGACGCTCGAGCAGCGCCGCCTGCTCCACCAGACCATCCGGAAGGTCACCGAGGACCTCGAAGCGCTCAAGTTCAACACCGCGATCGCCCAGATGATGGTGTTCGTGAACGAGCTGACCCGGCTCGAGCGGCGCCCGCGCGCCCTGCTCGAGCCCTTCGTCCTGATCCTCAGCCCGTTCGCCCCGCACCTGGGCGAGGAGCTCTGGCAGCGCCTCGGCCACCCGCAGAGCCTGGCCTACGAGCCCTGGCCCGCCTGGGACCCGGCGCTGGTGGTCCAGGACCAGGTGACGGTCGCAGTCCAGGTGAACGGCAGGTTGCGCGCCACCCTCGAGCTGCCGCGCGGCAGCGGCCCGGACGCCGCCCGCGAGGCCGCGCTGGCCGACGAGCGGGTGAAGCGCTTCGTGGACCGCGCCCGGATCCGCAAGGTCATCCACGTCCCCGACAAGTTGCTGAACCTGGTCGTCGGGGAGTGAGCTGAGCCGGCCCTGTCGCCGGTGCGGGAGGGTGCCGCTGTCCCACCGGTGCCGCTGTCCAACCGGCCTGCCAGGATATTATGTCCGCCACCGCGCGGTGAAACCCGCGCGATGGTGGACATACCCGCGCGATGGTGGACATACTATCCCAACTGTCCCACCCTATGTGAATCGCCCGCACGTCTCCCCGTACACCATCGGAGGCGTGTATGAGCGGCACTATCAATGAGCAGGTCAGTACAGCCCCCTATACCACGGTCGAACTGGCCGAGTTCGCCGTCAGGAATCTCCAGGGGGCGGTGATCCTCGAGAGTGGCGGCATCAGTGGCAAGTCGGCGCTGACCCGGGCGGAGATCTCCCAGGCCGCCTCGCTGCTGCTGCTGAACGCGCAGCTCGAGCTCCTCTCGCGCCGGCTCGAGCAGTACTGCGAGCTGATGGCCGACAGCCTGGCGGCGCTGGCCGCCCAGCGCGCGGGTCACTGATGCGGCGCCTGTGGAAGCCGATCACCCGCGAGATCGTCGTGGAAGGGCAGCGCTACTTCGTCACGCTCACGCCTGGCTGCGGTACCCATCTCGGCCAGGTGCTTCTCGAGATCCGCCGGCCGCGCCACCGCCGCGGCTGGAGCTTCGTCCTCTCCGACATCGTGCGCGGCCTGGCGAAGGTCGAGCACCGGGAGGGGTTCCCCCAGCTCGCACTCTTCGGCGAGGCGCTCAACGGCTCGCCGCTTCAGGGAAGGAGCTGACCATGGACGGCTGGCTGTTGATCTTCCTGGTGGTGGTGGCCGTGGTGCTCACGCTGGTGGTGCTCGAGCTCCACCTCGACCTGAGGTCGGTGCACAAGCGGATTGCCGAGGAGCGGTTCAGGTTCCTCTGCCTGGTCAAGCTGCTCCACGAGCAGCTGCACGGTGTGGATCCCGACTGCGAGCTGCGGCAGGTTCGCTGGGAGCTCGAGGGTCTGTTCGCCGACATGCTGCTCCAGGACAAGGAGGACGAGGATGCGGCCTGACCTGAGAGACCGCGTGCTCACGCGGCTTCTGTTTCTGGCATCGCTGGGGGCGCTGCTGAACTTCTCCTCGTGTGCGGCGACGCTGCGGATGCGGGCGAGCGCGCCGCAGTACGACAACGACGGCAGCTGCGCGGTGCCGCTGCTCTTGTCGCGCGCGGCGCAGGATTCCTGCTGGATCCACTTCGCCTGGTCGGGGCCGGCGGCGGGGGAGGACTCGGCACGAGGGGCACCGGGTCAGCTCGTCTCGCTCGTGCGCACGGTCCCGGCCGGGCTCTACCAGCTGCGCGGCTGGGCGAGCGACGCCGGCGGCATTGGCTGCGACACCACGATCGCGGTGACGGTGCGCGCCGCGCCCTGGAAGCCGCGGTTGCAGTAGAGCGCTCGCGCCATGGACGGCCCGCGCTGGTCGAAGCAGAACCCGCCGCCACTGGTGCGGCCCGGGGTCCGCGTGCTGATGACGCCGATCCCGGACTGGCTGGCGGAGCGGCCGGAGATCTCCTGGCCGGCCAAGTTCCTCTACTGCCGGCTGCGTCGCTTCGCCGGCCGCCGGGTATGCGCCTGGCCGACCCAACCGCAGCTCGCACGGCTCATGCGATCCAGTGAACGCAGCGTGAGGAGCTGGCTCGTCGAGCTGCGGAAGAATCATGCCGGGATGCCACTGCTCTGGGCCAACCAGGCGGGGGACGGCCGGCCGGCGCGGTATTTTTTCACCGCGCACCCGTGGGGTGAAGAAGCGGTGGATAACTACTGTGCCAAGAATTCAGCCCGGCAGAACATTGCCGGGCTGAGCGGGTCAGGGCGGCAGAAAACTGCCGGGCTGACTATTAAGGATCGCGCGCGCGCGTCTGGGAGAGTCATAGAAAAGACGGAGAGTCACCGCTCCGCGGGGGGCGGCGCTGCGCGCCGGGGCCGATTGTTCACGCCGGACGGCCACCAGCGGAACCAGGCGCGGCTCTCGAAGATCATCTCGGGCGCCGCCGCGAAGCTCACCCTGCGGTGAGCGGGAAGGAGCCACACGGTGAAGAAGGCCGAGCTGCAACAGGCGATCAAGGGACAGACCCGCAAGGTGGCGCGGCTGCGGCTGGAGCTGGCCGAGGCCGAGGAGGACCTGGCCGAGCTCTCGCAGCAGAAGCCGGAGGCCGAGCCGGCGCCAGAGCCGGAGGATGACGAGGAGGAGGAGCCAAGCCTGTGACAGAAGCCCAAGGAACCCCGCAGGCGGGCGAACCCGCCCCGCCCGAGTCCGACACCCCGCCCACCCCGGTGGAGCTCGCAGCGGCCGAAGTACGGGCCGAGCGCGAGGCCGCCGGCGCGCCGGCGGCCTTGAAGCGCAGCCGCGGCCGTCCGCGGGGGAGCCGCGACTCCCGCAAGCGCCGGCCGCGTCACGATCGCCCGGCCGGATCGCCGGCGCCCGCGTCGCCGGCGGAGCCAGCGCCTGAGCCGCCGGCGGAACCGACCGAGGCGGAGCTGCGCGTGATGGCGCGGTTGTGCGCGGCCGCCTGGTCAGTGGTCGGCCGGCGCTTCCACCGCCGCGACCTCGAGGAGAGTGAGGCCCACGAGCTGGCCGGCGCCGCGATCC
>JACRPT010000067.1:41589-44190 GCA_016223045.1 Candidatus Eiseniibacteriota bacterium
TGGCGTGCTGCCACACGGCGTCGAGCAGCGTCTCGCTTTCCTCGACCGACAGGCCGTGAATGTAGGCGCCGGGCCGGCGGCCGAGAAGTACGGCGCCGAGATCACGCTGGCGATGGTGGTCTGGGGCCTGTGGAATCACACCGCGCTGCCCGCGCCGGCCGCGCCCGAGTCCGAGGATGAAGCCACCGGGAGAGGAGCGAGCGAGTGACCGAGCCGAGACTGGAGCTGGTGGAGGACCCCGAGCGCATCGTGCCGATCAAGGCGTTGATCGGCCTGGGGATCCTGGTGGCGGCGCTGCTGCTGATGCAGCACGTGCGCCTGAGCGCGCTCGAGGCGGCGGAGCGGGAGTACCGCCAGTTGCTCGAGCGCCTGGCCGGCCGCGCGGATGGCACGCCGATCATCGTGCTGACGAATCCCGGCGCCCCACCCGCACCCGGACCCGAGCACGGGGCGCCGGCGCCGCCGAGCCCGAACTGAGCGGCGTGAAGCGTAACCTGGTCGGCACCATCGTTGGCCCCAAGGGCTGCGGCAAGAGCACGCTGGTCCAGGAGATCGTGCGCGAGCACCGCCGCGTGGTGATTCTGGACTACGTGGGCGAGTACGGCGCCCAGCTGGGCGCGCAGGCCTGCTGGGGCTTCGACGACTGCCTCGCCGCGCTCGAGCTGGCCTCGCGCGCCCAGGAGTTCCGGCTATCGCTGCGCGACACCTACGGCGAGGAGAAGCTCGCGCTCTTGCACGTGCTCTTCGAGCTCGAGCGCTACCTGCTGGTGATCGAAGAGGCGCCCACCGTCTGCGGCCCCGGGGTGATGCCCCTGGAGCTCCAGCGCATCGTGGCGATCGGCCGCCACCGCGGGATCTCGCAGCTCTACGTGGCGCAGCGGCCTTCGATGGTCAACCGCCTGGTCACCAGTCAGAGCGACGTCCTGGTGGCGTTCCGCCAGCACGAGCCGCGCGACGTCGAGTACCTGGTCGAGGCCTGCGGCGCGCGCATGGAGGCGGTGCGCGAGCTCGCGCCGTTCGCGATCCTGGTGGGGGGCGATCCGGCGCGCGCGCCGCGGGCGGTGCGCGCGCGGCTGCGCGCCCAGGGGACGCCTCCGACGAAACCCCTTGACGGGCACGGCGCGGCAGGAGTAACGGTTGAACGAGCGGCAGGGAAGCCCGAGAAGCCGCGGACAACGTGACGCCGTGCGGGGCGTGGAGCAGTCGCCCCGCACGGCGCGCTGTTTTCACCCCCGGCGGCGCACCTCACAGGGAGGTTGGACGCCGTGAACAAGAGCACCCTGATGCGCGCCGGGCTGATGTTCGTCATCGCCCTCGTCGCGAGCGCCATCGCCAATAACGTCGAGCCCATCGGCAAGCTCGTGGCCAAGCGCTAGCGCGCCGGCCACCCAAGGAGACTGCCATGCCTGACGATCGCGTTGCGCTGGGATCGCGGTTCCGCAAGACCGTCACGAACGTGGGCTTCGCCGCCTACGACGTGAACAGCCCCACCACCATCAAGCTGCCGGTGGGGTTCCTGTGGCGCATGCTGAACCTGCGCCTCACGGGCAGCATCAACATCAGCGTCGCCGGCACGGTCAAGGCGGAGGCTCCGCTGGGGCTCATCCGCAAGATCGAGATCCGCGCCGACGGCAAGACCATCCACTCGGTGGGTGGCCGTGACCTGTTCCGGGTCGCCCACCACCTCGAGGGCAAGGAAGGCGAGATCGTTCCGCCCGTGGGGACCGGGGCCGCGGTGGCGATCGCCGCCACCATCCCGCTGCACTTCCTGGCGCTCCGGAAGGCGCGGCCCGCCGATTCGCTGTTCGACTCCGACCCGTACAAGGAGATCGTGCTCGAGATCACCTGGGCGCCGCTCACCGCGATCTACACCGGCGGAACGGCCGCGCTCAACAGCGGCGCCGGCGTGCGCGCGGTGCTCGAGGAGACCAACGACGGTCACGACGAAGTGACCGTGATCCGCACCCACAAGTACACCGAGCGCTCCGACGTCAACTCCGCCTCGTCGGAGTTCGAGCTGGAGATCCCCGACATCGGCATCATCGAGGGGTTCCTGCTGCGGGTGGACCGCGACGATGCGCCGGTGGACGACATCGTGAACTACATCTCAATCGAGTCCGAGAAGAAGTTCGACCACTGGCGCCAGGTGCCGTGGGCCGATGCGCAGCGCCGCTCGGTGCAGGAGTTCTCGGTGGACGCCGGGACCTCGGGCAGCAAGCAGATCGCCGGCTACTGCTACGTGGACCTGACCGAGGAGGGGATGCTGACGACCGCGCTGAACGCGATCGCCACGCGCTCCCTCAAGATCAAGCTCGACGTGACTCCGGGCGGCGGCACCACGCGGGTGATCCGCGCCACCTTCGTGGGCTACGAGCTCAAGCCGGTCGCCGAAGCGGCCTAGGGGAGGGCGCCGTGGCGAAGAAGAAGGGCTTCTTCCGGAAGCTCAAGAAGAAGATCACCCTGCGCGGGGCGATCAAGGGCGTGAAGCAGCTGGGTTCCCAGCTGCCGGTGCTGGGCGGGTTCCTCTCGGACGCCGCGCAGCGCGCCGAGCAGGCCCGCACCGATGCGCGGGAGGCGGTGGGGCAGGGCGCGGCCGAGCTC